>CAMCYN010000110.1 GCA_945883955.1 Akkermansia muciniphila
GGCTGCGCCGACGGAGCGGCTGCCGTTGTCGTGCTGATGCGGCAACGGCCCAGGATGGTGTTGTGCCGTCCCTGATCGTCGCCACTGTGATGAAACCGCAACAGGACCTTGAGCTTCGTGCCAATGGGCAGATCGAGCGGCTTCTCAAACTGCACCACGGCGACGCCTTCCTGATTGCGCAGGCCAAGACCACGATCCGCGCGCCATGCCGTGTCGTTGCTGCCATCGATGAGGTAGCTCACCGGACCGCGAACGCGCTTCTGCTTTTTATCAAAGTCGGCCTTCCATTCGTCCTCCAGCCGCGCGTCGGGCTCCGAGAAATCGGCGGTCACATTCGCCAGCTTCAGCGGCTCCCATTTGTCTGAGTCCGGGACTTGATAAGTGACCACCATCTCGCTCACCGCCCATGTGCCATGCTTGCTGCGCCCTGGGCCATTCATGGGCAGGTCGCGATGTGTGAGGGCTTCGAGTCTCAGCGCCGTGATGCCTTTCAGATGGGTTTCAAAGACACCGTAGATGTCGCCCTTCGTCGTCGGATGGCCTTGCGTGAGAATCGAGAGGTCGGGTTCCTGCGTGGGATGATTCAGCCCGATGGTGCTCCCCAGCTCCGTGGCCGTGAGCGGCGTCCACGCGATTTCCTTTGATTTCACCGATGCTTCCCACGCTGCCATTTCCTGGTCCCATTGCGGGCGCTGTTTTTTCAATTTGTCCTCAGCCGCCAGCACCGCCGTTTTGATCTGCGCGATCTGCTTCTGCTGCTCCGGCGTATAAACGAACGACTGCGCCTCATACGCATTGTTGAAGAAGGCGAAGATGCCGAAGTATTCGTCGTGCGTGATCGGATCGAACTTGTGCGTGTGGCACTGTGCGCACTGCACGCTGAGGCCGAGCGTGGCTTTCCCGATGCAATCCATGCGATCGAACATCTCATCCATCCGGAACTGCTCCGGCACGATGGCCCCTTCCTCATTCACCATGCTGTTGCGTAGGAAGCCGGTCGCCACGATCTGCTCCTGCGTAGGGTTCGGCAGCAGATCGCCCGCGAGCTGCTCGATGAGGAACTGGTCATACGGCATGTCCTGGTTGAAGGCGTTGATCACCCAGTCGCGCCACGCCCACTGCTCACGCGGCAGATCTTTCTCGTAGCCGTTGCTGTCCGAGTAGCGTGCCGCATCCAACCAATGCCGCGCCCACTTCTCGCCGAAGTGTGGCGACTTCATCAGCTTCTCGACCAGCGCCGTCGCCGCGTCCTTCGCGTCCTTCGCCGATGCCTGCACAAACTCCGCCACGTCCGCAGGCGAAGGCGGCAAACCAACGAGATCGAGATGCAGCCTGCGGCAAAGCGTCGCCGCCTCCGCGCGCGGTGAAGGTTGCAACTTCATCGCCTCCAGCTTCGCCTTCACGAAAGCATCCACAGGATTTCCTCCCGCCGGCACCGCTTCCTTGCGCGGTGCTTCAAAGGCCCAGTGCTTCGCGTAGTTCGCACCCTCGGCGATCCAGCGCTTCAAGATGTCCGCCTGTGCCGCGCTCATCGGCTTCTTCTCCTTCGGTGGCGGCATCACCTCATTGGAATCATGCGAAAGCACGCGCGCGATGATCGCACTCGTTTCCGGCCTCCCCGGCACAATCGCCGGGCCGTCTCCCTCGCCGCCCTTCAGCGCCCTCTCCCGCACGTCGAGGCGCAGTTCCCCTTTGCGCGACTTTTCATCACTCCCGTGACAGTGAAAGCAGTGCTCGGAGAGGATCGGCTGGATGTCTCGGCCATAGTCGAGCGTGGCCGCAACGGACAGCGAGCTGTTGCAGACGACGATGAAGAAAAGCGCGGACAGTTTCATGATAGGTTGGATTCAAGTGAAGTGAGGACGAATGCGGGTGCCAAAGTCTGACATGAGCAGGAGCAAGACTCACCGTCTCGCGAGCACTTTGGCCGGATCGCCCGCGAAACCGGTACGGGCGAAGCCGCCGCCGACGACGCCTTCTTCAATAGTGGTCAGGTCGGGCTGATAGTGGAGAAGATCGGGCGACTTCATGTGATCGAGCGACCGGTCCTGTGGCACATAGCCGAGACGGGTGGCGTTTTGATTGTCAAAAAAGGGCGCGGGCACCTCGGAGACGCCATAGACGATCTCGTGACGGATGTCGGGGTGCGTGAGGCCGATGTGGATCAACTGCGCGAGATCACGAGCACTGACCCAGGTGTGAATGCGGCGCTCCTTGGAGATGTCATCGCCGATGTAGCCGATGCGGATGCTGAGGACCTCCAGGCCAAAGTTGTCCGCGTAGTAGGATGCTGCGGCCTCACCGAATGCCTTGCTCAGAGCATACTCGCCATTCGGCCGTGGGGCGGTGCGGTGGTCGAGAAAGGAGCCGCGCGGGGCAAAACCGATGACATGATGGCTGCTGGCATAAACCACGCGGCGCACGCCCTGGCGCACCGCTGCTTCAAAGAGGTGATGCGTGCCGACGATGTTCGGGCCGAGCACGTCCTCGAATCGGTAATGCGCGCCGACCATGCCTCCCAGATGAATGATCGCATCCACCTGGCCGCAAAGTATTTCCAAACTTCCCAGGTCTTGCAGATCCGCCTGGTGAAAACGCTCGTTGGTGGCGAGGTCTCTGATCTCCGTGATGTCGGTGAGCATCACGCAGTCATGGCGTGTGCGCAGGATGGGGCGCAGTGCGTTGCCGACGATGCCTGCCGCACCGGTGAGGAGAATGCGCGAGGGAGAGTTCATCGGCATCATGCCAGAGTTTTCAGGAAGTCAGCGGCCCGCCCGCGACCACCGAGCGATTCGATTCGCGCCATCACTTTAGGCACATAAGCGGCGGAGATGCTCTGCTGCAGGCCATTGTCCATGGCGGTGGCTTTGAAGTCGGGATGCGTTTGGCGGAGTCGCTCGCGATTTTGATCAAAGAAGGCCGCGGCGGCTTCCGAGCGGATCAGTAGAGACTCGGAGGACCAGTTCACCTTGGCCACGCCCGCAGCCACACCGGCGGCCAGTTGTGCTTCGGTGAGGCCGGAGGAGCCGTGAAGGGCGATGCCAATGGGCCGACCGGCCAGTTCCGATGCGAGATCGCGATGAGCGCGGATCGCGTCGGGATTGAATCCGCCGAGGTCATTGCCCAAACCGTGCTTCGTGCCAACACCCGGTGCCCAAAGAGCGAGATGCCCCGGCATTCGCTTTTCGACTTCACCAAAGAGCGTGCGTGTCTCCTCCAACGGCGTGACGCCATCATCGACACCGGCTTCCATTTCGAGCGTGAGCGGCAGTTTTTCCTGCGCGGCGATCTCACACAGGCGGATCATCGTGGCGATGTTTTCCTCCGCACTCATGCTGGACGAGTCGAGCGAAATGCTGGAGGCCCGCTTTCGCATGGCGTGGGTAAGGATGCTGACGGTGGCAGGCCCTTTGATGTGGTCGGTGTGGTAAATGACCGGCACATCGCGAAAGCGCTCGCACGCAGCCAGTGTGTGCAGTTCGGCGAGGAAGCGGTCAATGCCCAGGCAGGGATCGCCCACGCCAAAGCTGTGCCCGGTCAGTTGCCAGAGACTGGTCTCGACAATGATGGGCGCATCGCACGCACGAGCCGCGATGAGGCAATCCACGATGGCGGCAGGGCTGTCCGCATTGACTGCGAGCACGGCGTAGCCTGCGGTGGCGGCATGCTGATAGAGGGCGCGGGTTTGTTCAGGAGATAATAGCATGATGGTTATGGATCAGGAGCCGGGCAGGATGCAGACTTTTAGTGCTGCGCCGCTTTCCATGAGCGGGAAGGCTTCGTTGATGCGCTCCAGCGGCAGGGTGTGAGTGATGAACTTCTCAGCGGGGAAACGCCCGCTGTGCAGCAGGGCGAAGGCGGCCTGGAAGTCGCTCTTTTTCTCGGAGTAACTGCCGCTGATGACGAGTTCCTTGTAGTGAATGTGATTCACATCCAGCGGCGCGATGGGGTTCGATTTCGGAAGGCCCGCGAAGAAGTTCACGCGGCCAGCTTTCGCGGCGATCTCGAGCGCGTCGTTCTGTGCGGGCGCGGCGCTGACGGCGACGATGGTGACATCGGTGCCGAAACCGTCGGTGAGGTCGCGCACTTGCTCGCGATGCGAGCCATCGGCCTGCACGAGCAGCGCGGCGTCGATGTCGAAGCGCTTCGCCATTTCGAGACGTGCTGGATTGTTGTCGAGGACGATGACTTTCTGCGCTCCCTGCAAGCGGGCCAGCGCAGCGTGCATCATGCCGATGGGACCCGCGCCGATGACGGCCACGGTGTCCTTCAAGCCGATGCCGAGCCGCGAATGCGCGTTCATGCAGCAGCCGAGTGGCT
This sequence comes from Akkermansia muciniphila, assembly GCA_945883955.1. GTDB lineage: Bacteria > Verrucomicrobiota > Verrucomicrobiia > Chthoniobacterales > Chthoniobacteraceae > Chth-196. The sequence goes on from CAMCYN010000110.1 coordinate 4,321, forward strand.
CTGCGAGCGACATGTGCTCGTTCGAAATGTCGGAGGTGACCTTGAAGAGGTTGTTCTGTTGCACGGCAATGGCGGGCACCTTCATGAAGGGTGCGAAGGCACCGTCATGGTGGTAGCTCATCGTCGTGCGATGTGATGTGAGATTCTCACGCCCCATTTCCACATAACGATCCCGCTCGTGGACGATGACGATATACATCACCACGCGGTCACCGACTTTGACATTGGCATCCGACGCTCGTGACTCGACCACGGTGGCGCAAAACTCGTGACCGAGGATGCGCGGCGGGATGATTTTCTTGTCGCCATGGCGGTAGGTGCGAAGATCCGTGCCGCAAACGGAGCAGGCATGGATTTGAAGGAGGACTTCGCCCTCGTCCAGTGACGGAGTGGCGACGCTTTGAACGACAAGTTGTTCTTTGCCGAGATAGACTGCTGCATTCATATTAGCTCATCCAATTGGTTGATTTTGAGGTCCACTTGGCCGTGACCTTCTTCGTCTTGGTCCAGAACGAAATGGCATCCCGTCCTGTAATGTCGCCAGCGCCGAATTTGCTGGCATTCCAGCCGCCGAAACCAAAGGGATCACGCGGAACGGGCACACCGATGTTCACACCGATCATGCCGGCCTCGGCCTTCATCTCGAAGTAGCGGGCCGTGGCACCGCTGGAGGTGTAAATGCAAGCGGCGTTGCCGTAAGGGTTGGCGTTTTCAATGGCGAGGGCTTCGTCGAGCGTCTTCACGCGCAGGATGCTCAGCACGGGGCCGAAAATTTCATCGTTGGCGCATTCATCTTCGGTGGTGATACCGTCGATGAGCGTCGTGCCGACGTAGTTTCCGGCCATGCTTTGACCTCGTCCATCCAGCCGAATCTTGGCTCCACGAGCCGCAGCACGTGCGATGTAGCCTTCGATGCGCTCTTTGGCTTTCACGCTGATGATCGCGCCAATTTCTGCACCGCAGGTCAGATTTCGCATCTCGTGCTCGATGGCATCAATGATCGCGTCGCAGTCGCCGACAGCGATCAAAACACTCGCCGCCATGCATCGCTGACCAGCGCAACCGACGGCGCTGGAGACGACGTTTTTTGCCGTGATGAGCGGATCGGCATCCGGCACGACGATGAGGTGATTCTTGGCTCCGCCGAGAGTGAGCATGCGCTTGTTTGAGGCGATGCCGCGATCATAAACCGCCTTTGCGACCGCCGTGGAGCCGACAAAGGCGGCAGCGGCGATGCCGGGATGATCGAGCACGGCCTCCACGGTCTCGCGGTCGCCTTGCACGACATTGAAGACGCCATCGGGCAGGCCGGATTCCTTCAAAAGATCGGCCAAGAGCAGCGGCGTGAAGGGAACCTGCTCGCTCGGTTTCAGGATGAAGCTGTTGCCGCAGGCGATGGCCATCGGGAACATCCACATAGGCACCATTGCCGGAAAATTGAAGGGCGTGATGCCGGCGACGACACCGATGGGAAAGCGGCGCGTGTAACAGTCCACACCGGTGCTAACCTCCAGAATCTCACCCGCGAAAAGCTGGGGCAAACTGGCGGCATACTCCACGATCTCGATGCCACGCGCGATGCCAGCAGCGGATTCGGCCGTCGTTTTGCCGTTCTCCGCGGTGACTTGCTTCGCGAGATCGCCGATGTTCTGTTCAACGAGTGCTTTGAATTTGTAGAGCACCTGCACGCGATCCTTCACCGGCACAAGGCTCCAGCTTTGGAAGGCTTTTTGGGCGGATTGAACGGCTTGGTCAACGACGGTGGCATCTGCCACCGCGACGCTGCCAAGAGGCGCACCATCGACGGGTGAGGTGAGAGGGTTCAGTGAGCGAGAACCGGCTTCGACGCGGGTTCCGTGGAGGTAGTGGGTTGCTTTCATGAGATGAGTTGGAGGATGGATTGCACCACGACCTGCGGTTCACGGTCGTTGGGCACGCGGAGGAGGTCGGGCGTGATTTCGAGGGTGGCGATCTGGCTGTCCAAAAGCGAAGCCGGCATGAAGTGTCCTGCTCGGGCCGTCATGCGGGCAGCGATCGTGTCACGAGAACATTCGAGGAGGATGAAGCGGATGAGGTCTTCGTCGTCATCCCCGCGCAACCAGGCCCGCAGGCCGGAATGCAGCGCGGAGCAAGCCATCACGAGTTTTTTGCCTTCCGCGCGGGTTTCGACGACTCGCTGGCGCAACACGGCATACCAAGGTCGGCGGTCCTCATCGGTCAAAGGAATCCCCGCCGCGAGTTTGGCGCGACTCCGAGGAAGATGATGATCATCCGCGTCCTCGAAAGCCGCTCCGAGCCTTGCCGCCAGCATCGGGCCGATGAGCGACTTCCCTGCACCACAGACGCCCATGAGAATGTAGGCAGGGCAGGTCATGACGCGATGGAGGGTTGAAGCTGCGGGATGAACTCAGCCCCTCGCGAGGCGAGCGCGATGCCTCCGAGCAGTCCGGCTTTGTCGCCGAGTTGCGAAGCACGAACCTCGACATCCTCGGTGGGAAACATGCCCACTCTGGTGTGCAGCGTTCGACGCACCGGATCGAGAAGCAGGTCACCGAGTTTGGATACGCCACCGCCGAGGACGATCATGCGCGGGTGCAGGGCACTGACGATGTTCGCTGCGGCTATGCCAATCCACGCACCCATGCGCTCGATAGCGCGGCGCACCATCTCATCGCCTTCACTGGCGGCCTGGCCCACGGTGGCAGCGGTGATGCGATTCAAATCGCCGCCGCAGAGCTCGTGCAGGCGCGGCGCGTTGCCACTGAGCAGCAGTCGCACGCCTTCCGCTGCGAGCGCTGGACCGCTGGCGACCGTTTCCAGACATCCCTGGCTGCCGCAACTGCATGGCAGTCCATGCGGGTCCACGGTCTGGTGGCCGAGTTCACCTGCCGCATTCAGCGGACCGAGTCGCAGCCGCCCATCGAGCACCACGCCGCCGCCGACTCCCGTGCCGAGGGTGAAAAAGATCAGGTCGCGCACGGATTGACCATGGCCGAAGACCAGCTCGCCCAAAGTGGCCGTGCGGGCGTCATTGAGCACATGGACCGGGAAACCGAGCGCCTCCTCCATCATCGCACGCACTTCGATGCCGCGCCATTGCGTGGGCATGTTGGGCAAAAAGCGCGTGGTGCCTGTGCCCACATCCACCAAGCCGGGGACGCCGATGCCCAGCGCCGATGGTTTCACTGCCGACTGCTCCGCCAGACTCCGAATGACCTCGATCATGCGTCTCACGACAGCCTCCGGCCCCTCATGCGAGCGGGTCGGCTGTTTGATCTCGGAAACGTGTGAACCATCGCCACGAGCCAGGGCTGCATGGATATTTGTCCCGCCGAGATCAATGCTGGCAAACACCGCAGATATCACGCAGCGGCTCCGATGAAGGGTGAAAGAACGTCACGCGCCACCCCCAGCGCCCGCTGGCGGCCGGAGAGGGTTTTGCCAAAGGTATCGTCCTCGACTTCGATGCAAACGGGACCGTCGTAGCCGGTTTCCATGAGCACGCTCATGAACGCAGCCCAGTCGATCTCGCCATAGCCAGGCAGGCGCGGCTGATGCCACTCCAGCGGCGGCGCGAAGATGCCGACCTGATTCATTCGCTCGCGATAAATCTTCACATCCTTTGCGTGGAAGTGAAAGAGCTTGTCCTTGAACTCATGGAGGGCGCTCGTCGGCTCGATGAACTGAAGTGCTAAATGGGAGGGATCGAAGTTGAGGCCGAAGTTTGGCGATGGGATGTCGCTGAACGCACGGCGCCAGATGGCGGGCGTGGTCATGAGGTTTTTGCCGCCGGGCCATTCGTCCTGTGTGAAGAACATCGGGCAGTTCTCGATGCCGATGCGCACGCCGTAATCCTCCGCGAGCTTTACCAGTGGCCCCCACACTTCGAGGAAGCGCGGCCAGTTATCGTCCACGCTGAGCTTCCAGTTTTTGCCAACGAAAGTGTTCACCGTGTCCAAGCCCAGCAACGGCGCGGCGGCGATGACTTTTTTCAAATGCTCCAGCGCCACGGCGGCGGTTTCCGCATCGGGATCGAGGAGGTTCGGGTAGTAACCGAGCGCACTGAGCGAGACACTGTGTTTCGCGCACATGGCGTTCACATCATCCGCCCTTGCCTGGGAGAAATCCGTGACGTCCACATGCGTCACGCCCGCAAACTTCCGTTCCGCTTTGCCGACAGGCCAGGACATGACCTCTACGCAGGCAAAGCGCTCGGCTTTCGCAAACGCGAGCACTTCGTCGAGCGGGAGTTCGGAAAGGATGGCGGAGACAAAGCCGAGTTTCATGGTGATACGTCGTGATTGATTCAAAGAGTGACCCAGCGGCGCTCGCGATGGCTTTTGAGGATCGCTTCGCACAAACGCACCTCTTCATGGCCCGCGATGGCGTCGGCAAAGAGAGCGTCGCTTTGTCCGCCGGCGATGGCGGTGTAGATGCTGCGGTAGAGCATCTTGAAGCCATCGGGGAATCCTTCCGCATGGCCTGCAGGGTAGTCGGTGTAGCCTGCGGCATCCGTGAATCCGGCGCTGGCGCGAAGGGGAGTGGCGTTGGCTTCATCCCGCCGGCCATAATGGAGCAGGTCGGGATTCTCCGAGTCCCACCACACACTCTGCTTCGTCCCGTAGATCTCGACGCGGATGCAGTTTTTTCTCCCGGCGGCGACCTGGGAAACGGCGAGATTGCCGCGCGCTCCGTTCGCAAAGGCCAAAAGCACGCTGGCGAAGTCCTCCGTGTCCACGGAGCAATCCACCGTCTGCGCCGCCGCCGTGTTGGAAAAGGTCTGCACCTCGCCCACGGGCCGCTTGCGGGTGTGGTGGTAGGTGGAGAGGTCGGCCAGCAACTCCACGACCGGAGAACCAAGAATGAATCCGACGGTATCGAGCCAGTGCGTGCCGATGTCGCCGACGGCCCGCAGTTCGCCGCTCTCGCTGGCGAGCACGCGCCAATTGTAGTCCGTCTCCTTGAGCAGCCAGTCCTGCATGTAGCTGCCATTGACATGGATGATTTCCCCGAGGTCACCGCGCTGCGCCATGGCCCGCATTTGCAGCACCGCCGGATAGAAACGCACATTGTAGTTCACCGCGAAGACCTTGCCCGATCTCCGCGCGGCCTCCACGATCTCGGAGGTCTCCCGCGTGGTCATCGCGAGCGGCTTTTCGCAGATGACATGCTTGCCCGCCGCCAGCGCGGCGAGCGACTGCGCATGATGATGCCGATTCGGCGAGGTGATATGCACCACATCAACGTCCGCCGATGTGACCAGGCTCTGAAAATCGTGCCCGGTGAAAACGTGCGGAATGTCCCACTGGGCGGCCACATGACGTGCCCGCTCCGAACCGCAGATTGCCGTGACCTGCACGCCGATGCGCAGCAGCGCCTCAATGTGCACTGGCGCGATAAAGCCGGAACCGATAATCCCGGCACGCAGAGAATGAAGCGGAGACGACATGAGAAGAGGGCGGATCAGCGGTTTGCGGGCAGACAGGGTTGAATTGGCGAGGTGACAGGGTTGAATCGGAAGAGATGGTGGCTAAGCCAATATGTAAATGGCTTAGCCACTTGTCAAAATGATTATTTCAACGACTCTCCCCGCATGTCCGTCAACGGCACCTTTCACCAGCACCTCATCGAGGAACTCCGCGCCCTTATTCGTGGAGGAGATTTTGTGCCCGGGGCGCAGTTTCTCACCGAGCGCGACATCGCCGAGCGCTTCAAAACCAGCCGACCGACGGCGAACAAGGCGCTGAGCAGCCTCGTCTCGCAGGGCCTGCTGGAGGTGCGGCGAGGCGCGGGCACCTTTGTGCGGGAGAGCGTGCTGGATTACGACCTGGAGCGGCTCGTGAGTTTCACAGACAAGGCCCTGGCCGCAGGCAAGAAGCCCGGCACGGAATTGGTCGAATACCGCAAGCTGACTGCCGCCGAGGCACCGCCCGCAGTAGCCACGAGTCTGAAAGTCCATGCAGACGAGCCGCTCATTTACATGGAGCGCATTCGCCTGGCCGACGGCAAGCCGGTGATCTATGAGCGGCGGCACGTCGTGGCCAGCCTGTGCCCGAAGATGACGCGAACCGATGCAAAAAGTTCCCTCTACCGTTGCTGGACGGAGAAGTGCGGTCTCGAAATCACCGGTGCGGAAGAGGTCATCCATGCTGTCAATGCCACCAAAGCGCAGGCCGCCCACCTTGAGATTTCCGCCGGCACCGCCTGCTTCGAGATTGTGGCAACGGGATTCGCCAACCACGAAAAGCCGCTCTGGCAGGAAACGACACTCTACCGCGCCGATGTGTATGAATTCCGCAACCGGATCAGCGGTCTCATCGCCTCGCAGTCGGCGATGGGACGGATCAAAGGGTGACGGCCGAAGAAAACGGTGATGACCGATGGGAATCGTCGTTTCATGGCTCCGGAGGAAATCGCACTGCCTATTGCGCCGTCCCTTTCACGCGCATTTTCACGGCGTAGAGTCCATTGCTCGCGGTGATGAAAAGCGTCTGCATGTCCCAGCCACCGAAGCAGACATTCGCAGTCCATTTCTCCGGCACCTCGATCGTCTCGAGGAGCGCGCCCGCTTTGTCGTAAACCGCCACGCCTTTGGCGGCGAGGTAGAGGCGGCCCTCCACGTCCAGCGTCATCCCGTCCGCCCTGCCTTCGCAGAACTTGCGCTCGTTGGTCAGCGAGCCGTCGGGCTGAATGTCGAACGCCTTGATACCGCCACTGGCGACATACAGCGTCTTGCCGTCCGGCGTGCCGACCACACCGTTTGGGCCGATGGGGCCGGTGACGCGTTTGAGCGTCTTGCGATCCGCTGAGAGGAAATAGACAAATGCGCCGCCCTGCTCCGAGGGGCCGCGAGTCCAGTAGGGCCGCTTGAAAAACGGGTCGCTGAAA
>CAMCYN010000111.1 GCA_945883955.1 Akkermansia muciniphila
CGCGCCAGTTTTTGATTCAAAACCTCCTGTGCGGCTTTCCCCGCCTCCGCTGCCGTTTTTTTCGCCTTGCGCGCCTCCTGTTCGGCCCGGTCCGCCGCCTCAAACCGTTCCTGCCGGATTTTAGGCCCCAACGCCTCCAGTTCGACCAGACGGCTCTGCGCCTCGGGCAGACGCTGCAAGGCGCTATAAGCCGCCACCATCCCGCTCAAACGGACTGATTCGTCCTTCAAATCCTCTCTCGGGGCCAGATACGGCGTGGCCTCTAGTTCCACGAGACGGGGCCACATTTCAAAAGCCACCAGCGTTTCCACCAGCCGTCTGGAACCGTAACTCAAACTCGAACGATCCTCCTCAGGCCGTCTGTTGCCGATCACAGCCGTGCGCGGAGCCAACTGGGGCAGTTCGACCATATTCATGGCCAGCTGGAGCGCTTCGCCAACCCGGCCAACGTGGCAGAGATTTCCCACCAACCAGTCGTTATTGTGCGCGTAATTATGGATCTCATCGGGCATCAGCCGCTTGGCAATCATCCAGGCATGGTCGGTGCGCGCCGCCGCCTCCTGATGCCAGGCCGCGTCCCCGAACCGTTTCAGTGAACTGAACGTATGACCCGGCATGTGCCACAAATGCGCCACTCCAGGACCGGTCTGACCGCAAACCGCCGCCGATTTCAATGCCCGACGGTCGTCATGGCCGTTCCAAAGGTGAATCCGCAGATGATGCGCCCCGGGATGCCATTGCTGTTCGGCCAAAACTTCACGTAACAAAGCGTCCAAGCCCTCCCGGCTACCCACGGGGAGTCCGTGAGTTTCGTTTTCCCACATCTGCAAAACCACCCACACCTTGATTTCCATGTCTTCGGGGAAATCAAAGGCCATGGCTTCCAATGCCTCGGCCACAGTGCGCCGGACTTCCTTTGCTGGATCCCCGTCCTTGGCAAAAAAAGGCCGATAAGCGTCCAGCCACCGGAGTTCCTTCGGAGTTAAGGTCGACCGAAACGGCTCGGCTTTATCCAAAAATTCCCGGGCTCGCTTGGGGTTATTACGATTGGCCAGAGCCAGCCCCCAGTAGGCCATGGCACAGGACGGATCGAGCAGGAGAGCCTGTCGGAAGGAGCGTTCGGCCTCGTAAAACCAGAAGCTATGAAGCTGGGCCACGCCCTGGTTGAAAAACGACTGCGCCTTCGGCACGGCGGCCGTCACAGGAAAATTCACGCGCCCGACGTCTTCAGGTTCCAGGAGCAGCGCCGCCTGGCGCGGTCCTTCGTTAAAAGCATCGCCAATCAACGAATGCCCCCCTTCCGCCAACACTGCCGGCAGCGGGAAAAGCACAAGGCAAGCGACAGCCAGACGAAGAGGGAACGCGGTTTTCATAAAATCGGGGAGCAGATTGGCAAAATTGGGTGAAGCCAGCGATTGAGAACAAGCCGCCGAAGTTCCGTTCAATAGGCGGGATCGTTAAAAAAAGCGCAACCCCTCCGTCTGACCCAAGCAGGACGGGCCACCCGACCGGGCCGGGGATGCGCGCTATTCCTTTTTGTGGTCCGCGTTGGCCAGGGCCTCCCAGTGTTTGCGTTGAGCGTCCGTTAATTGCTCGGGCACGACGACCTTGATCTGGACGAAAAAATCGGCCCGCTGTTTGTCCCGCTTGAACAGGCCGCGTTCGGGCAACCGGAAACGGCGGCCAGGCTGGGTCCCCGGCGGAATTTTCAGACGAATCGAGCCATCCGGAGTCGCCACCTGCGCTTCGCCTCCAAGGACCGCCTCCCAAACCGGCACCAACACGTCGCACACGATATCGCTGCCCTCCAGTTGGTAACGCTCGCTGGGAGCGACGGAAATCTTGAGCAACAAATCGCCTCCATTGGCCCCCTTGCCGGCGAGACGAATCTTTTGCCCCTCACACACTCCCTTAGGGATCTGCACATCCAACGTCTCCGGTGCGGACTGGTTGGAGCGCCGGAAAGAAACCCGCTTTTTCCCCCCCGAAAGAGCTTCTTCGATACTGACCTCCAGTTCCGTCTCGATGTCCTGAGGCTCGGGCGGCCGCGCCTCAAAGGGGCTGCGAGGCATCCGACCACCGCCGCCGCCACCCCCACGGCCAAATCCGCCACCACCCCGGGCGGCTCCTCCGAAAAACGCTTCAAAAAAATCGCTGAATCCGTCCGCCCCGCCGCCTGGAAAACCGCCCGCAGTTTGCTGGTAACCGCCCCGCTCCCAGTCGCTGCCAAGTTCATCGTATTTCTGGCGCTTTGCCGGATCGCCCAGAACCTCATTGGCTTCGTTAATTTCCTTAAACTTGGCCTCCGCCCCTTTCTTGTCCTTGGACACATCGGGGTGATGTTCGCGAGCAAGCTTGCGAAACGCTTTTCGTATGTCGTCCTGAGAAGCGTTCTTCGCAACTCCCAGCACCTTATAGTAATCCTTGTATTGCACGGCCATTCCCCACCTATCCATAGCCGCCTTATGAGGGTGTGGCAACCTGCCTGCCATTGAGCGAAACCAGCGACAAAACGCCACTCTCCACTTATTCTCCCTTCCCAATGCTCCCCTTTCTCACCAGACGTCTCCTCTCCATGGCCGGAGTGTTATTCTGCGTGATCTCGCTCACCTTCCTGCTCGTACGCCTCTCCCCGGGAGGCCCTTTCACCCGTGAACGAAAACTGCCTCCGGCCATAGAAAAGCAACTCCTCGCCCGTTACCATCTCGACGGCACCCTCTGGCAGCAATACTCCGAATATCTCGGTGACGTGCTCCAGGGCGACCTGCGTCTTTCGACCAAATACAGGGATCGCTCGGTCAATGAACTCCTCGCCCAAAGCCTTCCTATTTCGGCTCTTCTGGGGGTGAGCGCGCTGCTGCTGGCCACGGTCACCGGTGTCTGGCTCGGAAGCCTGGCCGCCGTGCGCCACGGTACCCTCACCGATACGGCAGCAATGCTCGGCGCCCTCGGCCTCATCAGTATCCCGACCTTTGTCACCGGCCCGCTGCTCGTACTCGGATTCGCCCTCTGGTTAAAATGGCTGCCCGTAGGCGGACTCAACTCCCCCGCCAGTCTGATTCTGCCCACCATCACACTGGCCGGTCCGGCTATCGCGTCCATCGCCCGGCTTACCCGAACCTCCCTGCTGGAAGTGTTACACGCCCCGTTTCTAAGAACCGCCCGGGCCAAAGGCCTCAGTGAAAACCGGATCCTTTACGTACACGCACTCAAAACCGCCCTGCTTCCAGTCGTCTCCTACCTCGGCCCGCTTGCCGCCAACCTCCTCACCGGCTCGATTGTCGTCGAGTCGCTCTTTAATTTACCAGGCACCGGATCCTTCTTTGTAAACGCTATCCTCAACCGGGACGTTTTTCTGCTCGGCGGCGTGGTGATTGTGTACTGCGTACTCCTCATGGGAATGAACCTGCTCGTCGATATCGCCTACACCTGGCTCGACCCGCGTATCCGTCTGGAAAACTAACCCCATGACCCGCCCCCCCTCCACTAGCCGCCCAGGATTGCTCCGCCGGCTCTTCCGACGCCCCGCCGCCTGTGTGGCGATGCTGCTGCTTGCTTTTATTCTACTGTCCTCCCTCCTGCTGCCCTGGCTCCTCAACACGGATCCCCACTCCACTTCCCCGCACACCTTCCAGCCTCCCAGTTTCACCCATCCCTTTGGCACCGACGTCAATGGCCGGGATCTCCTGGCCCGAACGCTCGAAGGAGCGCGAATCTCTCTGCTGGTCGGCTTTAGCGGCACCCTCGTCAGTCTTTGCATCGGGACGACTTGCGGACTGCTTGCGGGTTATATGGGCGGAAAAACGGACGCACTCCTGATGCGTCTCGTCGATATTCTCTACGCGATTCCCCGGCTGATTCTAATCATTCTGGCCACGTTCGCACTCGACCCTTTGCTCCAGCGCTGGCTGGCACCCATCCAGGACGGACGCTGGCTGGGTTACACCAAAATCGGAATCCTGATTGTAGCACTGGGATGTATCGAATGGCTGACCATGGCCCGGATTGTCCGCGGCCAGGTGCTTTCGCTGAAAACTCTTCCCTTTGTGCAAGCCGCCCGGGCACTGGGCCAGAGTCACACCAAAATCCTGATCCGCCATTTGCTTCCAAATCTGGCCGGAGTGATCGTGGTTTACCTGACTATGACCGTCCCCGCCGTCATGCTGGACGAATCCTTTTTGTCGTTTCTGGGACTGGGCGTCCAGGCGCCTCAGGCGAGTTGGGGCACGCTTCTAAGCGATGGCGCCCAGTCCCTCAACCCGATCCGCAGCCACTGGTGGCTTCTATTATTTCCCGCCACGGCCATGAGCCTGACCCTGCTTTCGCTTAACTTCCTCGGCGACGCTCTCCGCGACGCTCTGGCCGAATAATCCGCCCGGCCCCCTCACCACCATCATCACCCTCCGACAATACGTACAATACCAGCCTGGGGGCTCGCCTCTTCTGCTCTCGGGTCTGCTTTTGGGGAGGTCGCGTTGACTTGCCCCACCGATGCCCCCTAAACTTGCCCTTTTACTGCCATGAGCGCTTCTGCGGCCAAACGCATCCTCTTCGTCTGTACCGGAAACACCTGCCGCAGCCCTATGGCTGAGGCCCTTTTCCGCCACGCCGTTCGCGACCGCACCGATATTGAAGTGGCCTCCGCCGGGGTGAGCGCCGGTCGCGGCCAGCCAGCCAGTAGCGACGCGGTAGAAGCTTGCCGGCTTCTCAATCTGACGCTCAAAAAACATCGTTCCCAGTTTCTGACCCGCGACCTGGTGGATTGGGCCACACACATCTTCTGCATGACCAGCGGCCATCGCACCGCTCTGGAAGACCTTTTCCCTCACGCCGCTTCCAAAGCCCATCTCGTCTGCGAATTCACCCCTTCACTCCCGCGCCAGGTGCCCGATCCCATCGGCCAGGGCCTCGAGTCTTACCTCGAAACCCGCGACACCATCCGCGCCGCCATCCCCGCACTTCTACACTTTATTGATTCCACACCCATGAGCGATTCCACCACCGCCCCATCGTCCCCCGCTACCGCCTCCACAGCCACTCGCCCGCTTCGCGTGGCCCTCGGCGCCGACCACGGTGGAGTGGATCTCAAAAAAGCCGTCCATGAACACCTCGCCCGCAAAGGATACGTGGTTACGGATTTCGGGGTGAACTCGAAGGAAAGTGTCGACTACCCCGACTACGCCCAGTCGGTGTGTAACACCGTGGCCAGCCACGAAGCGGACTTCGGAATCCTGATGTGCACCAGCGGGATCGGAATGAGCATTGCAGCGAACCGCTTCCCGCAAATCCGCGCCGCCCTTCTGGACAACGCCGACGACGCACGCGTCACCCGGCAGCACAACAATTCCAACGTGCTCTGCATGGGCTCCAGCCGGGTGGACACCGCAGCCGCCCCCCGCATTCTGGACGCGTTTTTGTCCACCCAGTTTGAAGGGGGCAGGCACGAACGCCGTGTCGAAAAACTCGAACACCTCGGCACTGGGGCCGTCGCCACCGTTTCGCTCAGCGAAGCCGATCCCGAGATTTTTGCGGCCATCGAAGCGGAAGGACTTCGCCAGTTTGAAAACATCGAGCTGATTGCCTCGGAAAACTTCACCTCCCGGGCCGTCATGGAAGCACAAGGTTCGTGTCTCACCAACAAATACGCCGAAGGTTACCCCGGACGCCGTTGGTACGGTGGATGCGAAAACGTGGATGTTGTCGAGCTGCTTGCCATCGACCGAGCCAAGCAGCTCTTCGGAGCCGAACACGCCAACGTCCAGCCCCACTCGGGTTCCCAGGCGAATATGGCCGTGTATTTCTCGGTGCTTCAGACCGGCGACCGGATCCTTACCATGGATCTTTCCCATGGCGGTCATCTGACCCACGGCAACAAAGCCAACTTTTCGGGCCGCCTTTTCGACATCGTGCATTACGGGGTTTCCCCAACCGATGAACGTATCGATTACGACGCCTTGGCCAAGGTAGCCCTGGAGGTGAAACCCAAGATGATCACCGCCGGAGCCAGCGCATATCCGCGGGTCATAGACTTCGAAAAAATGCGCGCGATCGCCGATTCCGTCGGAGCGTATCTTTTCGTGGATATGGCGCACATCGCCGGCTTGGTTGCCGCCGGTGTTCACCCAAGCCCCGTGGAACTCGCGGATTTCGTGACGACCACCACCCACAAGAGTCTGCGCGGACCGCGCGGTGGGCTCATTCTGTGTAAGGCCAAGTATGCCAAGGGCATCGACGGTCAGGTGTTCCCTGGCTGCCAGGGAGGACCACTCGAACACGTCATTGCGGCCAAGGCCGTGTGTTTCCTCGAAGCACTCAAGCCTTCCTTCAAAACTTACGCCGCCCAGATAGTCAGCAACGCAAAGGCCCTCGCCGCCCAGCTCACCCACCACGGTTACCGGATTGTTTCCGGAGGCACAGACAACCACCTCATGCTGGTGGATCTGCGGCCCAAGAACCTCAACGGCAAACAGGCCCAGGAAGCCCTCGATCACGCCGGCATCACTGTTAATAAGAACGGAATCCCCTTCGACACCGAAAAAATCACCCTCGGCGGCGGAGTCCGTATTGGAACCCCAGCCGTGACGACGCGTGGCATGAAAGAGGAGGAGATGATGGAAATCGCCGACCTCATTCACCGGGCTCTCAGCCACATCGACCAGCCCGCAGAACTGGCGGCAATCCGCGAAAACGTTAAGGCGCTCACCCGCCGCTTCCCGTTGCCGCACTAAAACGGCCACTGCCAGCTCTATACACCCACCCCTGTTTTGCCGCCACCCTAAGGGTTTTCCCGTTGCCCCGTAGGGAACCTCCCTATAAATCCCCAATCTCGTGAACCAAACTCCGAACTCGACCACCAATCCCCTCCGGGAGGGTCTCTCCAATCGCTCTCTTCCACGGCCATGTAATGTGGTCATTTTCGGAGCCTCCGGCGACCTGACCTACAGAAAGCTCATCCCAGCTCTGTACAACATTCAGGCTGACGGCGATTTGCCCGTCACCACCCACATCACCGGCTTTGCCCGCCGTGAGAAAACCGACGAGGCTTTCCGGGAAGAACTCGGCGAGGCTTTAACGAAATTCTCCCGTTCGGGACGTAACGAGGAGGTCTGGAAAGACTTCTCCGCACGTCTCCATTATCATCGCAGTGAATTCGGCGACGAAGAAGGCTATCGTACTCTGGCAGAACGGCTCAACAAACTCGACGAAGAGCACGGCACTGCCGGCAACCGTCTATTTTACCTCAGCGTCAGCCCTTCGGAGTTCGAAGGCATTCTCGCCAAACTCGCGCAGTTCGGACTGAACAAGACCAAGGACGGCAGTTGGGCCCGGGTCATTGTGGAAAAGCCTTTCGGCAAAAACCGGGCAACTGCTCACGCGCTCAACGAAATGGTCAGCCACGTGTTCGCCGAACAGGACACCTACCGCATTGACCATTATCTAGGCAAAGAAACCGCCCAGAACATCATGGTGCTGCGTTTCGCCAACGCCATTTTTGAACCCCTCTGGAACCACCAGTACATCGATCACATCCAGATTACCGCCGCTGAACCCATGGGCGTCGAAGCCCGCGGACCTTACTACGATAGCGCCGGCGCGCTCCGCGACATGGTTCAAAATCACCTCACCCAGATCCTGTGTCTGGTGGCGATGGAACCTCCCACGGACCTTTCCGCCGACAGCGTGCGTGACGAAAAACTGAAGGTGGTCCGTTCGATGCGCCTGATGAGTCCCGAAGACGTCGCCAAAAACGTCGTCCGCGGTCAATACGCCTCAGGATGCGTCGGCGGCAAGGATGTGCCGGCTTACCGCTCGGAAGACCGGGTCAACCCCGAGTCGGAGACGGAAACGTTTGTGGCCATCAAGGTGCATGTGGACAACTGGCGCTGGGCCGGAGTTCCTTTCTATGTACGGGTAGGCAAACGCCTTCCAAAACACGGAGCGGAAATCGCCGTTTACTTTAAGGAAACCCCAGGCGTGCTCTTTAACGCGCAACAGGCCGGCCTCGGACCCAACGTCCTCGTCATCCGCATCCAGCCTGACGAAGGTATTTCGCTGCGTATGCAGTCCAAACGTCCCGGTGCCCAACTGTGTATTGAATCCGTGAAGATGGATTTCCAATACGGTACCAGTTTCGGCAAACCCAGTCCGGAAGCCTACGAACGCCTGCTCCTCGATGCCATGGCCGGGGACGCCACCCTCTTCGCCCGCCGCGACGAAGTGGATCTAGCCTGGACCTTCATCGATTGCATCGAAGACGCCTGGCATAAAAACCAGACGCCTCCGCCCATGACCTCCTATCCGGCCGGTTCCTGGGGACCGAAGGAAGCTGACGACCTTCTCGCCGCTGACGGACGCGCCTGGCGCCGACTCTAACTAGCTGTTCCCATGCCATTTGATCCTGCCACGCTCGGGTTCCCGGTGGAACTCGCCAAAATCCCGCAAGAGCTCAAAAAGCTTTGGGCGGCTGACGGCGACACCAAAACGCGCGCCAGTCTGATTAACTTCGCCGTCTATACGGAGGGAACAGAAGCCTTTGCGGCGAATACCCATCTCATTGAGGAGTTCGTGAGGGACCACGCCTGCCGGGCCATCCTGGTCGGGTACTGTCCGAGAGTGACGCCGCCGAAGATCTCCGCCTGGATACAGGCACACTGTCACCTGACCAAGGCCGGGGCCAAACAGATCTGTAGCGAACAGGTCACACTTCTTGCGGAAGGCGTTTCCGAGGAAGGCGTCGCCAACGCGCTCCTGGCCAATCTCGACTATGATCTGCCCCTCAATCTGTGGTGGCATCCCGAGTTCCCGGAATCGGCTTCTTCACCCATCTGGAACCGGATCGACCGCCTGATCTTTGACAGCACGAACTGGAAAGATCGCAGTGAACAACTCCACAGGCTTCACCTGCTCAAAGCCCATTCCGCCAACCGCATGGCTTTGAGCGACCTCAACTGGACGCGCTCCCTGGCCATCCGTCAGGCTGTGGCCCAGTGTTTTGATAATCCTGTGCTCTTGGCGGAAATCCCCGCCATCCACCGGATTGAAATCCGCCACCTGGCAGGATTTGAATCCACCGCACAACTGCTCGCATGCTGGTTTGGCGCCCAGTTCGGCTGGAATGTCTCCGCTCACACCCAGGACTCCATCCAGTTCCAATCGAGTGCAGGAACGTTTATTGAGTGCCGCTTCGTCGCCTCGTCCAGTGCTGGAATTGCGCTCAGCAGCCTGACCATTGTCTCCGCGAATGCCACGCTCACTCTCGATCGGGAAATGGGCTCCGCCCTGCTGCACTCGCGCTTGCAGGATTCCACCGGTGTTTCTGAATCTCACTTCTCTGCGGGTGCAGAATCGGTCAAAGGTCTGCTTAGCGAAGAAATGAACCCGGGACTTCGCCACAAAGTTTATCTGAAAGCGTTGGCGCTTTTGCAGACGATTTTCTAACAAGAACCTCTAACCCGGATTAAAAATCCCCGCGCTGCCTTCCAATGCACGCGGGGATTTTTTGTACCGCCCCGACGTCTCCTCCACGATCACGTGTACCTCTGTCCGCAGCTCACAGTGGACAGAGAACTCAGACCATTCGCTCGCCAACCGACAAAATTAGCTGAAATCCTCGAGTTCCCTCACAACGAACACTCCAGGGGGCAGGGGCTCAAGAGGGCAGCTGAAGTCCAAGGGCAAACGGTAACGAACCTTGTGGTAGCGGCCGTTTTGAAGGCCGCTCAAAAAGCGATCAATCAGGCGGGTGTACTTCCCATTCTCTGGCTGACCACGAGTATTTTCCCAAGTCGTTGCGTGAGCCTGCTTCAATTGCTCGATCAACGGAGAAGGCGCACCGTTTGGGGAAGAGCGGTGGGCGGGTTAGCCATGGCGTTGTCGGGTGTCGGAGTCAAAGGGATTCGGGATTAGAGAAACGGTGAGCCTAACTTTTGGATTTTCTGAGAATACCTGAGACGTATCCGGCAACCCAAACCCCTTTACCCAAAACGGATCCCAAAGTGGTGCACTTTGAAATGTTCACTGAGTGGAGAAGTCTCCCGGATAGTTCGGAAAGGCTTGCAGGTCGTCTGTTTCGCAAGTTTGATAACCACCCCCTAATGCCGGTGTGGCGAAATGGCAGACGCAAAGGACTTAAAATCCTTTGGAGAGCAATCTCCGTGCGGGTTCGAGTCCCGCCACCGGCACCAAGCATTATTATGATGGAGTTAGGACAAAAACGGTCTCCGAGACGACGGAAACCGTCACACATAACGTGATTTTGCCTCCTTATGTCTGCCCTTGATTCGGAGTGTCCTCTTCTCCCGCGCGCACGCGCAAATGGTGTGTCTTTTCGCTCTATAAATGCGCACGACGTCAGCGCGTACACCTGTTGCCAAAACACGTTCGGTGTTTAGCGGAAGTCAAACTGCTACAACGATCCGCTCGGCCGAAACCCCGCCGAATCGGGCCCACCGAGTTTTCTTGCACCCGTTGCAGCCCCCGGAGGATTCGCCCGCCCTCATCAAGAGCCAGACACACACCGCGTTGAGGTCTTGAGCTCGGTTCTTTCGCCCAACCGGCACCCCATCGGCGGGCACCCCTAACAACATCAGGCCTGCAACACCACGTGAGCCCATGGTTCACACGCCTCTCCGTACAAGACCGCCTCATTCACCACCCTCGAACAGCGTGCCAATCGCCAAACTGCCGTCGGGATGCACCAGCTTTTACTCGAACAGTTCATTGCCTCCTTCAAGGAGGCTCCCTCCGAGTTGATCCTGGATTTCGATGCCTGTCGGTGAACACTCAAAGTGCACCACCAATGTTCGAAATGGAGTGGTTCAAAGTGCACCACCTTTGGGGGAAGCCGTTGCCCGGTTGAGGTCCATGAAGGACACGCTCGGGGATGGCGAACCTCCTACCCGTGCCGCAACAAGCTCAGATCCTCAGCCTTCACCAGAAGGGCTTCTCCGATCGTCGTATTGCCCGTGAACTCGGAGTCAACCGGCGGAGTGTGGCCCGTTATGTGCGTGGGCTTTCAAAGTGCACCATTTCGAACATTT
>CAMCYN010000112.1 GCA_945883955.1 Akkermansia muciniphila
CGCCCAGTATTTGCAGATCCCGTACTACCCGCTTGCCGGCGAGTTGTCGGTTGTCTGCATGGCGTTGGTGGGATCGTCCATTGGTTTCCTTTGGTTCAATGCGCATCCCGCGCGAGTCTTCATGGGCGATACGGGATCCCTTGCCATTGGCGGTCTTTTGGGAGTGGTCGCCATCTGCTGCAAACAGGAACTCCTGCTGGTGCTTGTAGGGGGGGTCTTTGTGATCGAGGCCACATCCGTTCTCATTCAGCGCATTGTTTTTAAAGTGACCAAACGGATGAAAGGCGAGGGACGTCGAGTGTTTCGGATGGCCCCAATTCACCACCATTTCGAACTTCAGGGATGGCCCGAGAATATTGTCATTGTGCGTTTCTGGATCCTCTCGTTCCTGTTCGCACTTTTAGCCTTAGCCACGCTTAAACTCCGGTGAATTCTACACTGAATCATTCGAAGAAAACCGCCGTCCTCGGTGCCGGAGAGAGTGGGATTGCTGCGGCAAAATTGCTGGCCGCCGAAGGCGTCTCTGTCTGCGTCCTGGATACCGCCTCCGCCGAATCGTTGGCGGCACGTGCGGCAACGCTCCTCGCTAGCGGCATCGACCTGCGCTGCGGGGCTGACGCGTTTGTCGGGATTGAAGAGTACGGTGCTGCGATTTTGAGTCCCGGGATAGATCCGAAGGTACCTTTGGTTTGTGCATTCCAAGAGGCTGGCGTGGAGATTATCGGGGAGCTCGAACTCGCTTTTCAACGGTGTCGTTGCCCGATTGTGGCAATTACCGGGACCAACGGAAAAACAACCACTACGCAGCTGATCGATTCCATGTTTAATGCCGCTGGTGTCCCTTCTGTGGCGTGCGGGAATATCGGTCCGGCGTTTTCTGCCAAGGTCAGCGGGAGCGATCAGCTTGGCGTCATGGCCGTGGAGGTTTCCTCTTTTCAGTTGGAGACGGTTCTCCGGTTTCGTCCCAAAGTGTCCGTGTGGCTCAATTTTGCTCCCGATCACCTCGATCGTTACAGTTCGATGGAGGAGTATTACGCGGCAAAGGTGCGTATCTTTGACAACCTGACGCCAGACGATTGGGCCGTCGTAAATGCTCGGGATATGTTGCCCGCCCTGAGTGCCAAAACACTCCGCTTTAGCGCGTATCAGCCTGGCGCAGACTTCGAATTGATTGGTGACGTGATTTGTTTTCGCGGGACTCCCGTGCTTGAAATGAGTGCGACTCGTTTGCGTGGGGCTCACAATGCGGAAAATCTCATGGCCGCCTTGGCCGTTGGATTTGCGTGGGGCCTCGAATGGGATGCCCTGCGGGATGCCCTTTGTGACTATCGCCCTCTGCCGCACCGCTGTGAACTTGTGACGGAGTGGGAAGGCGTGGCGTACGTGAATGACTCCAAAGCAACGAATCTGGATGCGCTCGAAAAAGCCCTGCATTCGGAATCCCGAAGGGTGGTTCTTATCGCCGGCGGCAAGGACAAGGGATTTGAGTTTGAGTCTGTAAAGTCACTCGTTTCGGAACGGTGCCGTGCAGTTGTCCTCATTGGGGAAATGGCGCCGAGAATCGAAGCG
Source organism: Akkermansia muciniphila (assembly GCA_945883955.1). GTDB lineage: Bacteria > Verrucomicrobiota > Verrucomicrobiia > Chthoniobacterales > Chthoniobacteraceae > Chth-196. The sequence continues at coordinate 1,570 of CAMCYN010000112.1, forward strand.
ATTTGGGCCGATTGCATTCCCTGTCATCGATCTGAGTCCCTCTTGAATGCTGTCGACCGTGCGCGGGAACTTTCCGAACCCGGAGACGTGGTGCTGTTTAGTCCGGGCACGTCCTCCTTTGACATGTTCAAAAATTACGCCGATCGCGGAAATCAGTTCCGTAATATCGTGCAATCTCTTTCCTCCTAGCCATTTCCACCACCCATCCACCGCTCCGTTCCATGAAAAATCTGACGCTGCAGCGTCTCAAATCCCTGGCTCCGCAACCGAAGAAAAAGGTACGGAAGCTCGCCGCCAATGCCGCTCATCGGCTCACTCCTCCTGCTTTCGAGGATTATGACGAGGAGCCGACTACGAAGTTATCGACGGCATTTGTGGTTGTTTTGATCCTGCATCTTGTCGCGGTTGGCGGCATTTATGCCTTCCACAGTATCAAGACCCATAGACGGCAAGCGGAGGGGACACCAAACACGGAGTCCGTGACTGCCAAAAAGGCAGCGGGTGTAGTGGCTCCCACTGGATCGGTTCCGGTTCAGAATACGCCCGCCATTCCGGCAAGCAAACCGACGGGAACACCGGTGGTAGGGAAGACTTCGCCCACGGCTCCCGCTCCTGGAATGCCTCAGGCTCAGCCGCTAAAGCCCGCTATGACTAGTAAGGAGCCGACTGGGCAGTCTGCTGTGATTTCACAATCCAAGCCTGCGGCTCCGCAGGTTCCTTTGACTGCAGCGCCTGGTGGTGCTCATTCCGAGAGCTCAGTCCCACCAAAACCCTATGTGGTTGTGAAAGGGGATAACCCCACGACGATCGCCAAGCGTCTCGGGGTTTCGGAAAGCGAACTTCTGAAGATGAATGGGATTGATGACCCCAAAAAGCTGCAGATTGGTCAGGTCTTAAAAGTTCCAGCGAAAAAGGCGGCGAACTAGGCGCGGGTTAACGGCAGGAAAAAGGCGTCTATGCATCGAAGGAGCGTGCTGCTGCTATTGATAGCCGTGGGATTACTTCTCACGCTGGGCGCTGTCATGCTCGCGAGTACCGGGGAGTTCGCGCAGGATGCACATGGGAAGCCTTACTTCTTCATCAAGAAGCAGCTGTTCTGGATAGGGGTCTCCAGTTTCGTCTGCCTTGGTGTCTCATTTGTCGATTACCACTGGTGGCAAAAACACTGTGCCTGGATCTACCTGCTGGCCCTGCTTCTATTGGCCGCGTGTTTTGCACCGGTTATCGGCACGAAAATTAACGGCTCTCATCGCTGGGTGCGTCTGGGGTTTGGAATGTTCCAGCCTTCGGAGCTCGGAAAGTGGGCTGCAATCTGTGTGTTGTCATGGTGGTATTCTCAAGAGGACAGGGTTGAGAGGGAATGGATCCGGGGCTTCTTTGCGCCCATCGCTCTAGTGTGTGTCTTGATGTTCCTGATCGTTATCGAAGTGGATGTGGGTTCGACGGCATTGATCGGGGCTACCCTACTGATCTTGATGTTGGTCGCTGGCGCACCTTGGTTCTTTATGGCTCCAATTGTCGCTGGGGGAGCACTCCTTATTTCGGCTGCGATTTACGCCATGCCGGAAAGGATGGGGCGCTTTATGGCGTTTCTGCATCCGGAGAAATATCCAGCCGATGCTTACCAAACCCAACAGGGCCTGATCGCGCTCGGGTCGGGAGGGATTGCCGGACTTGGTTTGGGGAATGGTCGGCAAAAGCTTCTCTATCTGCCATTTGCGCATACAGATTTCATCTTCCCAATGGTTGGTGAGGAGCTTGGCCTTGCTGGAACTCTCGGTGTGGTCTTTCTTTATATCCTCTTTATCCTCGCCGGTGTCTCGATCGCGGTGAAGGCGCGGGATAGAGCTGGAATGTTAATGGGAATGGGCATCGTGATGATCATCGCGATGCAGGCGGCTGTGAACTTGGGCGTCACGACCGAACTACTTCCCAACAAGGGAATGCCTCTCCCGTTTATTTCCTACGGAGGATCGAATCTGCTCTTCTGCATGGCCGGAGTTGGCGTCCTCATCAATATCTACCGGCAAGGAGTCAGCGACCAGGAGGAGCATCAAATGGAACAGCTTGAGATGGCAATCAAAGCGGAACGGACGGTTGTGAAACTCTAATTATGCGCTTTGCAATTGCAGCAGGTGGTACTGGTGGACATCTCTTCCCCGGCTTGGCTGTGGCGGAAGTTTTACATGCCGCAGGCCACGAGGTCATGATTCTGACCTCGGAAAAGCACATCGATGCCGTGGCTACGGAAGGACGTTCTGAGTTCCGTATCGAGCGGTTACCGGGAATGGGCTTGCCGCGGGGGCTTTCCTTGCAGGCCGCCAAGTTTGCACTCCGGTTCCTTCTTGGTGTTTCCCACTGCCGTTCGCTTTTTGCGGATTTCAAACCGGCTGCCGTCCTTGGAATGGGCGGGTTCACGTCCACGGCCCCGATTTTGGCAGGCCGTCTGCGTGGCTTGCCGACTTTCGTGCATGAATCGAACGCGATTCCCGGAAAGGCAAATAGACTGAATGCCCGTATCGCCGGAGGCCTTCTCGTGGGGTTGGCGGACTGCATCACCAGGGTTCCGAACATTGCATGCACCTTGACCGGGACTCCGATTCGGCGGGCTCTTTGTGTGCGCCCTACTACCGCCGAGGCGCGTGTTCGGTTCGGACTGGATCCGGCGCGGCCCACCGTTTTGGTGATGGGCGGCAGTCAGGGAGCGCAGGGGATCAATCGCGCGATGCTGGGGGCGTCAGAGATTCTCGCGCGGGAGAATATCCAGGTAATTCATATCACAGGGCCCACCGATGAGCATCTGGTTCGGGATGCATATCAACGGGCCTCGGTTTGCGCGTGGGTGGGGGCATTTCATCATGCTATGCAGGATGCTTATGCGGCGGCTGATGTGGCCGTGGCCCGTTCGGGAGCGGCCAGTTTGACCGAACTTGCTTATTTCGAGTTGCCCTCGGTGCTTGTTCCTTATCCCCATGCAGCGGACGACCATCAGACTCTTAATGCCCAGGTTTTCCAAAAAGCGGGTGCCGGGATATTGATGCCGGAACCGAGCGCCACGGCAGCTCTTCTGGCGTCTGAAATCAAAACGCTGCTTCTGCCCGAAAAGCACGCGAGGATGGCATTCGCGTGTCGCGGGTTAAATGTTCCCAACGCGGCCGAATTGGTTGCGGACGTATTGTTGAAAGCCGCCAGCGCAGGAGGGACGAACTGATGAATCGCCAGAGTGAACATCTCAAAGAGGCCGAGCTCACGAGGAGACTGACCGGGTCGCCGTGCCGGGTGCACTTAATTGGGGTGGCGGGTTCCGGCATGAGCGGCATTGCCGGCTTATTGCTGGCGATCGGACACGGGGTGAGCGGGTCGGATAAAGTATCCACGGTGGAGGTGGAGCGACTTCGCTCTCTTGGGTTGGATTTTCATAGTCCTGCCGATCCTTCAGCCGTTAGAAGTGCCGATATCGTTGTCTATTCCTCGGCAATCCGGTCGGGCCATCCTGATTATGACGCGGCTGTTTCTTCAGGGAAACTTCTGGTTCGTCGCGCCGAGGCTCTCGCGGCTTTGATGGCAGCCAAACGTGGTATTGTCGTGGGCGGGATGCATGGAAAGACAACGACTTCATCCATGGTTGCTCACGTATTGCGACACGGTGATTTGCGCCCGTCGCATTATGTCGGAGCCGAGATCCCGATTTTGGGAACCAACGCCCTGTGGGATAATGACGGAGAATGGTTTGTGGCTGAGGGAGATGAAAGTGATGGTACGCTCGCCCTCTACCAGACCGAACATGCCATTGTTCTCAATATCGAAGAGGAGCATCTGGATTTTTACGCGGACCTCGACGCGATTGAGTCCGTGTTTCGGCAACTGATGGCTCATACAAGAGGCTGTCTATTTTACTGCGCCGATGATCCCAATGCGGCCCGCATTTGCTCCACGCATCCCAACGCCATTTCCTACGGAGAGCGTTCGTGTTCGAAGTACCGCTTTGACGATCTGCATCTCAAGGAATTCCAAAGTCACTTTCGCGTGTTACGCGACGGAGTGTCTCTGGGGGCAATCACCTTGAATATTCCCGGGCGCCATAATGTTTCCAATGCATTGGCGGGTATCGCGGTTGCTACGGAATTGGGAATGCCGTTCGGGCGGATAGCTTCGGCGCTTGAGAGCTTCCGCGGGGCGCGTCGTCGTTTTGAAATTAAACACCGCTCGGACCAGTTTATGGTGGTGGACGATTACGGGCACCATCCAACGGAGGTGAAGGCGACTCTGGCTGCGGCTCGAAACTGCGGTCGTGGAAGGGTGTTGGCGATGTTCCAGCCGCACCGTTACAGCCGCACTGCAGCGCTTAGGCAGGAGTTTGGCCGAGCGTTTGAAGACGCTTCCGAGGTTTGGGTGGCTGATGTCTATGCAGCCAGTGAAACGCCGCTTCCCGGCATCGATGGCGGTACCATCGTGGAGGAGTTGGAGCGCGAAGGGCATCCGGCGGCCCATTACGTTCCGGATCGCCGTCGGCTCCTTTTGGAAGTGGGACGGAGTTTGTTGCCTGGCGACTGCGTGGTTTCATTGGGCGCCGGCAACATCCACGAGCAGGCGCGCCAACTCGCAAGGGATATTGGGATTCTCGAAGAGCTGCAGAAGGCCATGGGGCTAGGGGCAGCCCGGCTTTACGAGCCTCTTTCCCGACATACGACTCTGCGGATTGGTGGGCCGGCCCAGTATTGGTTGGAGCCGGAAACCGAAGAGGGATTTTCAAGGGTCGTGAGACATTGCACCCAGGCTGGATTGCCGCTGTTTATCATTGGCCGAGGATCCAACCTGCTGGTCAGGGATGGTGGAGTTCACGGTGTTGTGGTGTATCTGGGCCGGGGGGAGTTTCGCCGGATAGAAGTCCGGGACGGGCAAATTACTGCAGGTGCCGGCGTGCGTCAGAAGGAGTTGGCTCTCGCGGCTCGCGATGCAGGCATTGGTGGGTTCGAGTGGTTTGAAGGTATTCCTGGGAACGTGGGTGGAGCTTTGCGGATGAATGCGGGCGCCATGGGCGGGGAAACATTCCGTCAGGTTGTGAGTGTGCGTTATGTGGATAAAGACGGGGAGTTTCACACGCGGACTCCGTCCGAGATGGAAGTGCACTATCGAAGCGTTCCGACCTTGCGGGAGAACTTTGCGGTTTCTGCGACCTTTGACGGTATTGGATCCTCCTACGCTGAAATTGAATCAAAGCTGGAGGCGTCGATATTGAAGCGCCGCTCGAGTCAACCCCGTGAGTCGAGTGCGGGTTGCATTTTTAAAAACCCGGCGATAATGCCGGCCGGACGCCTCATCGAGGAGCTTGGCTTAAAAGGAATGCGTTTGGGGGGAGCCAAGGTGTCCGACGTCCATGGGAATTTCATTGTGAATGAAAAAAACGCTACGGCGGGAGATTTTATGGCCCTCATTTCGTTAGTGCAGGAAACGGCGCTTCGGGAGCGAGGGATTCACTTGGACACGGAAGTACAAATGGTCGGCGAAGACAGGGGGTTCCATGAGTAATCGCTCAACGGCAGTAGTGAAGGCTATGCGGATAGCCGTCCTGATGGGCGGACCCGGCTCGGAGCGACCTGTTTCGCTAGCCTCGGGAGCGGGTGTGGTAAAAGCTTTACGCAGCCTAGGGGCGGAGGTTTTCGAAGTGGATGTTCATGGTCCGGACTTCGAGTTGCCACAAGGAATTGACCTCGCCTTCAATGTGGTTCACGGAACTTTTGGCGAGGATGGCCAACTCCAGCGAGAACTGGAAAAGCGTGGAGTGCGTTATACCGGGGAGGGGGTCGCTGGTAGTGAGCTGGCAATTGATAAAATCGCAACCAAGCGTCGGTTGCAGGAGCGTGGTGTCCCGACTGCCCCGTTTGAGGTCCTTCACGGTGACGCTTCGCCGTCCTTACCTCTGCCTTATGTGCTGAAGGCTCCCAAGGAGGGTTCCAGCGTAGGTGTGTACATCTTGCGGGACGCTGCCGAGGTTCCGCAACGATTGCGAGATGTGCGCTGTTACACCGACGACGTGCTCGTGGAGGCTTTTGTCGCGGGGCGCGAGCTTACCGTTGGAGTTCTCGGAACGCAGGCTTTGCCCATAGTGGAGATCAAGGCCAAGCAGGACTTCTATAATTTCGAGAATAAATACCCGTTTCTCAACCCCACCGCGGCCGGAGCCGATCACTGGTGTCCGGCACCGATTGCACCTGACCTGACCCTTCAAATTCAACAGATGGCCGTGTCGGCCCATCGGGCTTTGGATCTCGAGGTGTATTCGCGGGTCGATGTGCTTTTTAGCGAAGCGGACGGCCCTGTTGTGCTTGAGATTAACACAATCCCGGGTATGACCGAAGTCAGCCTTTTACCGGAGGCTGCTGCCGCAGCGGGTATCTCCTATGCGCAACTCTGCGAACGGGTCATAACCCTTTCACTTGCACGTCCTTTTGTTTCATGAGCCTCTTTTCAAACTCTAACGCTAACCGACGTATTAAACGCGGCGGCCCGAAGCGTTCGCAGAGCCTCCTGGAAGTCACTGCTCGGCCCGATAAAGAGCGGCGAGTTCTGATCCGCAAACGGGTGGGGATTTGCCTGAAGGGCATTCTGACCGCTGCCTTTGTCAGTGTCGTGGTGTTTGGCGGACGGAGCGCCGTGCAGCGCCTCATTTGGGAAAATCCTTCGTATGCGATTTCTGACATCCGTTTCAGTACCGACGGCATGTTGACACGGGTCCAGGTTCTTGAAGCGCTCGAACTCTGGGAGGGGCGAAACATTTTTAGTGTGGATATCGGAAAATTGCGTTCCGTTCTGGATGCGCTCCCGCAGGTGGATCGTTCCGAGGTGAGGCGGACACTTCCGGATCGTCTCGATATTCGCCTGGTGGAACGTCAGCCTGTGGCGTGGGTGGCCGCTTCTGCCACTGTGGAACTAGTTCCCGGTGGGGATGCGTATCTTGTTGACGCGCGGGGATATGTGATGCGCACAAGGAAAGTTCTTCCCGAACATCTGACTTTGCCGCTGATTACTGGCGTACACATGGAAGACGTCGCCCCAGGCCAACGCCTCCCATCTGCGGAATCCATCGCGGCCATAGAACTGCTGCGGCTGAATGCTGATGACCTTCGCTGGCAACCCCGGGTGGTTGATGTGAGTAAAGGCTACTGTCTTGTGGTGACCGACCAAAAGAAGGCTCGAGTCACGTTTGGGTTCGACGCCCTGGAGGAGCAGTTAAACCGCTTGCGCCAGCTCATGGATACGGTTGAGCCGATGCAGCGTGAATTACAGACCGTCAACTTAATGCTCGAACGCAATGTTCCGGTAACATTCGCGCCGGCTCCGCCTCCGGTAGTTCCCGAAGTTAAGACCAAAGGCGGCAAGCCTGCTCCGAAAACGCCGACTTCAATTCTGTCTTCAGCGGTAACAGCCGACCAGATAGCGAAAGCTCAGGCTGCATCCATGTCGACTCCCACGCCTGTGCCTGCGCCAGCGGCCTCTCCGCTCGTGCGTCTCATGGCGAAAGGCGAACCGGCACTGGTTGCTCCTGTTCCCACTCAACCCCGAGAGGCACAAAAAGAGTCTGCCGTCGAATCGGTGCGAGAGTCACCTCCCAAGCCCAAAGCCGTCAAGATAACGGAGCCAAAAATAGCGAAGGTTCCCGAGCCGAACCCGGAGCCTGCGCCACCGAAGCCAAGGAAAAAAGTGGAGGCGACGGTCGAGGTAGCACCACCTCGAGCCGTGCCGGTAGAGAAACAGATCCCCGGCTTTAAACCGAATCCTCCGGCCCCTGCGGCAGTCCCGCGAACTCTCACTCCCAACGAAGGGTTAAGAAAACTTTTCAACCCCCATGGCTAAAGAGCAAATTGTTGTCGGCCTTGAAATTGGAACTTCAAAGGTCGCGGCGGTCGTGGGCGAGATTCGCCCCGAACAGACCATCCGAATTCTAGGCGTGGGACTCACTCCTTCGCGCGGGGTTCGGAAGGGTGAGATTGTCGACGTCGAAACTGCTTCACGTTGCGTGCGTGATGCGCTGGCCGATGCCGAAAGCGCCAGTGATGTAGACATCCGGGCTGTATTTCTCGGAGTCTCCGGCGCGCACATCAAGGCCTGCAACAGTCGTGGCTCGGTGCTGATTCCCGAGGAACGCGGCGAGGTGATCCCGGAAGATTTTGAGCAGGTTCAGGAGAGCGCCCGGCAGGTCGCTATTCCTCAGGACAACGTTTTCCTCCACACTATCCTTCAGCATTATTATGTGGATGGTCAGGATGAGGTGCTTAACCCCGTGGGTATGCTAGGCCGAAAGTTAGAGGCGGACTTCCAGATCATTCACGGAGCCCGGACGCGGATTGGCAATTCCATGCGTTGTGTGAGGGACCTGGGCGTGGAGGTGACCTTTCCGGTGTTCAACGGAATTGCGTCCGCCCAAGTGGTCTTGAATGCCGATCAGAAAAATGCGGGCGCAGTGATGATCGATATGGGAGGAGGTACGACGGACTACGTGGCGTACAGCAACGGGGCGGTAAAAGCCTGTGGCAGCCTTGCGATTGGTGGGGACCATATCACCAACGACATCTCCATCGGGCTGCGCATCCCGATGGCCCGTGCGGAATGGCTCAAGGTGGAAGAAGGCAGCGTTATTACGCATGGTGAGGCGGCTGCTGGGCGGGTCGTGTTGAAAGCGGAGGCTGGTTTTGCGGGCTGCGGCGTAGAGCGGGCCATGCTGAATACGGTTATCGCGTGCCGTGTCCGGGAGACTTTTGAATTAGTGAAGCGTGAACTCGAAGCTGCAAAGGTGCTTCGTTATCTGGGCGGTGGCCTTCTCCTGACCGGTGGATGCAGTTTGCTTGAGGGCATCGACGAACTGGCCGAGGAAGTTTTCGGCTTCCCGGCGCGATTGACTCACGCTCACGCCGTATCCGGACCTGCTTCAGCATTTGAGAACCCCCAGTTATCGGCGGCGATCGGGTTGATTAAATACGCACAAGCGATCCAACCCGTTGAAAAAAAACGGCCTATCCGAAAGATCTTGGGTAAATTTTGGCCGCTCCGCTGAAATCTAAATTCTTATTTCTCCTCTCATGATCGAGATTACTCGAACGCCTCTTCAAGTCCGGGACTGGCAGGTTAAAGTGGTCGGTGTTGGTGGCGCAGGATCCCATGCCGTTGATCACCTTTGCCGGGAGGGTATCGCGGGCGCAGACCTAATTGTTGCCAATACCGACGCTCGGGCGCTCACTTCCTGCCTTACCTCTGTCCGGATCAGTCTGGGGCAACGTTTGACCCGAGGCCTGGGCGCCGGCGGTGATCCTGATTTAGGTCGAGCTGCGGTCGAAGAGAGTCTTGCAAATGTTTC
>CAMCYN010000113.1 GCA_945883955.1 Akkermansia muciniphila
TCCCCAACAACACTATCCCCTCCCCTTCACTGGGCCCGTCCCGCACTGAGGAAACCGGGGGTTAGTGTCATTCCGCACAGGAAACCACGCTGAAACCAGTTTTCCTGTACCCAACAACACTATCCTCTCCCCTTCACTGGGCCCGTCCCGCACTGAGGAAACCGGGAGATAGTGTCATTCCCCACAGGAAACCACGCTGAAAACGGTTTTCCTGTCCCCAACAACACTATCCCCTCCCCTTCACTGGGCCCGTCCCGCACTGAGGAAACCGGGGGTTAGTGTCATTCCGCACAGGAAACCACGCTGAAACCAGTTTTCCTGTCCCCAACAACACTATCCTCTCCCCTTCACTGGGCCCGTCCCGCACTGAGGAAACCGGGAGGTAGTGTCATTCCGCACAGGAAACCACGCTGAAAACGGGTTTCCTGTACCCAACAACACTATCCCCTCCCCTTCACCGGTCCCGTCCCGCACTGAGGAGACCGCGGGGTAGTGTCATTCCGTACAGAAACCAGGCCAGAACGCAAAACCTGTATGCAATAACACTATGGCTCTCGGATGCAAAAGGGGCGGCGACCTGCCCAACCAGAAGGGAGGTGTCATCCCGTACAGGTTTTGGCCCGCTTTTAGTGTTATTCCGTACAGGGTTTAGTGTCACTGCACACAGGGTTTTGAGTGCGCCTAGTGTTACTGCATACAGGCTTTAGTGTCATCCCGTACAGGTTTTAGTGTTGTTTCGTACAGGTTTCACACCCACAACCAACTGGTTGCAAGGTGGTTAAGAAACCATAACTTCTAACTCTTAAACTCTGTTGTATAGAAACCTAAAAACAACATCACCAAACGCGCTCATCGAACGAGACGTGCCAGTTCTGGATGTTGTTTTTTTGAATTTCATATGAGGACAAAGAAGCGGTGCATCGGGCCCAGCAGGCCCTCTCCTACGCGGAAAGAACTAGTGTCACTCGACACAGGAAACGTTGACAATTAGTGACAACCCGTACAGAAAATAGCGTAGAAAACTAATGTCAATCCGCACAGGTTTCCGGATCAGGTTCGCGTAAAACTCTTCTTTTAAAGGCGATATCGCCATGGACAATCTCAACGAACTGTTGCCGCAGCCCGATTTCCTCTTTCCCGATATTGTCTCGGAATACACCGAGGGCCGCGATGAACTCAATCTTGCCGAGTTTCCCATCGCGTCGTTGACGCGTCAGATCGATCCCAACGTCAAAACGATCCATTCCACTGACACCATTTGGGATAACAGCACGAAGTCGTATATTGAAAGGAAGGTGACGGTAACGGCCTCGGACAAATTTGGGTTACCCAACCCGATTGATGAAGAGGTGGTGCTTGGTTTGATTCAGCTTTCGCGGTTGCAGGGCTTTCGGACACACGAAGTGTGGTTTACGCGGTATCAGCTTATCAAGATCCTCGGGTGGCCGGCCAACACTTACAGTTACAAGAGAATTAAGGAGAGTCTCTTTCGTTGGAAAGGGGTGACCCTTTTTTACGAAAATGCGTGGAGAGAAAAAGATTCCAACACATGGAAAAGCACGGCGTTTAGTATTATTGATAACGTAGAAATATGGGAAGCTAACAAGCCCGGTGTTTACGCCAAAGAAGGGCGTTGTTATTTCAAATGGAATGACGTTGTTTTTGACAGTTTCCAGGCGGGTAATCTCAAGAGCCTGGATTTCGGGATCTATCGGAAGCTCAATCTCCCGACAGCCAAGCGCCTGTTCCGGTTTCTCGACAAAAGATTTTATAATCGGACAACTCTGGAGTTCGAGTTGGAACCGTTTTTGTACAAAAAGCTCGGCTTCTCGAAGAACTACAAAGATATCACGCAGCTAAAACGGTCCGTTCTTCCGGCAATCCAAGAACTGGAAAAGGTGGGTTTTATCGAAGCGGTGGAACCTGAGGACCGGTTTACCAAAGTAAAGGGATCGACCTGGAGCATTCACTTTACAAAAGCTAAAACGCCCAAAGCATCCGCCCCGGAAACGATCACGTTGGAAGAATATAACGACAATCTGGCCTCCGCCCTGATTGGGCACGGCGTAACATCCCGCCAGGCCAAGATGACCGTTAAGAAATTCCCGGAAGAATACATCCTTTCAAAAATCCAGGAGCTCGAGTTTATCCTGACAGATCCGACGGCTGTTATTCCGGAGAATCCTGCGGGTTGGCTAATGCGTTCTATTCACGAAAATTGGAAAGAACCAAAGGGATTTAAGACCGAAGCGCAAAAGGAAGCCGAGAGGTTGCAGCAGGAGAAAATAAAAGAGGAAAAAGCCGCCCGGAAACGGCGCAAAGAAGCCGAAGAGCGCGAACGGGTGCAGGCGGAGGAAAATTCCTTTAAAGAGAAGCAAAAGCGCGTTCAGCTTTATATCGATTCCTTAAGCCCGGCGGATCAGGAGGAATTAAGAAAAGAGGCTATAGCTTCCCTGCCCGGTTCCGAGACATGGATAAGTTCCATGCGCGAGGCGCTTATTTCCACTTATGCGGCAAACAAACTTGCCGAGTTGGAAAAACAGGCCGGAGACAAAGGTCAAACGAGCCTCCGATTTGACGAATAATGCTCCCCTCACCCATGGAGCAGCCTCGAGGCGGTTCGATGTGTGTATGGCCGGCGGTGTGCGGGCTTTTTGGCAAGGGGCGCTTGGCTTCCTCTGCTCCCAGGCGGAACTCATCCACTCAAACTCGGTGTTTTCCCAAAGGAATATTTCGTTTGCTAAACCACCCTCTCGCGAAACTGCCCGTCTCCCGAGCCGGCGGATTGACGGAGCCACCTTCCATCACGGGGCGCAGTTCATCACCACGCGCAACCCGCGTTTCGCCGCCGGCTATCCGAGGATCGCGTCCGCAGTGCGGAGGCCGGAAATGATGGAGCCCTCGATGGACGCGCTGCTCAGGTGATCTCCGCAGCAAAAGATCCCGCCGATTTCCCGAAAACACCGGCCGAGTTCTCCGGCGACGGGGGGCTGCTCGGGCAGGGCGCGCTGGATCCGTTCGGTGCGGAGGTGCCGCCATTCGCGCACTTCCGCACCGAACCAGGGCTCGAGTTCCGCGACGACCTGCTTCTCGATATCTGGAGTTGCCGGCGTGCCGAGCACGGAGATGGCGATAAGCGCCTGGCCCGGCGGCGCGTAGTCTGGTGCGACGTCGGAGAGCACGCAGACGTTATTGACCAGGCCGCGACCAGTGCCGTTGAGGGCGATGATGGCTTCGCTCAGCGGCGATTTTCCTGCGGCAAAATAGAGTCCGGTGACAGCGCGCCAGCCGGGCTCCTTGAGCACGAGGCCGGGGATCAACCGCGCGGCGGTCGTGGCATCGGCGGCGACGACGGTGGTATCCCCCAGAAGATTTTCGCCAGACGCCAGCGTGATCTTTCCCGGCTCAACGTCCGTCACCCGCGTGTCTCTACGGATCGCGTCCGGCGGCAAGCGGTTGGCGAGCTGGCGCGGAATTTCCTGCATTCCCCGCCCGGGCAGGGTCGCGCTTCCCTTCGAAAACATCTGGAACGTGAATTCAAACATCCGGCTCGAAGTGCGGAGGTCTCTTTCGAGAAAAATACCGCCGTAGAACGAGCGGAAAAACACGTCTATCATCCGGCGCGAAAAGCCCGCGCGTTGGAGATACACCTCGGTGGTGAGGTCTTCGCGGGCAGCGATGTCGGCGAGGGTCGAGCGGCTGATTCGCCACCTTAGCGAGGCCACGCGCAGTTTGTCGGCCAGCGAACCGACGGGCGCGACGGCGCTGGCGAGCAAGTGGCGCGGGTCTCGAAAGACGTCCATCACCCGGTGCAGACGTCCATCGAGATAAACGAGTGCGCCCGGCTGGAAAGGGCGCAGCTCAAGGCGCGGCAAGTTCAGTAATTTTCCCGCCTCCGGGTAGGCGTCGAGATAGACCTGAAACCCGCGGTCCAGCCGGAAGCCATCGACCACATCGGTGCGCACGCGCCCGCCCACGTCGTCGCTGGCCTCGACGATCAACGGTTGCGCTCCGGCTTCGTGCAAACGGACGCCACAGGCGAGGCCGGCCAATCCGCCTCCGACGATGAGAACCCGCCTTTTCGGCGCCGTCATTCCCGGCTCCTTTCCTGGCCACGAATTTTCTCGCGGCGCATGAACATAGCAGCCGTGCGTGAAGCCGTGAGCGGATCGCGGGTTTCTCCCGAGGGAACTGATGCGATGACCAGACGGCTCGTTCTGCGATGGGGATCGAGGTGTTCAACCGAACCGTCGTGGTTCATCACAAGACAATTCCCGGCGAGTAAAGCGGCGTGGCAAGCGTGATAGAAATCCATGATTTGAAGAAAGAGCGTCAGGTTTGGCTGGCGCAGGGCTGCCAAATTAAGCCCGGTCGTTCATGCCGAAGGTGGAAAAACCCAGAGGGCCGGGCAGCCGACGTTGCAGTGCACGGCACGTCCCAAAGGCGTGAGCGTGGCCCACGAGTAGTAGAGGTTGGAGCGCGCAAGATTGCCTGGCACAAAACTGGACAGCGGTTTTTCAAGCTGACGCAGACGCCGCGCGGCTGAGGGGATCGGATAAAAGATGGTTTGCACGGCGGATGCGGAACTGCCGTCTTCGCCGACCAGGCTGGGAAACCGTTCAATCCAATCGCGCGGATCGCAGCCGGAACCGGCCGCTGCGCGATCGGCGGCGAACACCGCGTAGCGACTTAAAGCCGGCAATATCAGCAACCCGCCAAAGCCCCAGAGCGTCATCCAGCAGGCGTGGCCCAGCAGCGCCTCGGCGGGCGCGCGTGCGGGCAGCGTGAGTGCAAGTGCGCCCACAAAACCACCCAGAAGGTTCCAGCCCAAGACCAGAAGTAAAGCCCGTCCTGGAAGACGATTCTGCATCTGCCACTCACGCCGACTCGTTTCGGCGGCGAGTTCCGACTCGGGCAAACTTTCCAGCCAACGTTCCGGCAGCAGGCTTTGGGCACGGGGACCAAACCCGACGATCCCACCCGTGAACGTTGGGGGAGTTGGGCGCGCGACCAGAATTGTGTCACCGGCGTGCGGCGTTTCCCGGGTGGAAACACCGGCCACGGCGCGGAGAAGATGTCGCCGGCCAACGGCCAGTCCCGCCGTCCCTAGCAGGATGGAAAAGCAGAACCCGCCGGTAACACGAAAGCTGGCGAAGCTCAGAATTCCTGCGGCGGTCAACACCAGCGTGTGAACCAGCGCGCCGCGCGACCAGCTTTGGAGAAAGGTCCTCATCGAGGGCCGCGGTTCGGGCCCGAGCAATGCGCCGCCGATAAAATCAAACACCGACTGCGCGGCGACCGCGGCCAAAAAAACGAAACCGAGGCGACTCACGTCGAAGTTGCGGGTGTCACCGCAAACCAACCAAAACACGCCGACGGAAGCGAGCAGTACCCAGTAGCCGACGTTTACGATGCCGAGCCGCAGGCGGTGCCGTGCGAGTGTTAACTGTTGTGTCTTCATGAGTTTGATACTGCAGGCGTGGGTTTGGAGCAGGCGGAGCGGCATTGTGTCGCTTGTTGCTGAATGGCTTCCCGCTTGGGTGCGTCGAGCCGGGCGAGATTTTTTAACTGCATCGTCATGCGCTGATTCCGGGAGAGGAACTTCTCGTGTCGCAGGAGGAAGTCCCAGTAGAGCGTCGTGAAGGGGCAGGCATCATCGCCGGTAGACTTCGCCGGATCAAAACGGCAGCCCTTGCAGTAGTTGCTCATGCGCTCGATGTATTTCCCGGAAGCGACGTAAGGCTTGCTGGCCATCAATCCGCCATCGCCGTGTTGAGACATGCCGAGTGTGTTCGGCAATTCCACCCACTCGACTGCGTCCACATACATGGCGAGATACCACTCGTGAACCGCTTGCGGTTTGACCCCGAGCAGCAGCGAGAAAAGTCCCGTGACCATGAGCCGTTGGATGTGGTGCGCGAAACCGAATTGAAGCGTCTGGCCGATGACTTCGCGCAGGCAGTTCATGTTGGTGTTGCCCGTCCAATAAAAATTCGGCAGCGGCTCGCCTGCGGCCAGGGCGTTCAACTCGCTGTAGCCCGGCATGAAGTGCCAATAGATGCCACGCACGAATTCGCGCCAGCCAAGGATCTGTCGGATGAAGCCCTCAACACTCGCCAGCGGCGCGAGCCCTTTTCGATAAGCCTCCTCGGCGGCCGAGATGGCTTCGCGCGGGTCGAGCAATTTCAAATTCATGGCCGCACTCAAGCGCGAGTGAAACAGATACGGCTGCGCGAATCGACCGTCGCCGGAACTCCACATGGCGTCCTCATACTTCCCGAAGTTGGGCAGACGGCGCTCGATGAAATCACGTAGCGCGGCCCGCGCCTGCTCCGGAGTCAGCGGCCAATCGAAATATGCCAGGCTACCAGGATGCTGGGAAAATTGTTTGGCCACGAGATCAAGAACTTCGCGCGTGACACGGTTGGGTTGAAAGCAAAGGGGCTGTGGTACGTCGCCGGGGCCGGACTTGCCGAAACTCTCGCGATTGTCGGCATCGAAATTCCACGTTCCCCCCACCGGTTGGTCACCGTCCATGAGCACGTTGTGCTTCCGGCGCATCTCCCGGTAGAAGAATTCCATACGGAGTTGCTTGCGCCCTTTTACATGGGCTGCGAACTCCTCGCGCGAAGAAAGGAAATGGCGGTCTGTGCGAATCTCCAGTTCCAATCCAAGCCCACGGGCGACGGTCTGCAAGCTTTGCTCGACCCGCCATTCGCCCGGTTGGACAACGATGAGCTTTTTGGGACGGAGGCGACTGGCGGTGGCGGTCAGTTCTCCGACGAACGTGCCGTGATGCCCGGTCTCGTCGAGTTCGCGGTAATGAACGGTGACACTTCGCTGACGAAGTGCATCCCGGAATTGCCGCATGGCGCTTAAGAAGACTGCGATACGAGCCTTGTGCGACCAGACGTGCGTGGATTCCTCGGCTACCTCCGCCATCCACACGGCGTCCTGTTGAGCATCAAATTCATCAAAACCGGCCGAGTCGTTATTCAACTGGTCACCGAGAACCATCAAAAGATTCCTCGGCTGTGTTTCGGGATCAAAATTCACGGGCGTTGTCCTATCTCAACCGGCAATAGGAGGCCATGCGCTATTGCACGGAACTGCCGACTACCCCCGACCCCTGGCCGGGCACCTCACTTTGCTTGGGTGACACAAACCAGCGAATGGCACCGGTGACCTGTGCGGGTTCGCCGATACGTCCCGGCGGATACCGCGCGGTTAAGAGTCCAACGCATTGCGGAGATGCGTCCCCCCCAATGAAGAAGTTAATTTTAGAAACCTTCAATTCCATCGGAAAGGTTGATTCAGCATACATCTCAGAGAGATTCAGGGTATGCTCCGCTGTGGCCGCCCTGAACGACCCAAACAAGAGCGTCTTATTCTAATAAACGAGTACCGAATGGCCTCGGAGCCGCAGGCGGTCGACGAGAGCAGTGGGCAGGTTTTAGCTAAAAGGCTTTGAAGGGACGCTGAAGGGATGCGGTTTGAGGTCGTATACGGGTGGGGTTCGGTGAAATAGGAGCGAGAGGACGAGTTCTTCTCTGTCCAGGGGTTCGGGCCTCTGATCGGTGTTCAAAAGGAGGGCCTGCCTGCCATCACAGAGATGGTGGCGGACGTAGCGGAGCCAGAACGGGGCGTTGGTGGGATTGTGAGATGGGTTGTAGTCGACGGAACTGCCTCTGGTGCGAAGAAGGCTTCCCAGTAGACAAAGCGAGTCACAGAGGCGCCAAATAGGGCCGCTCTATTTGGTCCTTTGAGGACTATTTGAATTGGAGACGGTATTTCAGTCCGCTGGCGCGAAGTCGCGTTCAGGCTGGGCTGGAGTGTGGCGCGCCGTGCGGCCGTCAGCCTCAAGTGCCTTGCTTGAGCCCGTCTAGAAGAACAGTTTTCTGGCCGCACGCGTCGATGTCCCGGATCTGATACGCTAATGGCGTCCTTCGGGAGACATCTTTAAAAGTGTCGCTCCGTCCGGAGAGGTATCAGGCGGCGTGACGGCTTTCGGTGGAGCGGCAGCACGGGCCGGGGGGGGGCTGGGATGACGTGTGTCTCGTGCGGCCCAAACCCCCAGGGGCCTCACTTTCACGCGTGAAAGTCGCGGAACTCGATTAGGCTTACGGTAGACAGGGGTGGGCTTTAGCCCGCGATTTTACCGATATTAAACCTTAAAATTTAACCCGGAACGCTGTCTGTGATGTCTGGTTCTCACGGGGATGGAGTCTGCCATTCTGTTGGCTCTGGTTGTGCCTTTTTTGTGTCGCTGCGCGCCGGGGTCGCTGGGGGTACTTTCACGCGTGAAAGTGCGCGCAATTACACGGCGAACGCAGCGTGACGGGACTGGTGTAGTTGACGCTTTTAAAAATCACTGCTACGACTCTCTTTTCTGCTTCCTGTATCTCTGGAGCTGTCAAAAAAACGTTCCATTTCCCCTTCCTAATCCCGTCCTCTGTCCCTGTGTATGCCTGCAAAAATTATCACTGTTTTTAATCAAAAAGGCGGCTGCGCGAAAACCATGACTGCCATGCAGTTGGCCGGGTCGCTTGGCCTCAATGGACTCAAGGTGTTCGTGATCGATATGGATCCCCAAAACACCGCTTCGCTCTGGTTCCATCAGGCTAAACCCGAGCATCCTTTTCCCGCCGAAGTCCTCTCCTTGAGTGTGCTTAAGGAAAACTTCCTCGATAAACTCGAGCCCCTGATCGTCAAGGCGGACGTGATCCTCATCGATTGCCCGCCTTCGGTGGAATCGCGGGTGCCCTGGTTTTCGCTGATGGCATCCGACCTGGCCTTGATCCCCGTAATCCCGCTCCTGGACAACATTTGGGCCTCCAAGCAGGCCGAGCAACTCGTACTCGAAGCCCGCCAAATGAGGGCCTCCAAAGGGATCAAGACGGAGCTGCAGGCCGCCTATGTGCTGAGTATGGTGCGGCGCGGCAAGGTTCTAGAAAGTTGTGAAGAGGCCCTCAAAAAAGCGGCGAATGTGACGATTCTAAAATCGAAAATGTCCATGCGTAACGCCTACCCGGAGTGTCAGCTCTACGGCTGTGTGGTGACCTCCTTCGGACAATCCGAGGCCACCCGGGAGCTCAACAGTCTCACCAAAGAAGTCGCCGGCAAACTAGGCCTGAAACTATCCATCAAGAAATAATGAAGACTATTTCAAAAACAAAAATGACAGACATGGCTACGGAAGCCTCCTCCAAATCCATCACGCTTGAAGAGCGTCAGAGCGCCTCCCAGATCTCCCTCGCCAAGGCTGCGGCCACCGGATCCCATCCGCTCGGCAGTGATCCGGAAGCCCGTGGAGCACTGCCGCCTCCTCCCGAGCAGGGAGTTGTCGCCGCAGATCCGATTGCCGGCGCACCTGCTTCCCGCCTGGAATTGGTAGACTTATCCCTGATTGATACGAACCCCTATAACGCTCGCAAAATCTATCGAACCGAACGTGTCAGCGAGCTTGCCGCCTCCATAGGCGCCCACGGGCAGGAGATTCCCGGCGTCGCGACTCAGCGGAATGGACGTTACATGCTGGCCGCGGGCCATTATCGGCTCCGGGCCCTAAAAACTATCGGAGCCACACACATGGCCCTGATGATTCGGGACGGCCTGACCGACCGGGATCTTTATGCGCAGAGCTTTCGTGAAAATAGTCAGCGGGAAGCTCAATCAGCACTGGATAACGCAATGTCCTGGCGGTCGTTAATCGATCAGGGTGTTTATGGATCAGAAACGGAGATTGCGGAAATTACAGGGATCTCGCTTCCTAATGTAAACAAGACGCTATCCATATTAAGGCTGTCGCCGCCTATTATCGAGCTGGTATCCGAGGATCCGGATCGGTTTGCTATGAGTGTTCTTTATGAGCTGGCCCTATACGAAGAGAGGGCAGGGGGGGAGAAGGCCTTGGAAATGGCGCATCAAGTATTGGCCAATCAAATAGGGAGGAAGGAAATTCACGAAGCGAGAGAGAACCTGTTGAGTCCGAAAATCAGGAAAACCAAAGAAAATTCGAGGCAACATAAAATTACCCAGAACGGAGCCCAGATCGGGCTTATTAAAGAGTGGGACTCGGGAAAGGTTGTTTTCGAGGTGACACTGATGGATGAACAGCAACGGAGTGCTTTAATTTACGAACTTCGCAGTCGCTTTGGTTCGCTGGATTGAGGCTTGTTTATAAGCGATGGCTGGAGGCCATCGAAATGCTTGGATTAACTGCGCTGTTCACTATCCGGACAGCTTATAACGATAAGAGAGCCCCTTTTTCCAGTGGGCTCTCTGCATTTGGAATGCCAACGCGGATTGTATTGGATGAGAAAGCTAATTGTGGCGTCCTCCGGCTGACGTCAAGATCACATGGAAGTTGCCGACTCAAGGTGGTTTCATTCCGATGGAGAGCTGTATGGATAAGCTGAACAGTTAATTGAAAGGCTGGGCGGTATATCATCGGATATGCAGTGAAGAGGGAGCCGTGAAAATCCGGGTGATAGACGCACATATCCGGAGGCCGTTACGGGCGATTATTATTCGGCAAAAGAAGCGGCTCCGTCTTCTATACCGGCAACTGTTTGCGCGGAAAGTTCCTGAAACGATGGCGGCCTGGACCGCGTTTGAAAGACGCGGAGTCTGGAACCGCAGCAATCGTAGAGGCATTACCCCAACGTACCCTAACGACTGGTTCCATGAGCGAACGGAGTCGCTGTGAATGATATGGGTGAGGTTCCCCCCCTCCAATGGTCTCTAGCCCCAATATTTCACGGGTAGCCGCTAATAGGGTAAGTTGTCTTAATTTTGGGAGCGTCAGCTCCCTTTATGGAGATAAGAGGACCTTTTGATGGGGATTATTCAAATCGGGGCACACTGCCCCCAACCCCCATCGATCAAAACGG
>CAMCYN010000114.1 GCA_945883955.1 Akkermansia muciniphila
CTGGGCGTTTGCCGAGCCCGAAACCCTCCTGCCCGACGAAGAGGTGGTCCTGGAATTGCGGCAACGCGCCCTTTTGCCCCGGCACACGCTGGGCCGGTTCCGGCTATCGCTCACCGATCAGGCCGGGCCGACCCCGCGCTCTCTGGAGGGCGCGCCGCTCGAACAACTCGCAGCTCTGGGCGCGGCCGAAAATCAACCGGTTCCTGCAAAACTCACGAACCTGTTGCGGGAACAGTTTTTGAGCGATTTTGGCCCTTATCGGCCTGCGAAAGAAGCGCTGGACCGGGCGCAGGAACATCTGGCCGAGATGCGTCGGGCGTCGGAAAAGGTGCAGGTGATGGTGCTCGCAGAGCGCGACAAGGCTCGCCAAACCCATGTGCTCGAACGCGGTCAGTGGGATAAACCCGGGGAAGTCGTCGAGCCGGGTGTGCCGACGGCGATTGCGCCGTGGACGCAGGGCGAGCGTAAATCGCGCGTCGAATTGGCCCGGTGGCTGACAGACCCCCAGAACCCGCTCACGGCGCGGGTGACCGTCAATAACCTCTGGCAGCTCCTGTTTGGCGAAGGGTTGGTACGGACTCCCGAGGATTTTGGGGTGCAGGGCGAACCGCCCACCCATCCCGAATTGCTCGACTGGCTGGCGATGGAGTTGATCGAAAGCGGCTGGAACGTGCGGCACGTCTTCCGGTTGATGGCCACGAGCGCCACTTATCGTCAGAGCAGCAATGTGTCCGAAGAACTCCGGACCCGCGATCCGGCCAACCGCCTTCTGGCCCGTGGCGCCCGGTTTCGGATGCCGGCCTGGATGTTGCGCGACTCCGCGCTGCAGGTCAGCGGGCTTTTAAATGAGGCGCTCGGCGGTCCGCCCGTGCGGCCTTACCAGCCTTCGGGCGTCTGGGAAGACATCACGATGGGCCGGTTTAAATATCGGGCCAGTGAAGGCGCCGAACAGTACCGGCGCACGGTGTACGCGTTTTGGCGGCGGTCGGCTTCCCCGACGTTCCTGTTCGACAGCGCCCAGCGTCGGGTGTGCGAGGTGCGGCTGCCCCGGACCAATACGCCGTTGCAGGCGCTGACGCTGATGAACGACCTGACCTATCTCGAATCGGCCCGGGTCCTGGCCGGCAACGCTCTCACCAAGGCGCCCGAGGCCCCGGTGAGCGGGATTTTCGAACGGGTTCTGTCGCGGAAACCGGCTGGGGCGGAGCTCGAAGTGCTCAAGGCCAAATACGCGACCGCCTTAAAATGGTACCGCGCTAATCCGCTCGAAGCCAAAAAAGCCATTCATCACGGCCAGTCGGAGCCTGTCGCAGGTCTCAAAGTGCCCGAACTGGCGGCCGCCACACTCGTGGCCACGCTGGTGCTGAACCTGGATGAAGCCATCACCCGCGAATAATCGGGCCCCATTTTAGAAATTTAGAAAATTTAGAAACCCTCCCGAACCCCTTGTTATGAGCGAATTTGAAGACCTTTTGCTGGCAGGCACACGCCGATACTTTCTGGGTCAATGCACCGGGGTAAGCCTCGGCGCGATGGCTTTTGGCTCGGCCATGGGCGCCGGCCGGACCGCTGCCGCCGCTGAACCCGAACGCAACGCACTCGGCGGGCTCACTTCCGCGCCGCATTTTCCACCGAAAGCCAAACGCGTCATCTTCCTCACCCAATCGGGCGGCCCATCCCAGATTGAGTTGTTTGATGAAAAACCGGGACTCGCGGCGCTGGCCGGCACCGAATTGCCGGAATCGATCCGGAACGGGCAGCGGCTGACCACGATGACCTCCAAGCAGAAGCAGCTCATCATGCCGGCGCACACCAAGTTTCAGCGTTGGGGACAAAGTCAGGCCACGGTCAGCGAATGGTTGCCGCACATCGGGTCGATGTCGGACGAGATCTGTTTCATCAAGTCGATGTGTACCGAACAGATCAATCACGCGCCGGCGATGACCTTTCTGCTGACGGGCCACCAGTTGCCGGGCCGTCCCTCGATTGGAGCGTGGGTCAGTTACGGGCTGGGGTCACCCAACCGGGATTTGCCCGAGTACGTGGTGCTCGTGTCCAAGATGTTGCGGCCCAGTGACCAGCCTCTCTATGATTATTACTGGGGCTCGGGTTTTTTGCCCTCGAGTTATCAGGGGGTCAAATTCCGCAATGCGCGGGAGCCCGTGCTTTATCTGGACGATCCCGAGGGGTTGCCGAGGGAGTTGCGGCGTTCGATGCTCGACGGACTTTCCGCATTAAACACCCGCAAGCTCCATGATGCAGGTGATCCCGAGATTGCCACCCGGATTCGCCAATACGAAATGGCTTACCGGATGCAGAGTTCGGTGCCGGACCTGACCGATCTGTCCAATGAACCGGAAGAGATTTTCGAAATGTACGGCCCGGATTCGCGGCGACCCGGCAGTTATGCGGCCAATTGTATTTTGGCGCGGCGCATGGCGGAACGTGGGGTGCCGTTTGTGCAGTTGTTTCACCCGGACTGGGATCATCACAGTCGGCTGGGGAGTTGGTGCAAATCGCGGTGTACGGATGTGGACCAACCGACGGCGGCATTGTTGAAGGACTTAAAACGGCGCGGGCTTCTGGAGGACACGCTGGTGGTGTGGGGCGGGGAGTTTGGGCGCGGAGTGGCCGGCCAGGGCAAATGGGAAACGCCGGATGCGGGCCGCGATCATCACCCACGTTGTTTTACGATGTGGATGGCCGGGGCAGGGGTCAAAGCTGGCACGACGTACGGGCGGACTGATGATTTCAGTTACAACGTGGCGGAGAACCCGGTGCATGTGCACGACTTGCAGGCCACGATCATGCATCTGCTCGGGGTGGATCACAAACGGCTGACGTTCCGGTTTCAGGGCCGCGATTACCGGCTCACGGACGTCCATGGGGACGTGGTGCAGGGGTTGCTGGCGTAGGGCGTGTCCAATGTGAAGAGGAAGCAACACGTCTGCGGTTAGGGCAGGTAATCCGTCGAGGCCTGTGGTCTCTCGCGCTGGGGCTCATATTGAGCCTGTCGGCATTTCAGGGATTTAGCTGACATCAACGCAATGCAAGGGTGTCATTGTTGGCTTATTGCTTTATGAAGCAGGGACTTTCACCCAGCGCTGAACCGCCATGCTTTGCATGGTGCACTAACGCGCAGCGGTGCTGCAGCCCTTCCATCACACGTACGTAAAATGGAAAGTCACTTTTGATAAGCTGCTCAATGCACGTCCCTGATTAAACGCACCCAAAAGAAGGACACCGCCATGAAGCACATCCCTGCACTCCGCATCATTCTGTTCCTGACCTTCTGCTTCTCTGTGTCCCTTTCCGCAGCGCCGATCGTGAAGGACGGCGAGGCGACAGCCGAAATCGTCATCCCGAAGGACGCCAATCCCATCGTGAAGACCGCCGCCACGGAGTTTCAGGGCATCATTGCCAAGATGTCGGGCGCTAAACTCGATATCGTAAGCGAACCGACCGGCAAGGTTAAGACCAAGGTTTGGTTCGGTGAAACCGAGATGACAAAGAAGATCGGGATGGACCTCAAAGAGGTGAAATACGACGGATACAAGATCATCGTCAACGGCGACGATGTCATCGCGGCCGGTGTCGATGTCGAATGGTATAAATACTACGGTCTCAGCGAGGACAACCTCTACAGGGTCGAAGACAAATGGCTGAAGCACAACGGCGGGCACAAATGGCGCTCGCCGATGTTCATGGAGGGCCTCCACAACCAGTGTCGCGAAAAGGATGCGTCGAGGAGCCTTGGGTTTCACGATGGCATAGATTCCACCGGCACCATTTTCGCCGCCTATGCGCTGCTCGAACAACTCGGTTTCCGCTGGTATATGCCCTTCGCCGACATCGGGCAGGTCATCCCCGAGATGAAGGATATCATCGTTGCCGACCAGGACACCAAGAGCGAACCGGCCTTCCGTTACCGCAACTGGAGTCACTGGCGTGGCTGCCGCGATGAAGCCATGTGGTTCAAGTCGCTTGGTGGCGGGATGAGCGAGTTCATCTTCTTCTACCATGCTGCAGGGCGTATCCTCGACGGGAAAGAAGACCCCGAGTGTGCGGGAAAGATAAACGGCCAGGCCGACTTCCGCGCGCCCAAGCTCTCCGGCGAAAAGTTCCGCTCAACTTTCCTGCAGTATCTGGAGTCCGCCAACACCTTCTATCCGAAGATGCTCCCGTATATCAGCTTCAACCAGCCGGACGGATGGAGCACCATCGACGACGAGGATGTGGCGAACGGATGGGACAAACTGAAAGAGCGCGGCGATGCGGGGCGCTACAGCGACTACGCATGGGATTTCAACGCGAACATGCTCGAGCGCTACAACAGGAAGTATCCCGGCAACAAGCAGCGCAAAGCCTTTTACGCATACTCCGGCACGGTAGGCGTGCCCACCCAGCTCAACGGCAAATTTATCCCGGATGACATGACTTGCGTCTTCGCGAACACGACGGCCTATGACCACCTGAATCCTGAGTTTAGCGGCATCATGAAGGAGTGGTTCAAGTGCGTCAAAGAGCCGGAACAGTTCATCTATTACGACTACCTCTATGACCGCGGCCCCCACCGCAACTATCCGCCGACGCCTTATATTTTCACGGAAAGCCTGAAGCAGCTTTTCAAAAATGTCACACCCGACAAGTGCCAGGGATTCCTTCTCGAATACGACGGGCCTTATGGCGACATGACCAAAGCCGAGAACCACAACACCAACATCGGCGGCCCGGGACAGACGCATCTCATGATGTATCTCTACTCGAAGCTCATGTGGGATCCGAAGGTGGATGTGGACGCGCTCTTGGCCGAATACTACACGCTCTACTACGGCCCCGCGGCGGAAGAGATGGCGGTGCTGGACAAGCTCGGCGAAGAGATATGGATGAGGAAAGCGCCGCGCCGCGTCACGGCATCCTCAGGCAACTTCAACGAGGAAGATGTGACGAAGCTCTTCGACATCTTCGGCAAGGCCCGCGCAAAAGTCGGGGCTGGCAGCATCTATGCGAAGAGGCTCGACCGCCTCGCCTATGAGATGGAGCCACTGAAAAAGATGTTCGTGAACCTCCATCGTAAAGGGCCCGTCATCCAGGCTGGACGCTTCGCCGAGAACACCAGGTGCGACGGCGATTTTTCCAAAGCCTTCTGGAAGGGCGTGCCATCCATTCCGCTGAAGGACATGTTTACCAGCATTAAGCCCGACCATGTCTCCACCTCGGCTGCGTTTCGCGCCACGCCGACCGCGCTCTACATCGCCATCGAGTGCCGCGAGCCTAAAATGGACCGCCTCCATGACCGCACCAGGACGCGCGACGACTCGGGCGTCTGGGCCGATGATTTCGTGGAGGTACGGGTAGAGGCTCCGAACGGGCGCATGCCTGTCATTAACATCAACCCGGCTGGCACCATATTCGACCAGGATGCTACTGACCCAAACGTGGCCAACCTGCCAGCGTTCTATAGCGTTAGCGACTATGCCGTGAAGAAATACGCCGACAAGTGGTGCGTCGAGATCCGGATTGACTACGCTTCGCTCGGAGCGCTTATCCCCACTGTCTCGGCACCGTGGGGCATGCAGATCTCGCATCAGCGACTCGCCGGAGACAGGCCCGAGTTCTACCAGCTCTCGCCCACAGGCAAAGCCTTCAACAAGAGCTTCGAAATGATGGCAAATATCACGACGAATAAACGATAGGGAGCGATACGATGATTCTCCTCACAATGAACCCCATCCTCTTTCTCACCGCGTGGTTGCTGGCGCCACTCGCCATGCTCCACGCTGCCGACACCTTCCTTGTCGAAAACGGACACGCCCGTGCGGAGATCGTCATCGCGGAGCAACCGCAACGCACGGTGCGGCTCGCTGCGCAGGAGTTACAGGATGGGATTCAAAAAATCAGCAGCGCGCGGTTGCCTATCGTCACGCAGCCGACTTCGGGATTGGTGCATGTGTTCGTGGGGCACAGCGGGCACACGGAGCGACTCAAAGTCACGGCGGCGGGTCTGAAAGAGGGCGCATTTCGCATGGTTTCGGGTGCGGACTGGCTGGCGCTCATCGGCGATGACGCGGAGTTCACGCCCATTGAACCATGGGCGAAGCACAATGCGGAAATCGTGAACGGCAAAGCGCAGGCCGAGTGGGAAAAAATCACCGGTGCGACATGGGGCTTGCCGAATACCCTGATGTATAAGAGCCGCTCTTCCCTGCCGGGCGAGATCGGCAGAACTACAGCCCAGGCAGCGGAGAAGGCGTTGCCGCTTCAACTATGGGACTATGATGAGCGTGGCTCATTTAACGCGGTGATAGGCTTCCTGTCCCGTCTCGGCGCGCGCTGGTATTTGCCGGGTGAATTGGGCGAGGTGCTGCCGGACTTGAAAACGATCCCGCTGCCGAAGCTGGACGAGACTGTGCGGCCCGACTTTGCGCAGCGCCGCTTCAACTATCACGGCGGGGTGCATGGCCGCGACACGTCGATGTGGTTCATGCGGCTCGGCGTGCGCGATCCGGATGGCGTTCAGGATGCTCACGGGCTCGATACCATGACAAGGCGGGAGGAAGTCTTCGCCGCGCATCCCGAGTGGTTCGCGATGTATGGCGGCAAACGGCGCTTCAACATGAGGGAGAACAACCAACTGTGCTACTCGAACGAGGAACTCTTCCAGGAAACGGTGCGCTATGTCCGCGCCCAGTTCGATCACTTTAAGATGAGCCTGGTCTCGGTGATGCCGCCCGATGGCTACACGGCCATCTGTCAGTGCCCGTTGTGCGCAGGCAAAGACACGCCCGAGCGTGAGAAGCGGGGTCTCGCATCGGATCATGTGTGGGGCTTCGTCAATCGTGTAGCCAAGGAAGTCGGCAAGACGCACCCGAACGGCAAGGTGCTCACCTGCGCCTACGGCATCTATGCTCTGCCGCCGCTGAAAATCGACAAGCTGGAGCCGAATATCGTCGTCTCCATCGTTGGCGCGCGGGTGCCGAGGAATAACAAGCCGGAACAGCAGGAGGAATGTCGCAAGTTGCGTGAGGCCTGGGTGGCGAAGACGCACAACCCGATCATCAACTTCGAGAACTATCCCTTCACCGACCGCGGCTGGTATCTGCCCGCGTTCACGCCGCACGCGATAGGCGAGAGCATCAACGCGACCAAGGGTATCTCGTCGGGTGAAGACATCTGGCTCAGCGCACGTCAGGATTTCGACAAGGTCGGCATAGGCTTCAATCACTTCATGGTCTATTTCACCGCCCGCATGTATTGGGGCGGGAAGGATGCAGACGTGGACGCGATGTTTCGCGAATACTGCCGCCTCTTCTACGGCCCGGCGGAGGCGGAGATGCGCGCCTTCTTTGACTACAGCGAGGCCAACTGGCAAGAGATGGAGAAGGGCAAAGCGATAGCGGATCGTGCGCTCGAACTCTTCGACGCCGCGAAGACGAAGGCCAATGCCACGAGCGTGTATGGCAGACGCATCGCCCTCATTGACGACTTCCTGAAGGGACTGCGGAACAAGAGCCAGCAGCTCGGGAAAGTGCGCGGCCCGGTGCCCATGCTGCGGCTTGTGGGCAGCGCGCCGAGCAAGATCGTGATTGATGGCAAGCTCGACGAGGAAGCGTGGACGGACCCCTTCCCCTCCGCCACCGTCCGATTGCGCGAACTGCAAACCGGTCGCCAGCCGACTTTTGGCACGACGGTAAAATCCGCGTGGCTCGGTAATGATCTCTACTTTGCGATTCGCTGCGATGAACATCCCGGCGAGAAACTAAACGTCGGCACGACGAAGAAAGACGACTTCGCCCTCTGGTATGGTGATGCGATTGAGGTGCTCATCGAAACCGAATCGCACTCGTATTATCAGATCGCCATCAGCCCGAGCGGAGCCGTCGTGGACTCGGACCGTGGGGCAGCGAGGGATAAGTGGTTCAGTTGGGACTCGAACGCCGAAGTGGCCACACACATCGCCGACGATCATTGGACCATCGAGATGCGTCTGCCGATCACGCAGGATGAAAACGATCCGCTGCATCAAATCATCGGTCGCAAGCCGAACAAGAGCCTGCCCTGGCATATCAACATTTGCCGCCAGCGCATCCGGGAGGATGGCGCGGAATACTCAGCCTTCTCGCCGACCGGCACCGAGGGCTTCCACGACGAGATGAAGTTCGCGACTTTCTACGATGGCCAGCACTTCGAGTTCGATCACGGACCGCCCAATGACGACTTCCTCGAAGCCACGCGCATCGCCGCCGACTTCGCCCGCACTGGAAAGCGCGAGGAAGCCCTCTCTGCCTACACTGCCGCCGCCGAGCGCAAGTGCTCCGACCTCCAAAAATCCCATGCGCTCGAACAAGCCGCTGGCTTTGCCCGCCATCTCCGCAAGCTGGACGTTGCCGATTCACTCACCGACCGCATCCCCATTGAGGCCGTGAAGAAAGCCGTTCAAATGCAGGCCATGCTCGATCAAGGCAAGGTTCCGCAACTTATCGAGCGGTTCGGCAGCGAGGACATCGCGAAGTGGCCCTTTTGGAAACGCGGGGCCGGCTATCTCGCCAGAGGCCGCGCGTACGCCATCACCAAAGACAGCAAACAAGCGGATGCCGATCTCACGCGCGCCCTCGAATTCACCAACGACCCGCGCCCGCGCGATGCCGTGCTCCTGCTAAGCGCCCAGAACCACGAAAACAACCTCAAGAATGACGACAAAGCGCTCGAAGCCTATCGGGCAATCGTCGAGGGACGAAAACGCATCGGAGGTGCGGACGAGTATGCCGCGCTGCAAGGCATCGCCCGAATCTTCACCAAACGCGGCCAGTTTGACGAAGCGCTGAAGACGCTCGAACGCGCTGACATTCGGAACCTGCAAGGCGTGTGGAAAGAGAACATGCAGGCATCGATCGACGCCGTGAAGGAGGCGCGTAAAGCACGATGAAACACCGCCACACCCTCTTGTCCTGCCTCCTGCTGGCCTCGCGCGTCCCCGTTGCTGCTCATCGCTCTGGCAGGCGATTTTATGGGGAGAGGTGCCGGGTAGTTTTGCGTGAAAATTCGGAGGCAGACTCCGAGATTTCATGGTGAGCTGGGGGCGTGAACCTTCGTGTTGGTCGGTTGCGTGTTCTGGAGAAGAAACCCGCCAACTGGCCAGGGAATGGGGCGGCCCGGTTCGCGGGTTGATGACACAAAAAAACGAGGCTTTGCGAGAGGGGCTAATAAAAGACAATTTTCTCAATATGTCGTTCGATGCAGGGGCCTTGTCTCCAGAAGATTCCGTCCAGGTGTTTACGGGCGAAGTAATGATATCGGTAGCACTTCAGAATTTATCAACCGGGTTATTGCCTACAATAAACCCATACGTCCAAACACGACCTAACGCCCTGCGTTGCGAACTACTTAACCCCGCTTGAATGAAGAAAGTCGATTCAGCGATGGTGGAGCTTTTACGAGCACGACTCCGAGATACACCCCAGCCACTCCGGGAGCAAAAACGCTCCAAGCGACGAAGAGGCAACCGCAGCTCAGGGAGACGGTTCAAAACGGCTAGGAAGTTAAAGGCTCTTTATCGGATTCAATAGGCGGTTTAGCCAACCACGTAGAATCGCGAAGCTGAAATGCACGCATTGCCCAGTGCATCTCCGGTACATGCCCAATAAACCATTCAAGTCGGCCAAGGATCGCCGCACGACTCGGTTTTCTTAATGCAATAACGACCACTCCGGCATGTTCAGCGTATTGATGCGAAAGCGTGTAAAAAATCGCGATCGGTACTCAAGATAACGGCTCCGAACTCTTGGGCTTTTTCAACGACCACTTTGTCAGAGGAACCTGACAGCCCCATCTCTCGAAAATCATGCACCGTGTGGCCCTTGCCTCGGAGCATTTCGGCGGCGCTCTTTGGAAAATTCTCGTCGAGTAAAAAAGTCACGCCACTGCCTCGTAAGAGGAGCATTGATACTCGGTGAGCTCTTTTGCAAACTCAAGAGCTGCAAAGATATCCTCTCTCGTTACAGAGGGATAATCTTCCAGCAAGGTATCTACTGAATCACCTCCGGCCAAAGCCCCTAAAAGAGTAGATACGAGCACTCGTGTCCCTTGGACGACAGGCTTCCCGTGACAGATCGCTGGATCGACGCAAATCCTAGAACTCATACGGTATATTTTCCTTCTCTGTACGAACTCTGTCAACGAACCAGCCCGTCTTTTCCTATTTCTCCCGCTCCCGAGGGTGGAACTTCCGATGCGCTTCCTTCAGATCCGTAATCGTTAACTGCAAGTAACGTTCGGTTGTTGAGAGGTTCTTATGCCCAAGCATCTCCTGCACATGCCGCAGATTTGCGGCATTCTTCACCAAGTGCGTCGCGCACGTATGCCGCCAACTATGCGGCGTCACTCGCTTTTTGATCCCCGCAAGCTTCGCGTATTTTTCCACTATGGACGCCACCGTGCTTTTTCCCATCGCCTGCCCGCGCTCCGATAAGAACAGACGCTCCTTTTCTTTTTCACTGAGTATTTGGGGCCGGATTCCTTTGATGTAGCTCTCAAGGAACGTCACCGCGATTTGCGTTAACGGCACCACCCTGTCCTTGGCCCCTTTGCCTTTATTGATCCGCAGAAGCCCGCCTTCCAAATCCACGTTCGCAACCGTGAGCGCTATCAGTTCACTGCGCCGGATTCCGGTGGAGTAGAACACCTCCAAAATGGTTCGGTCACGATACCCAAGCACCGTCTGAACATCGGGTTTGGTAAGGATTTTCCGGGCCTCCAACACTGTCAGAACATTGCGAGGTAACGTCTGCGGCTCTTTTGCCTGAGTGAGTTCCTGAGCCGGGTTTCC
>CAMCYN010000115.1 GCA_945883955.1 Akkermansia muciniphila
CGTCGACGCTTTGGGCCATGAGCTCTTTGACGGGAAAATCGAACGGTAGCTTGCGCAGATGTTGTCCCGAGGTTGTGAGCATCTGTTCCCACACAAGGCGGTCCCCGAAATGGATTCGGACGACCAGTGGCG
The DNA here is from genome assembly GCA_945883955.1 of Akkermansia muciniphila. GTDB lineage: Bacteria > Verrucomicrobiota > Verrucomicrobiia > Chthoniobacterales > Chthoniobacteraceae > Chth-196. The sequence continues at coordinate 133 of CAMCYN010000115.1, forward strand.
AGCCCTTCTTGATATCCTCTTTAATGGTCATCGATCCGCGGACGCGATCATCGTAGAAAACGCTGTCCGGGGATTCGAGCCCGGTAATAGCCAGGTCGCCGGGTGTGGCGGTTTGACCGAGGCCGACTCCAATGATGGGTATTCTTCGGTCGCCGAGGAGCTTGGCGGTCTCAATCGGGGACGCTCCAGAGTTGTGCTGACCGTCACTGAACACGACCACGGCGGAGCGCGGAGGGGGCGTCCCGGCGGAAGAGGTTCGCCAGGGGAAACGGTTTGTGTGGGCCGAGCCGGTTCTCTGTTCGCCAATACCTGCGAGCAAAGGGCCGGAGAGATTGGTGGTTTGCGATTTGGGTTCGGGCAGGGTGGCCGGAAGTTGCGATTCACCATCCACGGCACTCCAGAGCTGGCGGCCCTCTTTACCCTCCAGACTCCACAACTGGACGTCAAAGCGGGCTCCGAGTTGGGCGAGCAGACTGTCTTTTCCTCCGCCTAAAAGCAGCGAGGCGAGCCGTTCGCTTCGCGGCGTAGTATCGAAGCGCTGGACGGCGGCCGCCACACTCCGGTCCTCGGTGACCAGGCGGGTTGCGGTGGTGGTGGCGATTTGAAGGCCTTCCTTTTGCCAGCGGCCAGCGGCTTCGACAAAGCGGAGAGCGGCCTGTTTGAGGGGGCGTAAATCGGCTTCAGACGCAGCGGGTTGCTTCAACATTTCGCGGACTGGAAGGCATAATTCCCGGTCCATCTGGGCGGCGGCTTTTTCCGACAGGCCTGCCTTGCGCAGAAGCGTTTGTGCGGCGGTGATGGCCGTGGAGAAAACCTCGAGTGCTTCCGGCATTGCCGTTCCGGCCGCGCTGGCCTGGTTCAGGGCGGTCATGGCCCTGCCGAGGGTGTCGGCGGCAAGGGCGGCCTCCTTCGGAACGGCGCCTGCGGGCAACCAGCCGAGTCCCTCGGCGATGGCGAGTTTACGCGGGAGTTCCAGGTCCGGGTCGGTGATTCCCATACTCAAAGAGCTGTCCGCACAACAAATTAAGCGGGTTAAGGTGCCAGTCGTTTGGCGATGGCGGAGCACTGGTCCGGTGAGCATCAGGGTGAGCAGCAGGATGGCTGCGGCCCGGAGCCAGGGGAGTAGCGCGGCTTTGCGCGAAGGCAGGTGGCGGGTTTCGCGTCGGTAAAGGATCCAGGCGAGCACGGCCAGGGCGAGTCCCAGGCAGAGTCCAACGGAGGGCGACCAGTCGCCTGCAAAATGGAGCTGGTTCATATCTGGGCTCCCTTTCGAGTTCTAAAACGTTGCTGGAGAAAGATTTCAGCAAAGGCGAAAATGAGGACGATAAATAGCAGCATCCGCCAGAGTTCCTGGCCGTAGCGCGATTCGTTTTCGAGTGCTCGCAACTCCTCGCCTGACTGGACCAGAGTGGTTTTGAGCGCTGTGGCCGTTTCGGTGATCTCCTTGAGTCCGAGCAACTCGGGATCGGATTCACGGCGACCGGCATTGACGGCAAAATGCTGCGTCTCGCCGTCCGGTCCGGTGAGGCTGTACAGGCCGGGATCGCGGGTGTCGGTGTTTTCGAGAAGCCAGCGGTCGCCCTTTTTTTGAAGTGGAAACCAAAGCGAGGTGCCGTCGGGGCGGGTGAGGCAGGCTTGCGGATCTTTATTTCCGGGGGGATTTTGGAAAACCCCGAGGATCGGATCTCCGGGCGCAAGGTTTCGGGCGGGTAACGTGGCGGCGGAGAGGGTGACGACGAGGCGTTGCATTAACGGGACAAAGCCTGGGCGAGCTGGGAGATTACTCCATTCGGCGTTGCAGGGAATGGCGGCCAGAATGACGCTGCCGGCGCCAAACCGGCGTTCGACAAACAGCGGGTCTCCGTTGTCGAGGGAGATCATGGTGGAGGTCGGAGAGTCGTCTGTAGCAGTCTGGGGGGCAGGGTTTAATGAATACCAGGAGCGGATGGCGTAGTCGTGGAGTGAAAGGCCTCCGGTGTTGAAGGATTCGAGGGCGGGATGCTCCAAACGCGTGATTTGAATTCCAGCGGGACGACCTTGCATAGAGGTGTCGTGAAGGCTTTCGAGCGAGGCGGGCAGGAGGCCGCCGCCTTGTTTAAAAAGGGTCTGATTGTACCAAAGTGCGTCGACACGATTGCCTGGAAATACGAGCAGGCCACCGCCCTGACGGACAAATTCCTCCACCTCCCGAACCTGCTGCGGTCCGAGGGAACGCACATTGGCCAGGACAAGTACGGCGGTTTTGGCGAGGGCTTTGGCGGTTAACGCCGAGGGCTCTATGGTGGTGGGCGCCAGAAGGCTTGGCGTCTCCGGACGCGGCTGGAGAGCGATGGATAAAAAGTCGGTCTCGCCTTGCAGAGGTTCGCTGGAGGGATGGCCGTCCACGAGCAACACCCGGATTCGTTCGCGCACCGGAAGGCTGGCCAGCATGAGGTTGTCGGCTGTGAGCGAGTCGGCGTCCGTGCTGACTTCGACGAAATGAGACCCGGTCTCCGCGAAGGTGTGCGCAAAAACGGATTGGGTGCTCGAACGGCTTTCGAGGGTGACACGGACTTCGTTGCGAATGGCTCCATCGACTTTCCAGACTACGCGCAAATCCGGGATCGGTTGGGAGCTGAAGTTTCGGAGGGTGGCGCGAAAGGAGGTTTTCTGACCCGCACCGAGCGGACTTTTTGAAAACTCGAGCGATTCGACCGACACATTCAGAGCGGCCCCAGCGCCGACGTTGAAGAGGATCACCCGTGGTGGAAGTGGCAGACCAAGAAGTCGTTCCATTCCACGCTGGCGGGTCGTGGCATCATTTGGGTGCCAGTTCACTTTCTGAAAGTCGGTCAGCAAGATTACCTGTCGCTGGGCGTGGTGCATCTGGGAGAGAACACGCGTGGCGGCTTCGAAACCTTCGGCTGTGGCGGTCCAGCCGGTTCGAGGGGCGAGACCTTCTACAAATTCGGCCGCAGTTTTGAGGTTTACCGTCGGCGGTAAGAGCGGCTTGTCGGGCTCATCGAGCGGGAGTACGGCGACTTCGGAACCGCGTGGAAGAGCGCGGATAATCCGGGCCGCTTCTTCGCGGGCGCGTTCAAAGCTGGAGCGACCCGCCGTGCTAGCGGCCATGGAGGCGCTGTTATCGAGCAGGATCACTGTCGAGGCGGGGGCGGTGCCGCTGAGGGCATGGATGCCGGTGAGGACCGGACGGGCCATGCAGAGGGCGAGGAGAATAGGGAGGCTGATCCGGATAAACAGCAGCAGCAGATGTTCAAGTTTCGGGCGCCGCTGGTTTTGAACCGGGTGAGCGCGAAGGAACGCCATCGCGCCCCAACGCACGGTGTTCAGCCGACGGCGGTGCAGTAGATGGATGGCGATGGGAATCCCGCCCGCCAATGTTCCGCCAAGGAGCGCCAGATTTAGAAACGTCATCTTATCAGGATGTTATCGGCGTTGTCTCCGGCGTTTGAGATAGGCTGCAAGGGCGTCGGAACAGGGCTGGTCGGTGATTAATGGGACCAGGTCGATTCGTTCCCTCGCGCAGCCCGCGGCCAGTTCGGTGCGGAAGCGGGCTACATTATCGAGATAGGTGTCGCGAAGAGCGGATGGGTCCGAGACCTGAGATTCACCTTCAATTTCGAGGGATTCAAAACGGGTCCAGCTCTCAAATGGAAACTCCAGTTCGTCCCGGTCCCAGATCTGGAAGACGAGGATTTCGTGTTGTTGATGGCGCAACTGGGCGAGGGCCTTGAGGAAGGTTTGCGGGTTATCAAAGCAATCGGAGATCAACACCACGAGGCCGCGGCGCTCGAGGCGAGGGCCGACTTTTTCAAAAACACTGGAGATATTGGTTTCACCGCCGGGAACCTCTTTTTCCAGCGCCTCATTGAGCAGATGCAGATGACTGGGACGGGAGCGGGACGGAAGGAGGGAGCGAATTTTATTATCGAAAGTGATCAGGCCGGCGGCGTCCTGTTGTTGGAGAAGAAGTGAGGCGAGGCAGGAGGCGACCTGGCGGGCGAAGTCGGCTTTGCTGAGGGTGGCGGAGGTGCCGCGGTACAACATCGAGCCGCTCAAGTCCACAAGGAGCGTGGCGCGCAGATTGGTCTCCTGCTCGTATTCGCGGATGTAATAACGGTCGGAGCGAGCGAAGGCGCGCCAGTCGAGGCGGCGGAGTTCGTCGCCTGGGACGTAGGGGCGGTGTTGTTTGAAGCTGACGCTGGCGCCTTTGTGGGGAGACCGGTGCAAGCCGGTGGCAAGTCCCTCGACTACCTGTTTTGCAAGGAGTTGCAGGTTGGAAATCGACCACGTACCCGCGCCTGGCGCAGGATCTCCGGGGGGCGGAGGCGTTTTCACTTGGGAGCCTTAAAGAGGTGCTTTGGAGGTAGACCTGGGGATGGCATCCAGCAGGCGTTTGATAATAGTGTCTGGGCTGATGCCTTCGGATTCGGCGTGGAAAGTCGGAACGATGCGGTGGCGCAAGACCGGCAAGGCGAGGGCTTCGATGTCGGCAATACTGACGTGGAACCGGCCGTGAAGCAGGGCGCGGACTTTACCGGCAAGCACGAGGCATTGGCAGGCACGCGGACCCGCCCCCCAACCGACGAGTTCTTTGACGAAAGCGGGGGCGTTTTTGGCGTCGGGGCGGGTGCTGCGAACCAGATCGAGCACAAAATCCATGACGTGTTCGGGCACGGGGACACGGCGAGCGGTGCGTTGGCACTCGAGGATTTGTTCGCCGCTGACAACGGGCATCAGGTCGGCGGAGTAGGCGCTGGTGGTGCGCGTGACGACTTCGCGCTCTTCCTCGCGGTCGGGATAATCTACAAGCAAATGAAACAGGAAGCGGTCCTTTTGGGCTTCGGGCAGCGGATAGGTGCCCTCCTGCTCGATGGGGTTTTGGGTGGCGAGTACGAAGAACGGTTCTTCCAGACGGAGGGTGTGGCCGCCGGCAGTCACGGCGTGTTCCTGCATGGCTTCGAGGAGAGCGGCCTGGGTTTTGGCTGGGGTGCGGTTGATTTCGTCAGCCAGAAGCATTTGGCTGAAGATTGGGCCCTTTTGAAAAACGAACCGTCGGTGGCCCGTGGTGGGGTCTTCCTGAATGATGTCCGTGCCAGTGATGTCGGCCGGCATCAGGTCCGGGGTGAACTGGATGCGCCGGAAGGAAAGTTGCATGGTCTGGGCCAGCGAACGGATGATGGCCGTTTTTGCGAGGCCCGGTACACCTTCTAGCAGGCAGTGACCGCCGGCCAGAATCGCGATTAGCAACAAATCGACCACCTCGGTTTGGCCTACGATGAACTTGGCCATTTCTGTGCGGATCCGCTGATGGGCGGTTACGAGGAAAGCGGCCGAGGAAGCGTCACCGGTGGGGAGCGGGGAGGAGGACATAACAAAAGGTCTACTGTAAAGAGGGCGGTTTGTTGGGGCGGACGAGCGAGGAAACCGGGGGAGGCGAATCTGAGTGAATCTCCGGAAATAGACAATCCGGGTTGAGCGCAGACCGGTTCTGAGAGAACGGAAGGATTTGGGAGGCTCCCAAGAGGAGGGGAGGGGGCAGGTATCGTTCCGAGAGGACGACACTCCGCGCTGGGCGGACAAAAGAAATGACCTGCAGGATTCGCTGCGAGGGTCAGAAAGTTCCGCGGGAGAACAGGCGGACAGACTGGTCTGGTAAACCGCCCTGAGGGCCCCGTGTCCCATGAGTCACCTTGAAAAGGAGGGGAGTAGGGGGACCCATTGAGGGTGAGAGCGGGAACGGATTATTGCGCAGGAGGAGTGGGTTCGGACTCATCGGGGTCGACTCCGGCCGTGTGCGACACCGCTTCGGGTTCGGCCTGCGGATTAAGTTTCGCGTGAGCCTTCTCCTTGAGCTTCTCTTCCTTCTTTCTTTTCTTGGCGATTTCTTTCTGTCGTTTTTCGAATGAGTAATTTGGTTTAGCCATTTGTAAGGTTATGATAAATCGCAAATTGTAATCGGATGGCAAGAATAAGTTACAGGCGTTTGGCTTGTTTTGGGCAATCTAAGTCACGGCAGGGTTGGGGGATCTCTGGCGCGTTTTTTTTTCACCAAAAAGACTCCGGGTTGCTCCGACGCCTATTTGAGTTGCGCGCAATGTGGGCGTTAAGAGGGGCCATACGGGACGTCACTGGCCCATTTTTGTCCCTGCAGGATTATTGCAGATGGTCGACAGGGAAGGTCTTGTTCAATTTTGGATATGGAAAATCGATTCTATACGTTCGCCGGAGGGGTTGCGGGTCCATGGAAGGTGGTTTCGGTTCAAGCCTGCGTGGGGACCGGGTTAGAGACCCCGGGTTGCGTTCAGATTTACAACGAGTCCCTCGGGACGTTGCCGGAAGGTGCGAGTTGGATGTTGCGCGGGGTGACTAGTAACCAGCGGTATGTAAATCGCGCTGAGCAGGTGTCTCTTGTGAGCGTTCAACCACCCCTTGGACGTCCCGAGGCGACTTGCGCGGCACTGATTCCTATTCTCAAAACCGCGCAATGGTGGGCTTTGACCCAGGAGGAACGTCGGGAAGTTTTCGAGGAGCGTTCCTCCCACATTGCTATCGGCCTGCGGTATTTGCCTGCGATTGCTCGGAAGTTGCATCATTGCAGGGATTTGGGAGAGCCGTTTGATTTTTTGACCTGGTTTGAATTTGCCCCTGCCGACGGCGCGGCTTTTGAGGATTTGCTCGCTGCGCTTCGGGCCACTCTAGAGTGGAGATATGTGGAGCGGGAGGTCGACATCCGGCTTGTACGGGGGAATTGAAGGCGAACTGCCGGGATCTGTTTGTCGTCGATTCCTGGTGAATCGTTGACCTATTCTGGCCGGTCTTCTGTGAATTTATGAGCGACGCCATTTCCTCCCCGTTACCTAGTTCGACCAAGGTGTTTCTGGTGGACGATCATCGGCTGATGATCATGGGGTTAAAGTATGTGCTTGGAGATGAACCCGACTTTGTCATTTGCGGCAGTGCGGACAGTGCGGAGTCCGCTCTGGAGTGGATCGAGGCCACCCAACCGGACATCGTCACGCTGGACATTTCGATCAAGGGCGACATTGACGGCATTGAACTGGCGCGCCTACTGACCGGAAAATATCCCAAGATGCCCGTGGTGATTTTATCGATGCATGACATCACGGCTTACGGTGTGCGGGCTCGGGAGGCTGGTGCGTCGGGTTATCTGAGTAAGGGAGACGTCCCAAGTTTTTTAGTCAAAGCCCTCCGTCGCGTTCTGGCGGGCCATCAGGCTTTTGGTCCGGCTGATCTGGTGGAGTCGGTTTCCGACTGGTAGATTTCGCCGGACAGGGGTCGTGCATGGCGTGGCTGTTGCCGAGACGGCTTGGCGGATTGTCTAATGTGTGGGCGGATCGGAGAGCAGCATCTGCTCGAGCAGGAGGAGATGCTCGGGTGAAATGGAGACATCGAGGTAGGTACTTGCGAGGGAATCGAGGGAAGGGGTGGGAGTCATGCGTTAAACCTTCTGAGCGACTTGACGCTGGATGCAGTTCAGGAGCGCAGCGCGGGGACGCTGGATGGATACAGAAAATGGGTAGTGGTTGAAAAAAAGGGAGCCATCGGCAGTCGCCGACGGTCCGGTTGGATGGGCTCTTGTGTTTTTGTTTGAGTGCTTTGGAGAGATGGGGCCGGAATGGTGGAGGGACGGTCTTCTAAGGAATTTCTCGGGGCCGGATTGTGTGCTGGTAAGAATGATTACCTATATGAACTCCCCCCTTTTTCTTTGCGGGATGATACTCTCGGCAGGCTCCCTTTTGGCTGCAGACGTTCCGTCGGCCGTTGGCTCGGAGGGTGAGCTTTTTAATGGGCGTGATTTAAGCGGGTGGAAACAGCCCACAGGGACTTGGGGTGCGGTACAGAGTGTGGTGTTGTCTGAAGCGAACCCAAAAGGGTTCGTAGCGACGGATGGCCAAGGGGTTTTATTAAACAGCGCAGCCGCCAAGACGACCGATCTTACGACCGTTGCCGAGTTTGGAGATTGTCAGTTACACGTGGAGTTTTGTGTGCCGAAGGGTTCAAATTCTGGGATCTACCTTCAGAACCGGTATGAAGTGCAGGTACTGGATAGTTACGGAAAAGCCGTTGAAAATGTGCATGATTGCGCTGCAATTTACGAACGGTGGGACGATGCGGCCAAACGTGGGTTTGAAGGGGCTGCGCCGTCGGTGAACGCGAGTAAACCTGCGGGAGAATGGCAGAGTTTTGATATCACGTTTCTGGCCCCCAAATTTGATTCGGACGGGAAAAAGGTGGCCAATGCGAAGTTTGTCAAAGTGGTGCACAACGGCCGGGTGGTGCATGAGAATGTCGAAGCCACCGGTCCGACTCGCGGCGGCGGCAAAGACGAGAAGGCTACCGGCCCGATCCGGTTGCAGGGAGATCATGGTCCGGTGGCGTACCGGAACCTGAAACTGACAAGTCTGTCGGTGAAATAGGGCTAAGCGTCTGCCGACCCGGGCCAGTTTGTGCAAGGGGGTCTCGGAGGGGAGGCCCGGCAAACTGCGAAAATCGTTTCCCGGGGCGTTTTCTCTAGGTTGAAAGCTTGGCTCAAATAGGGGTTCCGATCCGGGGAGCGGAGTCGGGGCCACTGGTTTTAGAAAGTTCGGAATGATGTGGCGCCTTACTTATTCGGAAATCCACTCCATTTGTTGGTCCAGAATCTCCCCTGTCAGGCGATCCAGCGCGAGGTGAAGCCAGACCCGATTTTCGGATTCGACGACAAAGTCTGCACCGCCCTTGGCGGACTCGGGGTATTTGCCCGTCTGCAGGATTAGATCCAGCATCAGGTTCCAGACCCGGGTTTGTCCGGAATCGACCAGGGCCCGAAGCACACTTTCGCGGAGGCGTTGGATTTTGCGATCGGGTGATTTTGGGAAAACACCGTCCAGTGCGGTGGAGAATCCTGAGTAGCTCCATGCGCCGCTCCCGGGGCGATCCCCAGGAATGGTGAAGGTGTAGTAGGGGGTAGAGTGGCTCAGGCCGGGTGGCGGAGGAGCGGGATTGATATTTTTGCCCAAGAGTCGGCCCGTGAGGTCGCTGAGATTGGTGAGGGGTCCCTCCCAGGGGCGAGAACCGAGAGTGTGTTGGAGGAGGGCCTTGCCGGCCAGGTCCGCTTCGCCCGAAGAACCGCTAGCGAGGGTAGATGAGAGATTGAATTCGTCCTTGAGCGCACCATTGAGAAGGGCACGTAGAACCGGGGGTTGTCGTGTGTTGAGATTAATTTTCCCGGCGACTAAGGGACCGCTCGGAGGCAGTTCGCCTACGGAGAAGACGTCCAGCAGGGCGACATCGCCGCTTTCCGGAGTAAAGAAATCGAGCTGTTTCCACGGGGTGCCGCGAAACGCGTAACCCATTTCGGCCACCGAGCGGAATGGACGGTTTAGAATCACGGGTCGGCCCTGTCGTTTGGGATCGAGAGGGGACTGTGCCGGCGCGAATCCCGCTTCGTCGGGGGAGATGGGAGCCGACGGGGAGTAAATGGACGCTGTGGCATAGGCGCCTGAGGCACGGCGGACGATATCGTCTGGGTCGGCATAGTACTGGTGGAGGGGGGTGGCCTGGTTTTCGACCAGCCAGCCCGGACGCAGAATGTTGGGGTTACCGGGTTGACCGCCCCACAGCCAGGGAGAGTGAGCGAAACGCGGCGGGGACAAGGGGGTGAGATTGTTCGGGGCTGTTCCTGGATTTATCACTTTGGTTTGGGCGGAATCCCAGATCTGGTTTGGGAACCAGCCGAGCAGTTTTGGGTCGGAAGCGGTTCCTGAATAACCTCCGGGTACCATTAGGGAGGCTGTGTGGCGTGGGGAGAAGCTGGCCGGTCTCAGTGTGGTGCTGGTCTGGGAAAGTGGCCCCGAATTTGGGAATGGGTAGCCGGACAGCTTGCCGTCTGGGCTGGGCAGTGGATCCACCCAGCGATCGTGGAGGCGGCTGGCCGGCCAGTCGGGCATAATTCCGAAGAAGGCAAAACCGACAAAAGCGGGTGTGACAGGGTGGCCGAACCGGGAGGTGCGCGGGTCGTAGGCGCTCACGAGGGGGTGTCCGTAAGGGAGTTCGGCCGTGCCGTATACTTTGCTACCGATCGTGGTGGGGTTGTGGAGCCAGGGAAGGGGACCGGCTCGTTGGTGGTCGTCGGACGGGTACCAGGCTTTTCCCGAGCCATCGGGATCCGAGGGGGAATAGCGGTAGTCGAAGCGGGAGGTGAAATCCCCTTCACATTGGATATAGCGTTCGTCGTAGGTGATCCACTGAGCCGTGCTCGGGTGTTGATACTGAAGGCGGACAGTAAAAAGGGTGGGCTGAATATTGACGGTGTTGGCGGTGACCTGGAAAAAGCGCCACCGACTGAGTCGTTCGTTGGGAAAGAGGTCGGGAGTGTACCAGCCTTTGCCCGTCCCATCGACTGAGGCCGGGGGATTGCCAGACTGGATAAAACTCCTCATATACCCGGTCGTTTCTCGCGGGCCGCGGGTGGGATCCCAGCCGTATTGGTCGGCCGTGATGTCTTCTTGGGAGGAGTTGACGACTTTAGCGGCTACGATCCAGGCCGTGGGCCTCTCGCCGATGGAAAAACCAAGCCACTTTTCGGGTTCTTGACCCGGTTTGGTCGTGCCGGCCTCGGGAATGGAGCCTCGAGTTTTTCCCCGGTACGAATTGCCGTTCAGCCAGTGATCGGGACCGGCTCGCAA
>CAMCYN010000116.1 GCA_945883955.1 Akkermansia muciniphila
CCCCTCCCAATCCCCCTAGAACATGTTCGGATCAAAACAAAAAAAGAAGTCAGCCTGGGTTCAGAGTGCCATGGAACGTTACGAGAAGCCTCTCCTTCAGTACTCGTACAGTATTGTACGGGACTTGGAGCGTGCTCGTGATGTTGTGCAAGATACTTTCATGAGGCTGTTTAAGCAGGAGCAGGAAGCGATCGAGGGTCACTTGTCCCAGTGGCTCTTTACCGTTTGCCGGAACTGTTCCCTGAAGGTTCTGCGCGGCCAGGAGCGTTATATCCACGTCGAATCCTCTGAATTTGAAGGGCGCCGTTCAGATGAGCCATCTCCGGCTTTTGAATTGGAACGCAAGGAGCGTGTGGCCCGGCTCATGGAACTTGTCGAAGACCTATCGGAAAACCAGCGAGAAGTGGTCCGCTTACGCTTCCATCACTTTCATTCGTACCAGGAAATCAGCGAAATTACCGGCCTGAGCATTGGTAACGTAGGATTCATCTTAAACGCTGCGATGCGCAATCTTCGGGACAAAATGGAGCGCGATGACCGGGAAGAAAAAATTATCTATCTCACCAAAATTGCTTAGATTTACTTTATGAAAGACCGCCTCACTCAGCAGGATATTGCCGATTACGCGTTAAATGAGCTCGATCCCCGCGAGCGGCTTTACGTCGAGTCGATGATGTTGGGTTCTGAGGCGCTCCGTGAAGATGCGTGCGCCATGATTGACATGGCCCGCTTGCTTGAACTCGGCTTTGAATCGGAAGTTCAATGGCAGGAGTTTTCGCTGGATGAAAGCCGACGGAAGGCGGTGCTGGAACATTTCCCGTCGTCGGTCTGGCAAAATGTGGGCAAGGTCGCAGCCACCGCAGTCGGCCTTGCCGCCTGTGTGGCTTTTTCAGTAGCCGCGCCGGTGGTTTGGAATTTGGCGACGCATCCGGGCGGATCTTCGGCAAAAGCGGCCGCTCCAAAACCGGCAGAGGAGTCAGTTTCAGCCGTTTCGGTTCTCACCCAGCCCTCTGATTCGGGGCTCTATTCTTTTCAGGTTTCCTCCGCTGAAGACCTCCCGTCCTCTTCGGTCTTGCTTCCAACCGGGGCCGTGGGGTTCATGGAAATGCCCCTTCCGAGTTTGTCGATTGAGTTGAATTGATCGAGCTCCGACCCGCTCGTCTGGCGGGTTCGGGAGTGTTCTCCCTTGGTATGTGGTGGGGTGGAAGGGGGATCTGAGCGCGTTGACTCAGGTTTTACCGCGAGGTTGTTGGCCGCCACTGCGGATCAACCGATTTAAGTCCGGGAAACTGGGACGCTTTTGGCGGCTCGCTGAGAACCGGCCGTTTATTCAAACGGCCGGAGAGCAAGCTGAGCTGGTTTGATTGCTGGCAGCTAGGCCCCCTTCAAAATTACGACTGCCGTCCCATAACAGAGAACCTCGGTGGCGGATTCCTTTATTTCAGAAGCGTCGTAACACACACCCACAATCGCATTGGCCCCGAGCCGTCTGGCTTGGGCAATCATTTCTTCATAAGCCGTTTGTCGGGCTTGCTCACACATTTCGGTGTAGGCTCCGATACGTCCTCCAATGATATTTTTAAGGCCACCCAGGATCCCCTGAGTGATTGTTGGGGACCGGACTATAATGCCACGAACAAGGCCTTTATATTCAACGATAGTATATCCTTCCAGGGAGAATGTAGTGCTTACGATCATAGTGGGAAGGAGATGGAGGACTAAGGTTTGAGCGGGATGCGGCTTGGGTGTAGTATGAATCGACGTGATTTTCTGCTGTCCGGTGCATTGGCTGTGGCTGCAAGCACCCGAGATTCGCTTGGAATGGAGTCCATCAGTGCGCCTAAAAAGCGCGCTTTGAAGAAGGCGGTTAATCTCGGAATGATCAAAGGCGGTAAAGATTTATCGCTTCCGGACCGGTTTTTGATGGCACGAGACGCCGGTTTCACGGGGATCGAACTCAATTTGCCAGATGATGCATTATCCGTGGAGGGAATTCAGAAGGCCATGGCCGCTAGCGGAATGGAACTGGCAGGAATTATTTGTACGCCCCATTGGAAGTTTCCTTTGTCAGATCCGGATCCGGCTAAACGAGAACAGACGGTCAGGGGACTTCAGTTGGCGTTGCGCCAGGGAGGCGAATTGGGGTGTTCACGGGTTTTGTTGGTTCCTGGGGTGGTTTCCGAAGCGGTCGATTACGGCCAGTGTTGGAGCCGATCGATTGAAGGAATCCGGCGCTGTATTGAAACGGCGGAATTGGCGAAATGCCATATAGCCATCGAGAACGTGTGGAATCAGTTTATTTTGAATCCGGTCGAAGCGGTTCGGTACGTGGATGAAATCAACAGCCCCTGGGTGGGTTGGCATTTTGACATCGGAAACTGCGTGGTGAATAGCTGGCCGGAACACTGGCCCAGAATACTGGGAAAACGCCTCCGCAATTTGCACATTAAAGAGTTCAGCCGCAAAAAGGCCAAAGACGAGGGGCTTTGGAAAGGGTTTGGTGTGGAATTGGGCGAGGGGGACGTCAACTGGGCGGCAGTAATGAAGTCGGTGGATGAGGCCGGATACGAAGGGTACGCCATTGCGGAAGTTCCCGGTGGGGACGCGACCCGGCTGAAGTTTCTGGCTGAGCGCATGGACACACTTTTGGCGAGTTAATCCCGCCTCAATGGTGACTTAATAAATTGGAGCAGAGTTGCTTGAGGTGTGATGTCTTGCGGCGCCTTTCCGAGCTTCCAAGTGCCAGTCAGGGGCTCAAACCTGGGTGTCCGTAGGGAGCTTTGCGATCAAACCATAAAATTTCGGATAAGCCGCTTCAGTTCAGATACGAGGTAAGTCAAATCTAACAAGTAGTCCCCCCTCGCTCATTGGCTGTAAGGTGAGGTGTCCTCCAGCCAATTCCGCCACGGATCTCGCAATAGACAAACCAAGGCCCAACCCTTTCTGCGCCAGTTGTTTTTGATTGAATTGCTTGAAGGGGGCCACACCGGAGCATTGTTCCGCCGTCATTCCTAAACCGTGATTTGTGATTTCAATCAGGTACCGGTCGTCTCGACACACTCCTGTCACCGAAACCGGCTGCCCTGCTTTTGAAAACTGAAGGGCGTTTTCTACCACCTCCGCGATCGCCGTGATAAAGAAACCTTCAAAAACAGAAATCTGTCCCGGCTCGCAATGCACGGACATGTCATTGGGGCGGTGTTGTTTGCTCGCCGCGCGCTTGACGCCAAGCGCGATCGCCGCCGCGACGTCACAGTGCTGCACCTTATGTTGTTTGGCTGTCGTTTTCCTGTGCTCGAGCTCGTAATAAAACATGAGCTTCTGGGCCAAATCCAACTGCTGCTCGGCACTTACGCGGATCATTCCCAGCAACGGCTTCAGCTCTTCGGGTTTAATGGTATCTACCTCCATCTCGATTAATTCGAGCCCGCCCAAGACTCCGTGTAAGGGGGTCAGCAATTCATGCGACCACCTTGCTCCGGAGACATTCTGCCGCTCTTCAATCAAGCCCTTGATCCGTTCGCGAAGGGGTTGCTGCCGCTTAATCCGTGCGTTGATGGCCTCTATGATCTCCTCCTCAGAGAATGGTTTGGTGATGTAATCATCGCCCCCGAGAGACATGCCGCGCCGGTAATCCTCACGCCCGACCCGAGCGGTGAGAAAAATAAAAGGGATGTCGGCACATGCTGGCATCCGGCGAATAGCTCCAAGCACTTCGTACCCATCCATGTCAGGCAGTCCGATGTCGCACAAAATGATATCAGGGAGATTCTCCGCAAGGCTGATGCCTGTGCCGCCATCGTTCGCGATCACTACGGTATGCCCATTCAACTCCAAAATCTCCCGCAAGGTCTCCTGGATGGGCTGCTCGTCTTCGATGATTAAGATATTCATAATTCTTAAATCTCTGTTTGTGTGTGGATTGGATTGGCTGTTGGAGGTCAGGTGGACTGCGTCGCCCTCAAGCTGGGAGTCTCGCTTGTCAAAAAACAGGGGCTTGATTTTGGGTTTCAGGTAGGGGAACCGGACAGGCCGCGTCGATGGAGCCAGCCGGCAGGGAGGCCGGCGCCGCCAAGGTGACTCGGCTCAGATCAAACACCGTCTCGCCAAACCCTCTCAGCGTTGCACGGAAGGGTTCGCTCAAAAATACTCCCGAGCTCAGAAGCGCCTCCACTTCCGGATCCTTTCGAACCGCTTCGGAAATCACGAAATCGTTGTCTCTGGCCTCGGCCTCCAGACGGGCCGCAAAATTGACACTGGAGCCGAAGTAATCGAGGCGACTCTCGATTTTCACCGAAAGACACTGCCCCACATGAACGCCGGCCCTCAAATCGAGACCATGCTCTGCTTTGAGTTGCTGCTGAGCCTTCGAAAGCGCCCTCAGCGCCGCTGCGGGGTGACGAAAAATTGCCATCACCGCATCCCCGATGGTTTTGGTCACCAGGCCCTGTTCCGCAACTATGCAGGAACGCAGGATTTCAAAATATCCCAGAACTCGGTCTAAAGCCGGGGTGTCTCCCAGCTCGTGATACATTTTCGTCGAACCGCGTAAATCGGTGAAGGCGACCGTGACGGTGCCTATTTTGATGTCCCGACCGGGCATCAGCGCTTCGTGATGGAATAGGTCACGGAACTCCTCTCTGGAAAGCGGTTTGTCAGCGCCTGGCGCGGACCGCTCCAGCCGAGTGGTGATCGATCGCAATACCTCCTCCTCCTCAAACGGCTTGGTGATGTAATCCTGCGCCCCCAGATCCATTCCACGGCGCGTACTCGCTCGGTCCATTCTGGCCGTAATCACAATGACTGGAATTTCGCGTAAATCCTCATCGCGGTTAAACGCCTCCAAGAGCTCAAATCCTGTCATTCCAGGCAAACCCACGTCTGTCAGGACCAACGCGGGAAGCTCTCTTTTTGCGACGGCAAACCCGTCTAAACCGTTCTCTGCTACGATGACATGGAATCCATTGAGCTCGACCATTTCGGCGAGGTTTTCGCGGATGGCATCATCGTCCTCGACGATCAAAATTGTGGGTTTACCTGTCATGTTCATGCGGAAGGTTGAAGTGCCGGAAGGCGAGGCAAGACGACGGTAAAGCGGCTGCCGCCTGCCGCCACCGGTTCCACGGAGATTGTTCCCTGAAGACTCTCCGTCATACGTTTCACAATATTCAGTCCAAGCCCTGTCCCCTTGACCGTTCCCACATTCGACCCGCGTTCAAACGACTCGAATATTCGGGCTCTGTCCGCCTCGGGCACCCCGATGCCCTCATCCTGCACGTGGAACCGTACCGTCTCCTCATCCGCCTCGGCCCGCAAGCGCACCAGAGACCCTTTCGGTGAGTAGCGAGCCGCATTACTGAGCAGATTCGAGAGGATATGATGCAGCATTTGCTGGTCACTGAAAAATGGGACGTCATCCAACTGGATCTCTAATTCAAAGCGGTGATCGCCGTGATCCCCAATCCGCGACTCTTCCACCACAGCGTCCAAAAGCCCGCCCAAGGCGACGACTTCCAACGGCCTTGCTTCATGATTCGCATCCATACGACTCAGCAGCAAAACCGAGTCGATCATGTCAGTCATTCGGGCCAAGGCCGTGTTGATTCGATTAAAAAGAGCCTCGAACTTTTCGTCAGTTAATCGGGCCCGGTGATTCTTAAGAATGTCCACGGCTCCTTTAATGGCCGTCATTGGTGTCCGGAACTCATGGGAGGTCATCGAGACAAAGCGGCTTTTCATCTCCGAAACCTCCCGTTCCATTTCCAGCATCGCCGCAGTTTCTGCCTCCCGGAGTTTTCGTTCCGTGATGTCGCGCACAAACAGCACTACCTCCTCCGTTCCGACGCAGACCGCTCGGAGTTCGAACGTCGTTTTCACCTCATCGAGGAGGGCTTCCGCCTCCTCCATGACGGTGCCATTTTCCGCAATGGCCCGGAGACCGATCCGTAAACCCACTACGCGGAGTTCGTCGGGGAAATCATCTGGATCTAACGGAAGCGGGCCAACTCCTGGTCCTTCCTGATCCTCTCCATTATGGGCGCGCTGAGTGTACAATATGGTTCCGTCCTTTTTCAGCCGCACCACGGTATCCGGAACAGCCTGCAGCAGTGCTTGCACCTCGCGATTTCGCTGAGAGAGCTCCACCGTACGCTCACTGACCTTGAGCTCCAGTTCGGCCGCAAACTCCATTAACGTGGCCCGAGCTTCAATCTGCTTGGTGATATCCTGGAGTGTACAAATGCCCCCAACGATTTGCCCGGTTTCGTCCAATTCGGTACTCCCGGACAGAAGCCCCCAAAATACCGAGCCATCGCTCCGGACAATTTGCAATTCGAGAGAGTGTTGCACAGGTGGCCTCTGGTTTTGACCCACCTTTTGCCCAGCCACGATTTCCTGCCAATGACGCCCGACGAATGTCGGCGCAGACTGACCCAGTAACGCGCAAAAATACGGGTTTACCCGAGTAATGTGCCCCGTTGGAGTCGTTTCAAAGAGACCTACGTCGACATACTCAAAAATTGCGCGGAAGCGCTCCTGGCTCACGCGTCTGGCTTCCACCGCGAGCCTTTGCTCAC
This sequence comes from Akkermansia muciniphila, assembly GCA_945883955.1. Lineage (GTDB taxonomy): Bacteria > Verrucomicrobiota > Verrucomicrobiia > Chthoniobacterales > Chthoniobacteraceae > Chth-196. The sequence goes on from CAMCYN010000116.1 coordinate 6,576, forward strand.
TGACATTCGAGTGACTCACCACCACGCCATGCTCGGTTCCCGCTAAAGGAGTCACGCTCAAGTGAAACCACCGCTTCTCTGTGAGGGAATGCCACGTGTACTCCAAACTGAAACTTGGCAATAACCGATCAATCACCGCCTTGATCCCTTCGTAGGCCTTCTCTGCGTCGGAGTCCGAACTGACCAGGGAGCTCGTTTGGCAAACCTCCAAGTAGTTGCTGCCAACCTGGGTGTTCTCGGCGCTCACCCCCGCCAGCTCCCCATTTAAAATTGCGAAATCGCGCCACGGTTTGTTTACCGCCACGATCACTCCGTTCCCGTCTAAAACCGCGATCTCCGCAGTCACCGAATTCAAAATCGACAGACTAAACTCCTGACTCTTTAGGAGCTCGGCTTCCGCCGTTTTTCGTTCGGTAATATCGGCTCGGATGGCCGCATAGGCATAAGCGATCCCTTGGGAATCCAGCAAGGGAAGTATGGTGGAATTCACCCAATACAATCGACCATCCTTCGCCCGGTTACAAATCTCTCCGTGCCACACACTGCCCCGTCTAATCGTGGACCACAAATCCGCGAAGAACTCCCTGGGATGGAATCCTGAGTTTAAGAGGCGGTGATTTTGTCCCAGCAACTCCCGTCTGGAATAACCACTGATAGAACAAAATTTATTGTTCACAGAGGTGATGTTCCCCTTCAGATCCGTGATCGCAAAAATCGCGTGCTGCTCTAGTGCGAATCGCTGGTTCGCCATCTCGGTGTTGATCTCGAGAATTTCTGCGGCTTGCTCCCGCAACATGATGTCCGTCTTGTGTTTGTGGATGGCCATCTCAATGGCGAACCTTAAGTCATTCTTCGAAATTCGCGTAATGGCAAATCCGGATGTATTGGCGGTCTGAGCCTGCATGAGCATTGGCTCTGAGGAATTCCCAGTAAGAAAGACCACAGGCAAAGCCAACTTATCGGCAATCACACTTGCTGCGTGTATGCCGTCCACGTCTCCCGCCAAACGGATGTCCATCAATACCAGGTCCGGGCGTAACCGCTCCGCAAGCTCCACTGATTCCTCCCCCTTGTCCGTGTGCCCCACGAGCTCATATCCTAATTGAACCAGCTGAGATTGGATGAGTGGGGCATTCGTTTGATCGTCCTCAACGACAAGGATTCGCCACCTATTCGCTGTTATTAAGTTAATGGGACCTGGCATAGGAGGGCTCCGGAACTTGAAAGGATTCGGGTTATTAATGGCCTGATAAGGGCCTATCAGGCATCTGGGGTGTGTTGCATTGGTTAATTTAATTGAAAATTAATTATGCGGATAAGCTACGGATTGTTGCGGCCTACGGTCTGGTGTGTTGTGCGTATGTTGTGCGTATGTTGTGCGTGTGTTGTGCGTGTGTTGTATAGTTTAATAGGATTTGCATAATTTTCAATCGCTTCCATGCACCCCCCCAGCGGTTCCTCCGGACTGCGCCACCGAGTTCCGTCTGTTGCGAATTCGCGTGAATCTTAGATTCAGCACAGTGACTGGCCTCTACGGGAAAGGTCTGGAGGAGGCGGAATCGGGGGCCGGACGTGTCTGCTTCCCAAAGGGACCTCAAGTGGAGCAGGTGGGAGCCTAGGATCGACCCCGGGCACACTTGTGCCGCCCCGGGGCAGACCCACAACCCTCCGGCCTTAGAGACCGAGTACGTCGTTTTTGGTGGTCAGCACAATCGCCACTATTTCCTCAATCTCGGCCTGACCAACTACGAGTTCCTGAAGGGTGGCCACGAGGTTTTCCGCGACTGCGTTGAAGTGCGACTCATTCAGTCCGCGTTCTACGAGCCCGGCATGGGCTGCGCGCATTCCGCGACCGCTATATTGCTTTGCGCCTCCCAGAACCATCGTCAGAAACGCCTTCTGGTGTCCCATCAAACGTTCCATCGGGATTCCCTCGAAATAGCCGTTGATACGCGTATCGGAGAGGACCTTTTTTTAGAAAATGGGGATAGCAGCGGTGAGGGCGGCTTCGCCACCGATTCGATCAAACAGCGCGGGAGCAGGGGTGTTTCCCATAAGTGGTATTTGGTTTGCCACTTTTGGGAGATGGCTCAATTTTAAGCGTCCGTCTTTGGGCGCCGGCCCTCGTGTTCACCTCCCACGCTGTCTTCCGCACGACGCTCCCGGCCCCTAACCGGCCCCCTAAGGCGTGCCGCTTTTTCGCTGCAAGCCAGCCGGGGCAGGGAGGAGAGCCTGGGGGCTACTTACGCGGCTCTCCCTTAAGCGCATCCAGGAGAAAGGCGAATGTCGTCGGGTGCCGCACGTCCGGGGCGCCGGGGTAAACCAGTTCACAGGGCACTTTGTTCTCGTCACAGTGTTCTTTGAGCTTAACGCCAAAGTTGGCGGAGTGAGTGGGGTCGGCTTGATCCATGCCGATGGCCGGCGGGGTGCTGAAATAAAGTCCCACTTGGGGATCATTTCCGCTCACGAGTTCGTAAGGGGAATATTCTTTGATCCAGGGCAGGATGGTGTCGCGGCTTTCGACGAAGGCATCGAAGGTGGGCTGTTTCTTTGCCGGGTCGGGTTTGATGCCGAAGGCATGAGCGCCGTATTTGCTGTTCGGCGTCCATTCGCGCATCTGCCTTGGGTCGAGGGTTGTTTGTGGTGCGGACACCGCCGCGCAGAACAGGCGGGTCGATTCGCGGGCGATGGGGTCCTCACTCTTCGGGTCGGCCAGGTCGTCGTGAAAGGCAAGCCAGAGACTGGTGCACGCGCCCGCTGAACCGCCACTGGCCCCGATGCGGGTTTTGTCGAGATTCCACTCCTGGGCCTTGCTCCGGACGAATTGCAGGGCCCGGGCGCAGTCCAACATGGGACCTTTGACGGGTGGCACGAGGCCGTCTGCCGTGGCTTCCGAGATAAAGCGATATTCCACAGACACCACCGAGATCCCGTTCTTGAGGGCGTCGGGCAGAACCCCGGCAAGGCCGCTGGTGCGGTTCCCCGCCCCCCAGCCGCCTCCGTGAATAAAGAAAATGAGTGGAGTCGGCTTGTCCGAGTCGGCTTTCCAAAAGTTCAGCACCTGCTTGGTGTGTGTGCCGTAGGCGACATCGGTGAGCGTGGGTGTTGGCGGAACATAGTCCGGCTTCTTGGCGGGAGCGGCCGGGGCGGATTTGGCAGGCGGGGTATCCTTGGCCGGGTTCTCGGCGGCGACGGCTCCGACAGCGGCAATCACGAGGGTAGTGAGGGAGGGGATGAGGGGCTTCATACGGGTCTGACGACATCACTCAGTGTGGGATGTTACGAGGGGAAAGGCTGCACTACGGCGCTCGGGCGGATTAATACGAGCAGTACGAGTTTGCGTGGGATGACGGCTGGAAATGGGCGACGCCCTGCTGCCTGGGACTTGAACATGAACGCAGGCGACCAGCCCGTTCCTCTGGGGCGAAGAAAGGAGGAGGGACAGAAGAATGCATCCGGGTATTATCCCCCAAAAACGGACCCAATTATGGACACATGCGAAGTTTTGGCCGCCAAGGAATGTATAGCCTGCCAGGGCAACGTTCCGGCATTAACCGGCCCGGCGCTGCAAGCCCTGGCCGCGGAACTCGGTCATGACTGGCTGGTGATTAGCGAGCATCATTTGGACAAAGAATTCAGCTTTCCCGATTTCCGGCAGGCGCTGGAGTTTACCAATCTCGTGGGTTCGATTGCGGAAGCGCATTCGCACCACCCGGATATCTATTTGGCGTGGGGGCGGGTTCGGCTCACGCTCTGGACGCACAAGGTGGATGGCCTGACCGAGAGCGATTTTATCCTGGCCGCAAAGATCGAATCGCTGTTCGTGTCCCGGCCTTAAAACGGGGCTGGGCCGTTCGAAACGCCTGGGTGGTCGGTTATAAAAGGGGGAGCAGTTAACTGCGGTGCGGCCCCCTGGGAACCCGAAGGCCCTTCCCCCCCCGAGGCCTACACTTTTACGAGCCGTACCGGGTACGTCTTCCCGGCATTCCACTGGCACACAATCAGGTTTCCACGGGAATCGGGACACACGTCGTGCCCATGTTGAAATACCTTCTCCGGCGCCTGGCTCAACGCTTGCAGCTTTCCATCCTCATATCTCGGTTCGGTTCCGCCTGGCGCTGAAACCACCCGATCCGAACGGTCCAAAACCACCGTGAAACCGCTCTGCGCCGCCCTTTTCCCCGTGGCGGGATCTTTCGACCAACACACTCCGGCATACAAAAACTCGCCCTCT
>CAMCYN010000117.1 GCA_945883955.1 Akkermansia muciniphila
ATTGAAGATCTGGCCCAACTGATTCACGACCTTAAGGAAGTGAACCCGAGAGCAAAGGTTTGCGTGAAACTTGTCGCAGAGGCTGGAGTCGGAACCGTTGCCGCTGGAGTTGCCAAAGCTCACGCCGATATCGTTCTGATCTCAGGCCACGATGGAGGAACAGGAGCCTCTCCTTTGTCTTCGGTAAAACACGCGGGAACCCCTTGGGAACTCGGCGTGGCCGAGGCCCAACAGGTACTAATGATGAATAACCTTCGCGACCGCATCGTTTTGCGGACAGACGGAGGGATGCGTACCGGGCTCGACATCGTACAGGCGGCGGCACTTGGCGCGGAGGAGTTTAACTTCGGAACCGCCGGTCTCATCGCGCTCGGATGTGTCTACGTTCGTCAGTGTCATCTCAACACGTGTCCGGTGGGAGTCGCCACTCAGGATGAAAGGCTCCGTGGAAAGTTCAAAGGAACCCCGGACATGTTGGTCAATTTCTTCAACGGAGTTGCCGAGGAAGTTCGCGAGATCCTTGCATCCATCGGAGTTCGTTCGCTCAATGAAATTATAGGGCGCCCTGAATTCCTGAAGCAGCGTCATGTACCTGATCATCCGAAGGCAAACACAGTCGATCTTTCACGTCTCCTGTCAGACGTCACAGCTAGTGATCCCACTCAACCCCGTTACTGCACTCGCAGCCGCAACAACGGAGTCCACGAGGCTCCGCTGGACGACGCCGTACTGCAGGACGCCAAGGATGCCATCACCGATCAGCGTCCCATTTCGCTCAAATACAAGGTCCGTAACACCAACCGTTCTGTAGGGACAAAGGTCTCGGGTGAAATCGGTTACCAATGGGGTGACGAAGGTCTCCCGGAAGGAACCCTGGAGCTCGTCTTGGATGGAAGCGCGGGCCAGAGCTTCGGTGCGTTTCTTGCACCGGGAGTTCGGTTGGCCCTGACAGGGGAAGCCAACGATTACGTGGGCAAAGGCATGAGTGGAGGCGAGATCGTGGTGCGCCCGCCAGCCAAGCATCAATTTGCCCCGCACGAAAACTCGATCATCGGAAACACCTGTTTGTACGGAGCCACCGGCGGACGTTTGTTCGCCAATGGCCGGGGCGGCGAACGCTTCGGGGTTCGTAACTCCGGCGCTGTAGCCGTGGTCGAAGGAATCGGAGACCATGGTGCAGAATACATGACCGGGGGAACGCTTGTTATTCTTGGGGATACCGGAAAGAACTTCGGAGCAGGGATGACGGGAGGAAGCGCCTATATCTTCGATCTGAACGAACGCTTTGCCGACCAGTACAACACAGGCTTGGTCGTCATTGAACGACTCACTGCGGAGAGCGAAATACCCCTTCAACAGCTTATCAGCAAGCACCTTGAATTCACAGGAAGTGCCCGCGCCCAGGAAATCCTGAGCCAGTGGGACAAGTATTCAAAAGCCTTCTGGAAAGTGCAGCCCCGGCCTCCGGCCGCGAAACCTTCGGAGTCCAAACCGGAGGCCAACAGCCAGAGTGTGATCTCGGAGAAAGTCATCGCCACCCAACCCTAGGGCCGGTGATTTCAAACAGTGGCGGCCGTCAGGGTTCATCCGTTCCCTAGACCGGCCGCCACTTGGCTTTTCGGGGACCCGTTGAGCGCTCTTGCATTCCGCGAACGACTTGGGAAGCCTCTCCGCCTGCCTCATGGGTCCTGCATTTCACGTCTTCCTCTCCCGACTGACCAGTTCGCTAGCGCTCTGGACCATCTGCTGGGCCACTATGAACTGGGCTTACGAGCCCGGGTTTTGGTTCCTGTTGGGCGTACTCATTTTGCGGGGGCTTTGGGAATTCTATCAGATGCTGACTGCGGCAGGCCTTCCGCACTTCAAGAGAACCGGAATGTTTCTCGGTACGAGCCTCTGCCTGGGGTCGCTGGCTTTCGCCCGGCAATGGGGGTGTGACTTAGCGGTTCAATTTGAATCCGCCGCTTTTGCCCTGAGTATCCTTTGGGTATTCGTACGGCAAATTGCCCGTAAATCCGCAGAGCCACTCCCTGTGGCGACCATCGCCTACACACTCCTCGGCCTCGCCTACATTCCGTTTCTGGCGACGTTTACCGCCAAGCTGATCTATCTTACTCCACGCACCGGCGACGGCACACTCACAGGACACTATTACCTCCTGTTCCTAGCGGTTGTCACAAAATTCTCGGACTGTGGAGCTTACATCACCGGATCCTTGATTGGAAAACATCCAATGATTCCACACATTTCGCCCAAAAAGACTTGGGAGGGATTCGCCGGCGCTCTCGCCCTTTCAACAGTAGGATCCCTCGGCCTCTTAAAACTTTTCCCAACTCAGCTAGCCCTGATCACTCCGACCCATGGTGTTCTTTTGGGATTGGGATTTAGCATTGTGGCCGTTCTGGGAGATCTGGCTGAGTCCGTAGTCAAACGCTCCACCGGCATCAAAGACTCGGGGCATTTCCTGCCAGGAATCGGCGGGGCCATGGACCTCATCGATTCCTTACTATTCACGGGACCGATCCTATACGTTTATCTCCGTATCACCCTCGGCACCTGATGCACTCTGCTCCCCCTTCCCCCAGTAACTCGCGCCGACGCCGCGTGGTGATCCTTGGCTGCACCGGTTCCATCGGCCAATCCGCTCTCAAGGTCGCGGAAGATATACCTGACCGGATGGAAGTTGTAGGCCTCGCAGCCGCTAGAAGCGTCGACACATTTACCGAACAAGTGCTTCGTTGGAAGCCTCTTGTATCAGCGCTTTTCGACCCTGATGCCGCCAAACTTGCTAGACAGATTTTAGGAGCGCACGAGACGGAAATTCTGGAAGGTGAAAGCGGCCTTTGCGCTCTAGCCACATTACCGGAGGCCGATCTGGTTCTGATCGCGATTGTCGGAACGGCCGGGTTAAGGCCCGCTCTCGCGGCAATCGAAGCCGGAAAGGATATCGCAGTCGCATCGAAGGAAATTCTCGTCATGGCGGGCGCCGTTGTCATGGAGGCGGCCCGAAGGAAAGGCGTGCGAGTTCTGCCCGTCGACAGTGAACACAACGCAATTTTCCAGTGCCTGGAAGGACGGCGACCAGAAGAGGTGTCCCGCCTTTTACTGACTGCCAGCGGCGGACCGTTCCGGACATGGCCTACCGAACAACTTGGGACCGTTACACCCGCCCAGGCGCTCAAGCATCCGACTTGGGAAATGGGCCGCAAAATATCCATCGACTCGGCAACCCTTTTTAACAAGGGACTGGAAATGATCGAGGCCAGGTGGCTCTTTGATATCCCAATGGCCCGGGTGGAAGTGGTTGTCCACCCGCAAAGTATCGTCCATTCGATGGTGGAATTTGTGGACAGTTCAATTCTCGCCCAACTGTCGGCGACCGACATGTGTTTCCCCATTCAATACGCAGTCACGTGGCCGGAACGGGTGCCCAATCGCCTGCCGCCTTTGGATTTTTCCCGTCTCTCGAAACTCGAATTCGAAGCTCCCCGGACAGCAGATTTTCCAGCGCTAAACTTGGCCCGCTGGGCAGGTGAAGCTGGGGGCACACTTCCGGCAGTTCTGAACGCAGCCAACGAAGTGGCCGTCGAAGCATTCCTTCACGGACGATGCACCTTTCCGATGATTTGGAAAAGTGTGGAAGCCACCATGGTAGGCCATACGCTTGACGCGGATCCGACGCTTGACGCCATTCTCGCTGCAGACACATGGGCAAGAGAGGCAACGGGAAGAAATCTCCAATAATCCCCGCCCCCTTTTGCCCAAGTGCTGCGATAGAAGCCGAGCGGATAAACTACCCCGCGCAGTTCCGAGGCTTCAATGTGGTCAGTAGTACGGTGGCGACTTTCAGGCGGCCCGCCAACCAGACACTGCGTGGAAGTGCTTTCCCCGTGCGATCCATTTACAGCCCAACCAATCCCTATGCTATTCCCGGCGGCGCATTAATCGTACCCATTCGCGTCCCTCTCTCCCGGGAAAAGCAGCACGTGGCGCCCACTCTCGCGCCACCTCAAATCGTGCTCCAAAATACTGATCGAGCTCTCGACGGGTGACCCCAAAAGGTGGCCCCGACTCCCGCTCGTCCATTTTGGGATCGAGATAAAATACCCCCAATAATTGCCCGCCAGAATGTAGTGCCTTCCAGACCGCCTCGACATACGAGTCCCGCATTTCCATCGGAATGGCGCAAAAGCACGTGTGCTCCCAAACCCAATCGAACCTGGCCGTTAAGCCCTGTGGCAATGAGAACAGGTCTCCGAGCTCAAACCGAAGATTGACCGGCCCGGGAATTTGGCTCGCGGAAATCACCGCACTGGGCGCCACATCGAGTCCCAGAACTTCTCCGAGTCCGGCTGCCGCTATGGCTCGGGCATCATGGCCCAAGCCACATCCGGGTACCAACACACATCCTGCCAGCAGTCCCTCTGGAAGCACAAAGTCGAGCTCAGGAGCATACGTTCCTTTGTTCCAAGGCATGTCGCCTTGCTGATAAGCCGCTTCCCAGTCCATTAGCATTTCCTCCGCCATACGGATGCCTGTGCGAGGCTCCACTGGAATTTGCGCGCATGCTCACGAATCAGGAAGGGTGAGTCACGCACCCCGGTCAACTCGAACGCCGAACCCAGGACGGATTTCAGTCCGTCCAAAGTGACGCATCGCTGACCGTGCTGCTCAAACCCTCCCAGCCAGTTCTCCCTGGGTGTATACTCCGGCATCCAAGTATACGGTGAGGTCAGAACCAATTGACCTCCGGGATTTACTAAATCCTTGAGTCGCTCGAGGCAGCTTTTGGGCGCACGAAGGCGGTCGATCAAGTTGGCCATCAACAGCACGTCAAAGCTTCCCAAATCCGGACGAAGCGTCATCGCATCCCCCTGTTCAAACCGAATCCGTTGAGAGTCTACGCCCTTCGGCAACCGGGCAATCAGAGGGGTGCACAAATCGCCTTCGTCAGACCTGAAATAAGCCAGACTTCCATGAACACGAACCTGCTCGGCGGCGTCTACAAACCTTTGTGAATAGTCGATCCCCACAACCTTCCGGCAAATTCGGGCCAGCTCAAAAGTCGACCGGCCCACAGCGCATCCAAGGTCCAAAGCCGTCCCGTCATGCGCCGCTGTCGCGTCGACACACTCCTGAACGCAACGCACCGGATAACCCAGACTTTCCCGAGGCCCGATCGACTCGGGCAGAATCTCCTCGGGCATGCCGAAATGGAAGAGAAGGTATTCGTTCAGAAGCCGCTCACTTTCATACGGGTTCGATGCAGGCGTGCAGGAATTTTGCGAGGGAGGTGCCGGTGGAGTTGCTGTCTGCATCCCCTATGAGATAAACAGCCCAGCGCTTCGCAGCAACGACTCACACCGCGAGTCAGTGCCCAAAGGCCCCGCCTTCTCACCCATGTTTTGGAGCTTCCGCAACTGTGTCCTCGATCTGAGCAATCACGCCGTCGTGATGGGCGTGCTCAACCTTACCCCGGACTCATTCTCGGATGGCGGTTCCTGGGTGGATCCGGATCGAGCTATCGCCCATGGCATTCAAATGCACCAGGAGGGCGCTGCCATCCTTGATATTGGCGGCGAATCGACCCGACCTGGAGCGACTCCGGTGGATGAAGCAGAAGAATTACGGCGCGTCATTCCCGTCATCAAAGCGCTGACGACCCAAACCCAGGCGCTCATATCAGTCGACACGAGGAAAGTTTCCGTGGCCCGGGCAGCATTGAGCGCTGGCGCCACCATCGTCAACGATGTGAGCGGGCTACAAGACCCACAGATGCGCCAGCTTATCCGCGAAACGCGGGCGGGAGCGATCGTCATGCACATGCAGGGCAATCCCGAGACTATGCAAAACGCTCCTTTTTACGGGAACGTCGCAACAGACATCCGCAGGTTTTTCTCAGACACCCTCACCCTTTGCCAGGCTGACGGAATTGCTCCGGACCAGCTTGTCTTCGACCCAGGCATCGGATTTGGGAAAACCGCCACACACAACCTCCGCATCCTTAAGCATCTAAAAGACATCAGAGTGTCAGGCCGCCCACTGGCCCTTGGGGTTTCTCGTAAATTCTTTCTCGGCCAATTAGTGGGCTCGGCGGCGATGAATGACAGGAGCTGGCCTACGGTGGCGCTGACCGCCTACGCGCGCCACTGCGGAGTTTCCGTGATTCGGGTGCACGAAATCCTTAAAAACGTCCAGTCACTCCAAATGACCGAGGCTATTTTGGAGGGCGTTGCATGATTGGAATCACAGCCCTCGGCTTTGCAAAAGCGCACTGGCGGGATGCACTCGAGATCACTCTGCTTTGGGCACTTGTCTACCAGACTTGGAAGCGCCTCAGGGAGACACAGGGCATTCGGATTCTCAGCGGAGTCATCCTTGGAGCCCTTGGCATCCTTTTGCTTTCCAAGGCCTTACACCTTCCGGTCCTCGACTGGCTGCTACGTAACGTCGCCGCACTTTCACTTTTTGCCCTCGTCGTCATCTTTCAACCTGAACTGCGTCGGGCCGCTGTTACGCTGGGAAATAACCGTCTATTTTCCCTCGGTAAGCAAAACCCCGAAACGGTTGAAATCCTGGGCGAACTTACCTTTGACCTCGCCAACCGCCAGCTCGGCGCCCTGATTGCCATTGAACGCGACCTCCCGCTCGACTCCTGGGCCGAAAGCGGCGTGGAGCTCGATAGCAGCCTCAGCGTCGAACTTGTCGTTACGATCTTTCACCCAAAAACTCCTCTGCACGACGGCGGACTCATTTTACGTGCGGACCGTCTTCTTTCGGGGGCCTGCATTTTCCCCATCACCCAACGCTTGGACCTCGATCGGAATCTCGGACTGCGTCACCGCGCGGGGCTTGGGTTGAGTGAAGAAACGGATGCCGTGATAATCGTCGTCAGCGAAGAAACGGGGGTCGTATCCCTGTGTCATGACGGCGCCATTGAACGGGACTTTGACCCAAAGAGTTTTAAGGCGAGATTGGGCGAACTTCTCTCACTTTCTGGAAATGAAGCCCCAGCCGAATAATTCCTGGCTCGTAAAAGCCATCACCCTGCTCCTCGCCGTGGCACTGTGGTATGCCATCCGTCAGCACGTGGCACCCTTAACGTCGGACACCACTCCCAAAGCGGCGGTCCAGACTGAGCGTTAGAATTTCCGCAAGGCAACCTGAGCGAGCACCTCCGGATAAAGCTGGTGCTCAGCCACTTGAATTCGCGCATGTAAGGACTCCGCAGTATCACCAGGCAGAACCGGGACTTCCCGTTGGGCAATGATTTGTCCGGTATCCATTCCGGAATCAACCCAGTGAATAGTGCATCCAGTAACGAGCGCGCCGGCATCCAAGGCCTGCTTCCATGCAGCCAACCCCGGGAACTGGGGCAGCAGCGAGGGATGGATATTGAGAATCCGATTTGGAAAAGCCTCCAACATAGGAGCTTTTATCATTCGCATATAGCCGGCTAAAACCACCACCTCCACTCCAGCCTCCTGAAGCATCTCCACAAGCTGTGACTCGAGTTCTGGCTCCAACTTCGTTTTAAAGCGCGACGCCGGCAGCGCCTTGGCGGGTAGCCCACGCTCCCGAGCAAACTCCAAAATCCCGGCCTCCGCCATGTCCGATACTACAAGGCGCACTTCCGCCGGAACGCTGCCATTTTCGATAGCCGTGGCAATTGCCTTAAAGTTCGACCCTTTGCCCGAACCCAACACACCAATACGAAGGAGGCTCATAAAAATTCCAGACCTCCTTTTAGAGGTTTGCCGCCGCAAGTTTATGGATCACAGCCGTGGTACTTTTTCCGGGCACCAACGCGAGTATTTCCACGTCGGCCGCCACTTCACGCAAAGCGGCCCGTTCCTCCGGATCCAATGAATCAACCGTATAATCCCCTCCCTTCACGTATAAAGCCGGTCGAACCGCCCGGATAACCTCTGTGACACGGGGCGTGAGAAAAAGCGTCACAAGATCCACACAGGCCAGCGCGGCAATCACTTCAGCACGATCTGCTTCGACATTAATCGGCCGGTCGGGCCCTTTTAAAATCCGCACGGAGGCGTCCCCATTAACGGCCACTAAAAGTGCATCTCCACGGGCTCGGGCTGCCTGCAAATACCGCACATGCCCCACGTGCAACAGGTCAAAGCAACCATTGGTAAAAACGAGCTTTCGCCCGGAAGCACGCAAAGAGTTGGCCTCTAAAACAAGCTCCTCCAAGGACAGAATTTTGGAAACAGACATCTCCGACCTTACCGGTTCATTCCGACCCACGGCAATACGCCTCAGCGGCTGCGCTCCAGCACAAGATCTTCCAGAATCTGAAAGACCTCAGCCTCCACGGCCACCGACTCTGGATCGAGACTCGCCAGCGGATCGAGGTCTGAGCCCCGCAGCTTTTTTAGTTTCGTATCTTCAAGCAGCACTCGAAAGAACCTTCCTTTGGCTGCGTTCGCGGCCATTCCTGATTCTCTCTCGGAATAGCGCCTCCGAAGGGCCTCGGTCTCATCCCGACGAACGGATTCTTGTAAGCTAATTTGGTTCTTCTCTAAATTACGCAGCCCCCGATCTCGATCCTGGGTTATTGCCTTGAATTCAGCCGATTCGGAAACTCGCCGCGCCGATCCCGACTGAAGCTTACGGATGGTTTCTGCACTGACCTGCGCCCGGTTTGGAGTAACAACCGGGCTGATGGCGTCGTGTGGTAGCGGATCGATCAACGCTGATTCTCCCTCAGTAGGCAGGTCGCTACTGGAAGGCAAAATGATGTCCGGCCGCACTCCAAGTAGTTGCGTGGACTGACCATTAACCCGATAAAACTTACCCACACTGAGAGCCAAGCCGCCCACTGGTTGGCGGTTTTTACCTCGCAGGTATTCGCCAAGTTGAACGGTCATTTGTACCGATCCCTTTCCGAATGTTTGCTCCGCCCCCACCACTGCGGCCCGTCCATAGTCCTGAAGAGCACCGCTTACTAACTCGCTAGCCGACGCACTGGACCGATCCGTTAAAACCACCATCGGCCCGTCGTATTTAGGACGCCGTAATTTCGTGGGAGCGAGCACCTCCACTCCTGCCGCCTGGGAACGAACCAAAGCAATGGGAGCCTTCCCCACAAATAATCCACCCAGTTCAATAGCTTCATCGAGCAGCCCCCCAAGGTTGCCGCGGAAATCAAGTACCAGCCCGGCGATATGCTCGCTCTTTAATCGGTTGATGAGCACCGACACGTCCTTGGCCACACTCGAACCACGACGCCCAACGCTGTCAGAATCGTCCCCATAAAAGCCCGGCACCGATATCCAGCCAAGCCGCAGGATCCCGCCTGAGGAATGTTTCCGCTCCAAAATCTTTGCATAGGCTTCGCCCTCGCTTGAGCGCATTTCATCCCGTTGCAAGGCAATGACGGTTCGCTGCGCGGGGTCGGAAGCCCTTGCCGGGGCGACTTTTAATTTCACAAGCGTCCCCTTTTGCCCACGCAGCAAAGAGAGGGCTTTCCCGAGGGGCAGTCCGTCCATTTCAAAAAATGGTCCGCTTTCCTCCGCCACCGCTATAATCCTGTCATTCACCTTCAAGCGTCCGTCGCGATGGGCTGGCCCGCCAGTTAAGAGCCCGGACACACGGACCCCGGCTGGATCGCCGTTCAGGGTGACTCCAATGCCAACTCGCGTCAGACGGAGTTCACTCTCTTCATCCTCCAGTTCGTCCTGGGTGAGGTAATCGGAGTGAGCGTCGCAAGCCCGGGCCATGGCGAGAAGAGCACACGCCCACCGGTCTTTCTCGGTCGCCCCCACCGCAGACTTCCGCGCCTGTTCCTGATGCTTTTTTGCACGGTCGACGGCCACCGCAAGGCTGGAACCCTCCAGTATTTCAGCAAGCATCTCGGCTCCCATCTGCTCCCTCCAAACTCGTTTGGAATCCTGCTCATCCAGCGGCCAAGGAGCATGCTCCCGGATCATCTCGGTGACCCAGGGTGCACTGAAATCCCAGGGCTCGGCTAAAAGAGACTGAACGACCTCCGAACACGCCAGCACTCGTTCTGTAAACCGGGCATGAATAGCAAAAGCCGCTGCGGATTTTCCCGCTTTCAGTTCCGGTCCAAAAGTATCGCCATACGACTTTCTAAAACTTTCGACGTCGTCTTTCAAAAAATAGAGATGCGCCGGATCCAGGATTTCCAGGTAGCGCTCTAGAGCTCGGCGCGAAAAGCCGCCATCCACAGAACGCCTCAGGTAATGCTGGTTCTCCAAAAGATCCACGGTCGCGATGGCGACCTGCGGCCAGAGTGGGGCAACCTCAACTTGCTGGGGCGGTGTGGCCTTTCTGGCCAGAACTGGCAGTGGGACCAAGAAAGCCACCCAGAGAGACCAGCGAAACAATACGGGGTAAAAACGATTCATGAGGTGTGGGCGCATAACCAACTCCACAGCAAGACGGCGTCAAACAGGTTTCTCTTCGAAAGGGATTAGTTGTCGAGATTCTGGAAGTTACGAGCAAGCCAACTCATCGTAACCTGCTCTCGCAAAACCTGCTTGATAGGTTTCTCTAATATTTCCACCTGGGTTCCGACTCCGACAGATTCAAATATTTTCACGACATCTCTGGAGCGCATCCGAATACACCCCCAGCTGACCGGTTGCCCCAAAAGCCGTTCCTCGGGAGTTCCGTGGATATAAATACAGCGCTTAAAACAATTCGCGTTCTGGGACTCCATTCCACGCAACCAAAGAATTCGCGTCACTATCGGATCCCTGCCAGGAGCATTTGGGGCCAG
>CAMCYN010000118.1 GCA_945883955.1 Akkermansia muciniphila
GGCGAACGCAGCACGTACTGATGAAAGACGTGGTTGACGGGTCCGTGCACCACTGGGCAAACGACGGGTACGTCCGCCAGAAGTTCGTTGTAACAATTGGCGATAGCCCGACGGCTGGAGTTTTCGTCGGTTAAATGGGGCAGCCGTACCTGCAGCACGGCGGCTTGAATCTCATCGAGACGCGAATTCATGCCGGGGATAAAACTGACGTAACGTTCCTTCCAGCCGTACTGGCGCAGCTGGCGCGCCATTTGAGCCACGGCCGGAACACTGGTGGCTACCGCTCCTCCATCTCCCACGCCGGCAAGGTTCTGGGTAGGGTGAAAACTGAAGGCCCCAGCCTTGCCCCAGGACCCCACCATCCGTCCGCCGTAAGAGGCGCCGTGAGCCTGGGCGCAGTCTTCGATCAGGATGAGGTTGTAGAGGGCGCAAATTTTAACGATGGCCGGCAGGTCCGCAGGATGGTCGAACAGGTGTACGACTATCACCGCTTTGAGGGGATGAAGCGCAGCCTCGGGCCGGGCTGAGTACTCGCGAATGGTGGTTTCGAGCGACTCGGGACACAGGGTGAAGGTGAGTGGATCGATATCAGCCAGCACGGGAATGGCCTCGGCTAGCTCGATGGCGGCGACCGTGGCTGTGGCCGTGTAGGAGACGGTGATGACGGCGTCGCCCGGTTCGACCGCACACGCTCGCAGGGCTATCACCAGAGCGTCTGTGCCGGAGCCGACGCCGATGACGTCGGTGGTGCCCAGAAACGAAGCAAACACCTCTTCGAAAAGGAAGGTGCGCGGACCAAGAACCAGTCGGCCGCTATCGAGAGTGCGCACAAGTGCATCCAGAATACTGGCGTGGTGCAGCAGGTAGCTGGAATGCGGGTCGCTTTGGGGGATGACGGCGTAATTCACGGGATGCTCCGGAGGCGGCTTGGATGCGTGGATGAGGGGAGTGGGGACCGGATTCACGCCCGTGATGGGTTGAGCGGGAGGGTCCTCCCATAGGGATCGCAGGCCAGTTCCTCGGCGCGTGTGGGAGTTGCTCGGACGCTTGCAACTCTTTGTGCTCTCACGAAGAGAGCAGACTCCGAAAGCCGGATGCGGGAAACATACCCGTCCGGTTCGAGGAGAGGGTGACAGGAGCCTGAATGACTCCGTCACGGTTCCGTACTCAACTAAAACGAAGCGATCCCGGCCGCTGAACGACTGTCCCGGCCGGGCCCGCTGCTGTGGTTTAATCGCCGTCAATCACGCGGCCGAGACCGCCGAGAAGCGAGCCTTCGCCGGTAGCTTTGCCGCCAGCTGAGGGAGCGTTAGCCAGAATACGGTCTGCCATTCGGGAGAAGGGCAGGCTCTGGAGCCAGACCGTGCCGTGTCCGCGCAAGGTGGCCAAAAAGAGGCCTTCGCCACCAAAAATCATGGATTTGAGGTTCCCGGCGCGCTCGATGTCATAGTCGATGCCGGCAGTCATGGCCACCAGACAGCCTGTATCGACCCGTAGGGTTTCGCCCTGTAAATCCCGGCGGATGATGGTGCCCCCAGCATGGATAAAGGCCATGCCATCACCGCTTAAACGCTGAAGGATAAAACCTTCTCCGCCGAAAAAGCCGGTCCCCAGCCTTTTGGTGAAGGCGATACTGACGGAGGTGCCGAGGGCCGCGCACAGGAAGGCGTCTTTCTCGCACAGGATTTCGCCGCCGAGTTCGGAGAGTTTAAGCGGAACAATCTTGCCCGGATAAGGTGCGGCGAAAGCGACCCGGCGTTTTTTGGAGGAGCCCCGGTGCGTGAAGTGGGTCATGAAAATGGATTCCCCCGTGAGCATCCTCTTTCCGATGTTCATCAGAGCGCCGAAAAAGCCGCTGTTGGGCTGGGAGCCGTCGCCCATCTTGGATTCAAACTGGATGTCTTCTTCGATGTAACACATCCCGCCGGCCTCAGCGATGACGGTCTCGCCGGGATCCAGTTCGATTTCGACCAGCTGCATGTCGTCGCCGAAGATTTCGTAATCGATTTCATGAGAACGCACGCTGGGCGGAGTCGCCTGACGGAGCGGGGGGAGCGGGGGCGGAGTGTTTTTGTCGTTGTTAAAGAGTTGGGAGAGGGTCTCGCGGGCAGGCGCCCAGGAGGGCATGCCGTCCGTCCAGGTGAGGGTTTCGGGGCGGAGCGATCCATTGGCGACGCAAGCGGGAAGAGCGTCTTCGGAGACGCTGGCCGTTTCAGAGCTGCGGAGGGAGTAGAACCAGGTTTTCATAAGACGGAGATGTGGAAGGGGGATGTTTTCTGTGGAGGCGGATCCGATCAACCCGAATGTATGACGGTCGGGGCGCGCGGGGTTCTACGCAAAGATGCTACGCAAAGATGCGTTCCGGGATCCGCACTGCGGGAGGATGACAGATCCGGCCAATGAGATCCTCCCAGACTTCCTGACCCCGGAGGATTTCGATCTCGACCCGCAAATATAACACCGGCACGTCCAGGCTATGGGGCCGATGCGGAAACCGGACGCTGTCTTTTTCGGTCGTCACAATAGCGTCCAAATCGCGGCGCACGCAGCGGGCAATAAAGTCGCCGAGTTCCTTGTCGGTAAACCGGTGGTGATCGGCAAAGCGCGAGGTGACGTTGAGGATGGAGCCCAGCGCCACGAGCTTCTCCTCGAAACTTTCCGGACGGGCGATCCCGGACAGGGCGCCGATGTGTTTGCCGGGCAACCAAGAGAGCGGGAGTTCCTCGCCCGTATACAAATTCCGGAGATGGAGGGGGTGATGGGTGCACTCGATAATCCCTGCGGTCCGGTTGTACTTACGGATCCGGGCGATCAGTGCGGAGTTGTCGGCGCCATCGCTCTTTGTGATGAAGATGTACTGGGCGCGCGCCAGGTTTTCGGGCGGTTCGCGCAGGGTGCCGCGTGGGAGCAGGTATTCGTTACCGAAGGGAGCCTGGCGGTCGATGAGGCAGATTTCCAACCGGTGCTGGAGTGGCAGATACTGCATGCCGTCATCGAGGAGCAGGGTGTCGCAGCCAAATTCCCGGGCGGCCCCGACGGCCGCGCGGACGCGGTCCTTGTCCACGAGTACGACGACATTGCCGAGCGAGCGGGCAAGCATATAGGGCTCGTCACCCGCGAACCGGCTGTCGAGCAGCAGGCGTTGTCCATCATGGACGACCCGGGTGGAGTGCTTGACGAGGCCGAGCCATTTGCGTTGGAGGCGACGGAATAACGGGGGCTTCTTGGCTTTGTAACCTCGCGAGAGAATGGCCACGCGCCGCCCCCGGTCCTGGAGGGTACGTGCGAGAAATTCGACCACGGGAGTTTTGCCGGTGCCTCCAACGGTCAAATTGCCTACGGAGATAACCAGGCAGCCGGGACTGCGGGTTTTGAGGAAGCGATGGCGATAGAGCCAGATCCGGGCGAGCACAATACGCCGGAAAAGTTGGCTCAGCAGCCAAAGGAAGGCACGAAGCAGCGAGGCGCGCCGGCCGACGCGCCGCTCGAGGATGACCTCGATGGCAAACTGTTCAAAATCTTCGAGCCAGCGGCGGGCCATCGGGCGCGGGAGCGTTAAGCGGCAGGGGTCACGATCAAACCCGTATTGTCGGCGCGTGTGATTACCGAACGGGTTGTACCCGTGGCGGCGGCGGCCATGGCGGCGGCGACTCCTTCGGGATTCTCCAGAGTGACACAACAGATGGTGGATCCTGACCCGGAAAGGAAGCCGCCGAGGGCGCCGGCTTTTTCGCCAGCGGCAATCACCTCGGGTAGAAATGGAATGAGCGCGCGGCGGAAGGGTTGGTGTAGTCCGTCGTGGAAGGCGCCGCGGAGGAGGTCATATTTTTGGGAGGCAAAAGCGGCTGTGATACGGCAGGCATTGGCGCAACTGGCGACGGCCGAGAGGCGTTCGAGTTGTTGCGGCAGGACGCGTCGGGCGTCGGGAGTGGCGATTTCAAAGTCGGGAATCAGGAGAACAAAGGCCAGCTCGGGGGCGACCTCAAACCGGGCTGTGAGCGAGCCGCCAGCGACGGTAAATCCGCCAAAAGCGGCCGGGGCGGCGTTGTCGGGATGCCCTTCGAGGGAGGCGCAGAGTTTGAAGAGTTCAAACCGGGAAAGCGGGTTGCCGGCCAGAGCGTTGAGTCCGGAGAGGAGCCCGAGGCGGACGGTTACCGAGCTGCCCATGCCGCGAGAAGGAGGCACTTCGCCTTCAATGGTCCAGCCGAAGGCAAAGGGATCGGAATCGGTCCGGGTGAAAAAGCGCTCGCCGGCTTCGGCGGCCATGGCGGCACCGGGAAGCGCCTGGGCGGGCGCACCGGCAGGGTCCGCGAATCGAGTCACGGTGACTCTGTTGGCAATTTGAAAAGCAACGCCGAGGCAATCATAGCCGGGGCCCAAGTTGGAGGTGGTAGCGGGAACACTCGTAATGACGGACTGCATGGCTCCAAGATGGCGTTGGCTGCTCTCAGAAGAAAGCGGGAACCTTGCGAGGGGCCCCGGCACGGGGGAGCGAAGAAGGGGGGTGGGTTTAAGATAGGTTCTGGTTGAGAATCGAGGGGTACGAGTACTCGGATTGCTCCGGGATTGAGGGTTGTCTCTCGGTATGACCCCCTTAATTCGATTGATCCTCCCTTTGACTCTGCTTGGCGGCGGGTGCCTGTTGGCTGCGGAACCTTTGCGGGTACTTGCCAGTGCCGACGTTCCTGTGACCCGTGACAGCTCAGGGACCCCAGCGGTGGTCAAACCCATCGAGACGTTACCGGCGAGCGGGCAGGTGTTTGCTCCCAAAAAATTGGGGACCCTCAGAACGCTGCTCGTCGGGGGCGGAAGTTCCCATGATTTCGAGAGGCTCTTTCATTTGGCGGACAAGGAACTCCTGAAGGGCAGTGGGGGAGCGGATGCCGTTTACACCTCCAATGCCGAAGAGGCCGCCGGCTTGTTGCCCGAGGCGGATGTGCTGGTGCTGAGTGCGAACCATCCCAGCTTCGGACTTTCCGCCTTCCAAAATGCCCTCAAGGCGTTTGCCGATGCGGGCAAAGGGATCGTCGTAGTGCACGCGGGCACATGGTACAACTGGCCGCCCGCCACCGGATATAATACGCGGATCGTGGGGGGCGGCGCCCGAGGACATGGGGGCGGATTGTTTTCAGTAAGCCAGCTCGGGAAGGCGCATCCGGTGCTAGAGGGCGTCGACGCGAAGTTTGAGATCACCGATGAGCTGTATTACCCGAAGTTTGAGCCGGACGCCAAAGTGGTGGTTTTGGCTGAAACGTCTGAGGATGCAAAAACCAAACAGAAATGGCCTAGTGTGTGGGTCGTGGAGGATGGGAAGGCCCGGATCGCTTGTATAGCGCTGGGACATGGAATGCAGGCCCACAGCAATCCGGCGTACCAGCGTTTGCTGACCAATGCGGTCAACTGGGTGGGCGGAAAATAGTCGCGCCTTGGAGGAAAAGAGCCGGGTCTTTTCAACAAAGGCCCGGCGCTGGGGGGCAGTTCTGGGGCGAAGTTCGCGGGGGACTCCGAGGGAACTCCGGACGAACGAAGGGTTACTGGCCGGGTTGGGGGGGCTGGAACTGGCGGAAACGGCGCGGATCGGGCGGTTGTTGAGCGGCTTTGGTCAGGTTGGCGCGTTCTTCGGCGCTGAGGCCGGGCGTGGAGGAGATCCACTCGGAGGCGGCTTGGGCATTGGTGCGTTGCCAGATGGAAAGGGTACGTTGCAGGACGGTGTTGCGTTGTTCGCCGGCGGGCAGGGTGGAGGCCCAGGCGGTGGCGCCTTCGGGGTCGCGGGGAGCGGTGCGGCTGGCAAACCCGGCGACGGCAGAATCGCGGGAGGCGCCGCCCGGCAATTTGTCCAACCACTGGGCGACGGCCTCGACGTCTTTGCCGGCCCAAGTGCTGGCGAGAGACGCGAAGGCGGATTGACGGCTGGCGCCTTCCGGAAGCGTTTCGGCCCAGGCGAGAGCCTTCGAGGGATCGTTTTTGGTCAGAGCGGCGGCCACGTTCCCAGTGGCGCCTGAAACGGTATTGGCCGGCAATTCTGCGATCAGACGCTGGGCTTCCTCCAGATTGGTGGTCGCGATTTTGGAAACGACCGTATCCAGGGCGGTCTTGCGGCTGTCGCCATCGGGGAGGCTGCGGGCGGCGGCTAAAGCCTGGGCCGGATCCTTGGCGCTCAGCGCGTCGAGAGCCCTGGTGACGAGTTGAGTGCGGTCGGTGCCTTCGGGGAGCTGGTTGGCGAAATCGATGGCGCGTTGGGGGTCGGATCGGGCGACGCCGTTCAGAATGGAATTCCGGGCCTGTTTCTTTTGGTCGCCATCGGGGAGTTGGGAAAACCAGCGCAGAGCGGAGTCGGGATTCACCTTGCTCCAGGAGGTAAAAAAGGCGTCTCCCAGTTTGGTGGAGCCTCCACTTTCGGCCCAGAGTTTGGCTGCGCCGAGCGGGTCGATTTCGGCCCAGCGACGTTCCAGGGCGCGAATAGCGATGGGATTGTTTTCCTCGCGAGCCCGACGGAGCGCTTCAGCCAAATCGTTGCGGCCCAGTTCGCTGATCGCCTCGTAGGTGGCTGAAAACCGCTTGAGATCGCTCGGCTCCTTGAACGCTTCGGAAATGGCGTCGAGAATTTGGGCTGGAGTACGGGTGCCGGCCAGGCTGGAGGGATTTCCGATCAGGCGCGCAATTTCCGCTTCGACTGCCTCGTCGGAAAGGGCGTCCAGGTTCTGGGCTTGGGTGAGGGCAGCCGACGCGGTGGGTTGTTTGGTGGTTGCCGAGAGGGGGTAGGATGAGGGGGGCGTGATGATTCCGCGAAGAGCGCGGCCCAAGGGCATTCCGACACACAAGGCGACAATTGTAACGACTGGCCAGCGGAATGGCCGAAGGGAGGGAGGGAGGTTCACAGGAGTTGGGAGGAAGGATGTCGAAAATCTTCCCGGGCGAGCCGGGGTACTATTGTGCGGACGCTCGCTTTGAATCGCACTTTACGCTGAGAATGTTGGGTAATGAAGCTGATAACTGACGCCTTGCTCTATGGAATCCTCGATCTGGGGTATGTCCTTCCCGGGAACCTCGAGCGGGTAACGGAGGCCATGCTGGAGGGAGGAGTGGATGTGCTCCAGTTGCGCGCCAAAAGGGCCTCGGAAGAAGAGGTGGAGGATTACGCGCGGCGGGTGGTGGCGATTACGGAGGCGGCCGGGGTGCCGTTTATTCTCAACGATTATCCGGAGCTTGTGCCGTCGGTGGGAGCGCAGGGGGCGCATGTCGGGCAGGAGGATTTTTCGGTCGAAGACGCTCGTTGGCGTGCCGGTCGGGCGCTGGCCGGGGAGGTGCCGTTGCCGCTGATTGGCAAGTCGACCCACTCGCTGGAGCAGGCGGTGGCGACGGCGGCCGAAGGCGCGGATTATCTGGGTTTTGGCCCGCTGTTTGTGACACCGACCAAACCGGGCCGGCCGGCTATCGGGCTTGAAGACATCGCCCGGGTGCATGAACTCGTGCAGACGCCCGTTTTTTGTATCGGCGGGATCAAGCGCGAGAACCTTGAGGCGGTTCTGGCGGCGGGAGCGCGCCGGGTGGTGATCGTGTCCGGGATCCTGCAGGCGGCGGACATCGCCGGTTACTGCCGCGAGGTTCGGGCTGAACTCCTGGCGCGGCAGCCAGCGGTGCCGGCCGATGCGGCCGACTAATGTGCGGACTGGCCGGATTCGAGAAAGGCCAGGGCTTTGTCGTAGCTGCAGCGCTGGAGGAAATGCGCCAGTTGCGGATCTACTGGGGGCGGAAGCTCGGAGGCGAGGGCCAGGATGTTTTCCGAAACCGCCTGCAGTGCCTGTAAGTGGCCTTCGGAGTCGCGAGTGTACCAAGCGCGATCGGCGATGATACGCAACCGCTCCCGGAGAGCGGTTGCCAGTGCGTTTTCTGTGCTGTTCACAAAGCTACTTGGCTTTGCGGGCGCGTGTTTTTTTGGCCGGTTTGGCCGAACCTTCAAGAGCCGACAGGATTTCTCTTTCGGCCAGGAGCCAATCCTGAACCGGGTCCGGGTGAAGGCCCTGAGCCCGGCGTCCTTCAGCGAGGAAATACGCCCGTACGGCGATGGCGTCGGGAGTGAATTCAAACTGAAGAAGAGTTTCTTCGGTGAGAAGTTCCAGTAGTGAGACCTCGCTCCCTGGAGCGGTTGGTTCCAACGCAGCGGAAGTGGCGCGTTTTGTGGCGCGCTTTTTCGGGGTGGGTGCTGCTGCGGTGGTGTCGTCTGTCTGCTCGTCTTTTTTAGCCATAACGCGTGGTGTTTAAATTGATTCGCCTAGGGGACCCCATGAGTGGGACTGGAATCTCTAAGACTCCGGCGCGATGTCCAGCCGATCTTATGCCAGAGGCCCGGATTTTGCCTCGTCAGCCGGCCGCTTTGTTCATTCCGAGCCGTGGCGTTCCTTCCCTCCCAAACCCCGAATGATCGCTAAAGCCGCCCTTACAGCCTCTTCGGCGGACGTCGGGGTGAGGGAGGGCTCTTTTCGAAACCACGTTTCCTGTCGCTTGGCATACTGGCGTGTCGCCTGCGCAATCGCCGCGACTGTCTCTTTTTGAGTAAAACGCCCTTCGATCTGTTCGATAATAGGCTTCAGGCCGATGACCTGGCTGGCCGTAACCCCAATCCCGGGTAGCGCGTTGCGAACCTCCATTTCCACCCCGTCTTCAAACATCCGGGCCGTTCGGACCTCGATCCGGCTGTGGAGTTCCGGTCTGGGCCGGGCCAGCCAGATCCCCGCCGGCGGGCCATCCCAGGTCCGGTTATGTCGGAAACTGGAGAACGGCTGGCCGGTCTGGAGGCAAACCTCCAGAGCCCGGACGACGCGCCTGGGGTTCCGAAGATCCACTTCCCGTCCCGCCTGGGGATCGAGTTCGCGGAGTTGTTGCTGAAGCGATGCGAGCGGGCGGCTTTCCAACTCCTGACGCAGGGCGGGATCGGGACTGGGCAACCCTTCGGCCAGCCCGAACAAAACCGTCCGAATGTAGAGTCCTGTGCCGCCGACCAGAATCGGGATCCGGTCGCGCGCGCGAATCTCCCGGATTTTATCCCGGACTGTTTGGAGATAAACCGTCACATCCAGCGAATGCCTGAGATCGAATTCGCCAATAATATGGTGGGGAATACGGAGGCTTTCCTCCGGAGTGGGCTGGGCGGTGAGGATCGGCAGTCCGCGATACAACTGGAAAGCATCCGCCCCGATGATCTCGCCGCCGCACGCCTCGGCAACGGCCAGGGCGACGGCGGTTTTGCCCGAGGCCGTCGGGCCACCGATAATCAGGTCGGGGAGCACGCTTTTCATGCCCTGAGCTGGATGCGGAAAGTGGGGTTACCCACCGTTGGCTTTTTTGTTGGGGATGGGCGGCAGGAACGATTGGACCCCATGAGTGCGTACCTTGCGCTTGAAGAGTTTGTCGCCGCAAGCGGCGTAGAGGATATCGAACTCCGGCCCGCCAAAGGCCAGATTGGCGACCTTCCCGTTGGGGGTCGGGAGAACACAGGCCACGCGTCCGGCAGGATCGCAGACCTGGATGCCGGTTCGGGTGGCCACGTACAGTCGTCCGTCCCGGTCGACTTCGAGGCCGTCGGCGCCGGAATCGTCGGCGGTGTCTGGGACGTTGATCTTAAAGAAGCGCTGTTTATGGGCGAGCGAACCGTCGGGCTGGATCTGGTAGCTGTAAACCCAGTGGGTGCGGGTGTCGGCGACGTAGAGTAGCGATTGGTCAGGGGAAAGGGCGATGCCGTTGGAAAACTTCAGGCCGCTGTCCACCACCCGCTTGGAGCCGTCGGGCTCGATGAGCCAGATCTGACTCGGCGATTTGCCGTCCCAGCCCGGTTCGGTGACGTAAATCCGGCCGTCGTGGCGCACGATCAGATCGTTTCCACGGAACCCTTCGGCAATGACTTCCATGGAGCCGTCGGTTTTGTAAGCGACGATCTTTTCCTGGCCGCCGGCGACGGCAAAAAGCCGTCCGTCGGGCCCGAACGCCTGACCATCGCCCTTACCCGATTCCTCGATAAAGGGGTCGGGTTTTCCCTGGGCATCTAGCCGGTAGGTTTTGCTGGTGGGAACATCATTAAAGAAGAGCTCGCCTCGGGTGTTGGTGGCGGGGCCTTCGAGGAATTTGTAGCCGTCGCTGACCAGCACCCAGTCTTCGGCCGGGATCAGGAGTTTCTGGAAGGCGTCCGAACCGAGACCTGCCCGGACCGGAGCCGGCCAGTCTTTCCAGAGAAAGCGCATGGCATCGGGAAAAATAACGGCGATTTCTTTGCCGTTGTGCCCGCCTTCGCCCCAGGCATGCGCCACTTCGTAACCCGAAAAGGTGAGGGCGCGTTCGAGGGTCTGGTTGGCCATCCACCAGTCGCCATAGGAATTGTTTAAATCCTGGGCTCCGTCCTGGACAAAAACCCGGAGCGGCTTGGGCTCGGTTTTACGAATGAGGGAGGCGAATTTGTCGCCGCCCCGGATGTCGGTGAAGCTGCCGATGCCCGAAAAGACGCGGTGAAAGAGGTCGGGCCGTTCGAAGGCGGCGTTGAGCGCGGCGGTGGCACCTGAACTGTGGCCGCCAATGGCGCGATCATTCGGATCGTTGGAGAGACGGATGGCGCGACCGTCGGAGGCTTTTTGCGAGGTGACAGCCGGGAGAAGTTCGGTAGCCAGAAACCGGGCGTAATCGGGGGACAACGTGTCGTATTCGAAGGAGCGGTTGGCGCGATCGCCCGTGCCCTCGGTG
>CAMCYN010000119.1 GCA_945883955.1 Akkermansia muciniphila
GTGGCGCGCTCTTCCCACAAGTCTCCCACCCCAGAACGCTCCACCTCGGCGTTGTGCGCAATCACCTGGCGCCCCCGCTTGAGCTGGCGGGCGATGCTCTCGGTTTCATCCACGAACAGCACCATAATGTGAAAGATGGGCTGCTTGAAATTGGCGGCCTCCGGCGTGTCGGAAAACTCCCGGCGCAGCCTGGTCATTTCATCAAAGAGCATTTTGAGACACTCCACCTGGACCCGGGTGCGGGGAAATCCATCCAGAACAGCTCCATTCTTTTGCTCAGGCTCCAAGAGTTTGCGGAAAAGGATACTGACCACCTCGGCATCCCCCACCATCCCGCCCAGGGCCTTGATTTTAAGCGCCTCAGTCGTATTCAGCAGCTGGCTGACCACGATGGGCTCAGCGGTTATATCGCGTAATTCGCGGATGAAATCGGAGTTGGTGCCTTTCCCGGCACCGGGCGCGCCGCCCAACAAAATGAGTTCTTTGGGAAAGCGCAGTCCGTCGCGGCCGTAATCGAGTTCGAGCTGCTTCCAGACACGGTTGAAGATGAGTTGCGTGTCCTTAATCTCCAGATCGGCCACTGCGGCGGACCGGCTGCCAAGTTCGGATGGGGGGATGTTCACAACACAAAACCTAGACAGAACCTGGGGCACGGAGTGAGACCTTTTTTCAAGATCCACCTTCTCCGCGTCCGCCCCATCCAACCCCTCCACACACTGCGATTTCCTCCCTCGGCCCATCCTTCCCCCTCAATCCGGTCTGGTATCAATCGAGAGATTTCTTCGGACACGTTCCCCAGGAGTCTCCACCCACATGAACAGCGCCTTCATAAAATCGTCAAAGCCAACCAGCAACTTTCCTCGCTCCGATTCCAGCTGCGACTCAGCCTTTATATATTCACGTTCATAGGTTTCCGCACCGTACTCCTCCTCAGTAGTATGGCTGGGCCACCCGGCAAAAACTTCGCAGAGGATCCGTTCTACATCTTCTCTGGAATGCTCTTTAAGCAACTCCAGCTTGATCCGCAGCACCTTGGCCCGCGCATGGATTGCCTCGAAGTACGCCTCAAGCTGATGGGCCAGCGAGTTCCATTCCACCCGGCCTTCGCCTCTAAGTCGGACTGCCTGGCCCTGCAGCACCCCGAGGGATTCCAACAACATGGCATCCTCAAACTGGATCCCTTCCCAGGCC
Organism: Akkermansia muciniphila; assembly: GCA_945883955.1. Classification (GTDB taxonomy): domain Bacteria; phylum Verrucomicrobiota; class Verrucomicrobiia; order Chthoniobacterales; family Chthoniobacteraceae; genus Chth-196. The sequence continues at coordinate 1,192 of CAMCYN010000119.1, forward strand.
CGCAGCGCCTCGTGCAGGCGATCCTCCTCGCCACTCTCCACGGCCTCCTCCATCGCCTCCACCAACACCATCGTCCGGGCCAGAATCCCCTCGACCTTATCCCACTGCTCCTCCCACACCATGTTCCTCTGATCGAGCACCCCGTTGAATCCGGAGAAATTACGCGCATGTCGCAGAGCTTTTTTTAATTCCCCCTGCAACTGTTCGAGCTGGGCCAAATCCGTGCGAAAACCCACTTCCAGGCGGGCTAACACCGGTGTCACTTTGTCAGTACTCATAATCCGGGTCTGTTTCACTCCTGCTCCGTCGTTTTGCTGCCGTTCCCCTGCCGAAATCTCGAGTTCGACTTCGTTATGAGATTCGCTCCTGCCGGGACAGCAAGCCGCCTCCGGTGCGTATTTGGTCCGGTAAAAGCCTCGCGGCTAGCCGTGAAACCCGCCGTTCAGTCCACGGAGTTGCCGGAACTCAGAATCCGTAAAGCGTTCCGGTAAAGCAGCGCCGCACAATGATTCCAGACGTGCCTGTACCAACGGGTAGCCGCATAGTCGCGCGCAAAGACCGGCACACTTGCGGCGATGGCCGCTTCGATCTCCTTACGCAGCGCTATCGAGAAAGCCCTGTCAGAAACGATGACATTCGCCTCGTGGTTCAAAAACAGGGAGAACCCGTCGTAGTTGGTCGAACCAAGGGTCGCCCATTGATCATCCACAACCGCGACCTTCCCATGCAGTTGAGTCTTTCGATATTCAAAAATTTTGACCCCCGCCTCGAGCAGCTGCCGATAGTACGACTGGGAAACAGCGTCCTGCAGATGGTATTGACCAACACCGAGCAACAGCGTGACGTCCACCCCGCGCGAGGCCGCACGCACCAGCGCATTACGTAACCTGGCCCCTGGCGCGAAATAGGGATTGGCCAGAATGGCACTTGTGCGCGCTCCGGCCAGCGCTTGCAGATAGGCACGATAAATGGTGCGCCGATTGTTAAAGTTGTCGCTCTCCACGACCGCAGCGACGGTAGGCCTGGTGAAGGCGTGCAGGTTGTTCCTGCGTCGAAAATTGCGAAATTTCGTAACTAAGCGTTCGCGAAACGAAGCGATTTGCTTCCAGTGCGTGACAACCGCCCGGTGAAGTTCCGCCACAAGCGGGCCGGTAATCCGGGCGGCAATATCCCAGCGCGGCGCTGGAAGGCGAATGCTGGAGTCATGGTCTGCCCGAAAGTCATCAATGATATTAATCCCGCCCAGAAAGGCCACTTGGCCGTCCACAACCACGATCTTCCGCTGGTTGCGCGAAATCCCGCGAATAAACCACGGGTTAAACACCCGACATTGAACCCCAGCCGGCTTGAAAATGCGCAGAAGCGCCCGGGATTGAACCCGCCCGGTGCCCGCCCAGTCCAAAGTGAGTTTGATGGTGACACCTCGCGCGGCCGCCCGGATCAGGGCTTCGATGATGGGACGCCCCGCGGCGTCGTCCTCAAAGATGTAGGTTTCGAGAAAGATCTCGCGTTGGGCTCCCTCGATGGCAGCGATCAGAGCAGGGAAAAATTCTGCACCGGAACGTAATATCTGAAGCTCATTATTCTCAGTAAACCGGACAAATCGCATGAAAAGAGGGAGCGGGCCCCTTGTGTAAGGCCCCCAGAAACCGGCTCAAGTAAAAGGGATCGAAATCGCTCCCAGTTTTGTCCGTGTGAGAGACGGCGCGGCGGTTGTGTGAGGGCAATCGAAGCCTTCACCTGACCCCCATTTTCACCACCTTTTTGAACTGATCGTCGGGAAACAAAAAGGAGCAGCCATCACCATGGCCGCCCCTTTTCGAACTGAATTTCTCCAATGCCTAGAACGAGGAAGTAAGCCCCACGTTCACCCTGTTCTCACGGTAACCACTATCGCCCGTCCGATACTCGTAGGACACTTCTGCGTCGAATCGGCCCAGTTTCCAACGTGTCCCCACAGAGCCGCTCACATAGTCGCGGTTACTCGAAGGAAGACTCACACTGAGGGACGTCCCGGCCCCGGAACCAGAAGCGATACTGACGTTGCTTCCCTTCGCATCTCCCCCGAACTGGTGATCAAACCCGCCGCGAACAAAAGGCGTTAGGCTGCCACGGCGCAATGGAAAGGCGCGCGCGATCTCCACCGAAGCACTGCCAGTGCTACGCATGAAGCTCTGGTCCTGGTAGGAGAGCGGTCCAAACCCACCGCTTTCCGAGTAGGCGTTCACTTTCATCCAACTGTGAGAAAGCCCCACTAACGGGACCACAGTCCAGCCCCGGAACTCAGCCACGGTCCCCCCCACATTACCTTCCAGTGTGAAGCTGCTGCCATCGGTGTCTCCCGTAGAGGTGCCCCCATAAGCTCCAGCGCGCTCGATTTTATCGAAGTCCTGCCGCCCGGCCGTTAACGCGAGACTACCAAACATATTCCAGGAACGCCCTACGACATAGGACGTTAGGCTGTTGCCTGTATAATCGACTTTGGATCCGTCCGCGCCTTTGGAGGCCCCGCCCTGGACTCCCAGGCCAAGACCGATGGAAAGCGAGGACCCAAGCGACCATTCTAACCCGAGTGCACCTGCTGTGGAATGGGAGTCCAGCGAGGGAGCCGAATCCAGAGCCCCTTCGGAGATACTGCGGAAGGAGCCATCCATCCACCAGTTCATGCGGGATCCAACCCCGGCCGCACTCGCGCCAGTCAGGCTTTGTGGCGCGGTTGTGTCCCCCAGCACGACCTTGTCGCGGCCCGAAAAAGCCATCGCCAGGGTAGGGGCTGCCAGACGCACCGAACTACTGACACGCCGGTTCAGGAAGCCGCCGAAATTTGCGCTGAGGCTTTCGATCACACGCTTGGTGCGAGCCATTGTGACAGGAGCGGTCGCTTTAGCGGCATCCAGAAGACCTGGATCCACGTACCCGGGGAGGGTGACCCGGTAGACCAGAATCCGGTTCACATTCTCCACCACCGCCGTACTCGCGCCGACCGCGTCGTAAGGTGTTCCCAACATCGTTCCGTTAGCCGTGATGAAGTCGTTGTCGTTACCGACCAGCAGGAAATAGTCATGCGGCGCAGAAGGATCGAGTACCGGCGCAAGGCTCAGCGCTTCCCACTTTTCGCTCAGCGAGTTGGTACTTATCGGTGAACCCGATGTGGTCGCGCCGACGTTGGTGTTCAATCCAAAGCGCGCCAGTTGATTCACATTCAGCATGTTGACGAAATCCGTCGTATTTGCCGTCACAATCCCGGCCACCGGGGCGAGTAAACCGCCAGTCAAAGCAGTCGCAGGCGTGTAGCTCGTCTCGTAGGTTGTGCCCGCAAGATTGGTAGCTCCCGTGGTGGATAGAAGGACGATGGATTTAACAACCTGGGGATTGCTGTTGTTCCCAGAGCCATTGCCTGCGCCATCGCGCGAAAGCACAAGGAACGAGGTCGACGAGAGTGCCACGATTTCAGACTGCGCAGCGGTCCTGTTCGCCGCTGAACCATTCCCGCTGTCGCGAAAACTCGGAAGCTCTACCAGATAGTGCCCAATCGGGCTTGTGGGTGTCGCGGAGGTCGACGTGTCATACACCATCAACCGCGTAAAGATACGGCCCTGGTTGTTATTATTTGGATTATCCTGCCGGGTCGCACTCTGAAGCATAGTCACCAGATAACGCCCATCCGGAGTCAGGGTGATTCCTTCCAGCCCCTGATTATCACGACGTCCGCCAGTTTGGACGGCTACCGCAGCGGCATCCGTATTAAACCCCGAGAAGGTGTTATTAGAAAACTGGGGAACTAACGCCGTGGGCGGGACGATGATGCCTTTCATCTTCCCGTTTTTATCAAAGTTGTAGACCGTAGCGCCGTATTCATCAGACACGTAAAAGGAACCATCCGAACGGAGCGCCAGGCCTTCTCCATCAATGGAAAGCAAGCCATTCGCCGTGGGAACAGGTGAATATCCCCCGATGGGACCCGTCCCCGTAGGATTCACCGCAGTAGACGTATTTCCGTTAAAATCGGTCAGTGCGGTTGTCCCCCGGAACGTCAGGGATAGCTGGGTTTGAGCCACCACGTTGGTGGTGTAGTCCGGGGTAAAGCTCAGGTCGAATTTCTGGACACGCGCCGAATACGCAATCAGTCCGGCCACATTATAGCCACGGTCAGGGAGGGTGAAAAGAGACCCCGTGTAGGACCCATTGGACGATCTACGCCAGGAGGAAAGATCCACCTTAAAGGAGGAAAACGAGCCCAGCGTATCACCCAAACTATCGAGTGTATTCGCCGCGAAAACCCCCACGCCGACCAACCCCTGGTTGACGTAGGTTGTTCCCTCAAGCGTGATGCTTCGGGAAGCACCGACAGCGGTCGTGTCGAGATTGGGGGTCGTGTAAGACACGGCATGCGCCGTGAAGCCGATAAACGGCAGGACTAGAAAGGAGGTAGCAATCTTACGCATAAAGCGGCGAAAGGTGATCGCCACACCCCTTCCTATCAAGAATGCGATGGTTACATGTTCGCGTCCAAACCACACGCCTTTGGCATTTTGCAAACAATCACGTGTCAAACAAGTGACAGCACCCCTGTCCGCAACCCAGCCCGCCTATCAAATGCCTTTGGCACTCAATAGACGGGACGCCACAGGAAAACGCTCCCGTCGCACTTCACGCCGAGAACAAAAGCCCGCCCCTTACGAGAGCAGGGCCTTGAGGACAGTGCTCTTTTCCACGCCGGTCAGGCGCGCATCCAGGCCCTGGAACTTGTAGGTGAACCGGGTGTGATCAATGCCCGAGAGCGCCAGCAAAGTGGCGTGTAAATCGTGCATGCTGACCACATTCTCCACCGACCGGTAGCCGAGTTCGTCGGTGGCACCGTAGGTGATCCCACCCTTGACGCTGCCGCCGGCCATCCAGATCGAGAACGCGTTAATGTGGTGGTCGCGACCGCTGCCCTGTCCCATGGGCGTCCGGCCAAACTCGCCGCCCCACAGAACCAGGGTGTCGTCGAGCATCCCGCGTTGTTTTAAATCCATAACCAGTGCGGCGCAGGCCTGGTCGGTCTCGAGAGCCGAGATGGGCATGTTCTTTTCGATATCCCCATGATGGTCCCATCCCCGGTGATAGAGCTGGATAAAGCGCACCCCACGCTCGGCAAGACGACGCGCCATCAGACAGTTGGAGGCAAAGGAGCCGTCTCCGGGCTGTTTAACGCCGTAAAGATCCAGCGTGGCCTGGGTTTCCTTCGAGAAATCCGCGAGATCCGGAACACTGGTCTGCATTCGAAACGCCAGTTCGTATTGGGCAATCCGCGTCTGCAGCTCGGGGTCGACGTGTTCCTTTGCGGCCAGTCCGTTGAGCTGTCCGATTTCATCCACAACCAAGCGCTGCACACTCTGGCAAACTCCTTCCGGATTACCGACATAATGCACGGCGTCGCCGCGGGACTGAAGCAGCACGCCCTGATATTTGCTGGGTAAAAATCCTGCCGCCCATTGCCGGGACGAGATGGGCTGAGCGCCGCCGCCTTTGGTCTGGGAAGTCAGCACAATAAACCCCGGCAAACTGTTCGTCTCCGCCCCCAAACCGTACAGCATCCAGGAACCCATGCTGGGACGACCCTTGAGGATCGTGCCGCTGTTCATAAAAGCCTGCGCCGGGTCATGGTTGATCTGCTCGGTGACCATCGAACGTACGATACAGATGTCGTCCGCAATTTTTGCCGTATACGGAAACAGGCTGGAGATCTGCTGGCCGCTTTTTCCGTGCCGGTCGAAGTCCACAAAAGACCCTCGGGCCTTTAGAGTTGCGCCCTGCAACTGGGCCAACTGCTGCCCTTTGGTAAACGACTCCGGAAAAGCTTCGCCATGGATACGTTTGAGCTCGGGCTTCGGATCAAAGGACTCCACATGAGACGGGCCTCCGGCCATACACAGGTGGATAATACGCTTCACCTTCACGGGCAGATGCGGTTTGGAAATCACCCCACCCGTCCCGGCAGGAGCCGCACCCAAAGCGCGTTGGCCTACCAGATCGCCTAGGGCGATTCCCCCGAGCCCCAGCGCACTGCGATAAAGAAAGCTGCGCCGGTTGATGTCAGCCTGGGCGCCTGCGGAATGAACAAGATAGTCCATGGTCTTAGTAACGAGTGATGGTTTCGTGGAGGTTGAGCACAACCCGGCATAGGTTTGTCCAGGCGGCCAGCTCGATCCGGTCCAGCCCCTGGGGGGCAGCCATGGCGCCGACTTTTAATAAAAGCTCGGCATCGGCGGGACGCGCCCGGTATTCCGCCCGCAGTTTTCCCAAAAGGGTGAGCAGTCGGGTTTGTTCCTCGGGCAGGAAAGGTCGGCTTAACGCGTCCGCACTAACCGCCGCGAGACGTTCGGCATCGGAGGTCGCGTCAGGATTTTGCAAAATCCGGGCGGCCCAGAATCGGGCAGCCTCCACAAAAGTGGGATCATTGAGCAGAGTGAGCGCCTGCTGCGGGGTATTGGCGTTGGAGCGCAGGGCCACGCAGTCTTCGCGGCTCGGGGCATCGAAGCTGGCGAGCATTGGATGCAAAAAGGTGCGCTGCCAGTGGGAGTAAACCGCGCGGCGATACTGTTGCTCATCGGCACTGGCCAAATAGTCCCGATTGGGAAACTGAAGCGCCTGATAATAGCCAGCAGGCTGGTAGGGTTTCACTGGTGGGCCACCGATTTCGGGATTCAGCAAACCGGAAATAGCCAGAGCGTTATCGCGGATTATCTCCGCTTCCAGCCGCCTCGGGTTCTGGCTTGCCAGCAGACGGTTAGCCGGATCGGCTTCCCGGAGTTCCGCACGTAACTGGGCGGACTGCCGGTAGGTGTGACTGTGGACCAGAAGGCGGACCATGTGCTTGGTGTCCCAACCTTTTTCGCGGAACTCCACGGCGAGCCAGTCCAGCAGTTCGGGATGGGAGGGAGGTTCTCCCTGGGAGCCGAGTTCGTCAGGTTGAAGACTCAAAGCGGCACCGAAAAACTGGCGCCACAGGCGGTTGATGACCACTCGGGCTGTCAGCGGATTTTGCTCCGACACCATCCATCGGGCGAGATCCAGACGGGTCAGGCGTTCGGGCGCACCGGCTGGTTTGGAGAGAAAATGCGGGGTTTCGGGCTGAACAAGCTCGCCCGATTCATCCATCCAGTTGCCGCGTGGCAGCACCCGCATGGTGAGCGGAGTCTCAGTCGCACGGGTGACCAACACGGGCGTGCTGCCGTTGCGACATTCCAGCCAGTCGCGCTCGAGAACTCGGATTCGGGTCAGCGCTGCGGGATCGGCTCCGGTACAGGCAAGATAGGCCAACCGGAGCGAAGCGGGATCGGAAAGGTCTGTGTTCAAACCAAACTGGCCCGAGAGCGCCGGAACAAAGGGCGAAACGGCAAGGGCGGCCTGGGTAATGTCGCAGTCGGGTTGTTTGGCATCCCCTGTTTGCAGCGAGACTTGAACAAGGTCGCCCTCAAGAATTTGGAGCGGTTTATCGAGCTGGTAAATGGCCTGATGCGGCTGGGCAACTCCATTGGTTTTCCAACCACCCTGAACTCCGATGACTTCAAACCCGTTCTGATAATCCGGCTTCGAGCGGTCAGCCACCGCGCGATGGATTTTTAAGGGCTGCGCTTTGCCGTTACGAACGAGTTTGAAAGTGGCCTTGAGCGTCGTGTCTTTTCCCGAACGGGTGATATTTGCTTTGTTCGCTGGATCCGGTTGCAGCGTCAGACCAAGGGAGGCCACCCAACCGGCACTGGGCCGAATTTGCAGTTCCAGCGGGCCTTTTTTGCGCTCGGGCTTTTTGACTTTTCCATCACCCGCCGCCTCAGCTGGAACCGACTGCGGATCCTTTTTCTCGGCCAGGAGCGCCCGATTTTCGACAACTGGCCGCTCGAATCCATCCGGGTACGTCTGCAGGAATGTCGCGGCGGTCGCCTTCCATTGCTCGAGACTGGCGGGTGGGATCGCGGCATTTTTGCACTCCTCGCCCAGCCGTCTTTCCAAAAGAGCCATGCGCTTTGTCAACGCGGCACTTTCCACGGTGATCTCGGGAGGAAAGGGATATTCGTTAGTAAAACCAGCCAGCTCGGGCTCGGGAGTGTAGCCGTAGGAGGTATAAACGCCCCACTGCTTCACATCGGCAAAAAAGGCCCCAAGGGAATAAAAGTCCCGAGTGGAAATCGGATCAAACTTGTGGTCGTGACACTCCGCGCAGCCGAACGTGCTGCCGAGCCAGGTCGTCGCGACCGTACGGACGCGATCGGCTGTGTATTTAGTGAGGTATTCCTTGGCCTGGGCCCCGCCTTCGCGAGTCATCATCGTCAGGCGATTAAAACAGGTCGCCGTGAGCTGTTCGGGGGTGGGATTGGGCAGCAAATCCCCGGCGAGCTGTTCGATGGTGAACTGATCAAAGGGCTGGTTTCGGTTAAAACTCGCGATGACCCAGTCGCGGAACGCCCACACGTTCTGATTCTGGTCGCCATGAAACCCGACGGTGTCGGCGTACCGGGCCACATCCAGCCACTGGCTGGCCATACGCTCCCCGAAATGAGGTGACGCCAGCAGACGCTCGACTTGCCTCGAATAGGCCTCGGGGCTTTGGTCGGCCGCAAATGCCTTCTGTTCCGAAATCGAGGGAGGCAAGCCCGTGAGATCCAGACTCAGCCGGCGTAACAGAGCGTTCCGATCCGCCTCGGGCGAAGCCTGGATATCGCGCGCTTCCAGCCGCGCCTGGACGAAGCTGTCCACGGCGTTGCGCACAAGCCGGGGTTCCCGCAACTGCGGCGGCGCCACTCGGACCGGGGCGATATAGGCCCAGTGCGCCTCGTAAGGGGCCCCCTGACGGATCCACTCCTTGAGGAGAGTGCGCTGCGCCGGAGTCAGTGTTTTGTGGGATTCGGGCGGCGGCATCACCTCCTCGGAGTCCGTACTCAGCATCCGCTTTACAAGCTCGCTGGCCTCGGGATTGCCGGCCACAAGCGCAATTTCGCCACTTTTGCCCGGCTTGAGCGCTTCCTCGCGGATATCGAGTCGCAACCCGCCTTTGCGATGGGATTTGTCGGGGCCGTGACAGGAAAAGCAGTTATCGGAAAGGATCGGGCGAATATCGCGATTAAACCGGATTGCCTCCTGAGCCTGGAGGCTCGCAGCCGACCCGGCCACAAAACAGGCAACGAGAGAGGGCACAAGGACAGAAGCGGTTTGGGCTCCGGGAAGGGACAGGAACGACTTCATTAGGGAGAAAAATTAGTCCGGGCGTGGGGACATGTCTCTCCCATGTTTGGGGGGCGTCCCATGCACTTCGGCACAGGCTGGGGGCGGAAGCGTTTACTGGAGCAGTCGTTGAACGGCCCAAAACACCCCAGTGAGCCCAATGAGAACCGATCCGGGTACGGCCACCCAACGGCGGAATTTTTGCGCGTCCAGAATCCCACCGGTGAGCAGAAACGCGCAGCTGATAACGGCGATCTGTCCGCCTTCCACCCCGAGATTAAAGCCCCCGAGAGCCGCAAGCAGGGATCCTTTGGGAATGGA
>CAMCYN010000120.1 GCA_945883955.1 Akkermansia muciniphila
GCGGCGAAGATTCAGGCCGGGGACAGTGCGGCGCGGGCGCTGATGATCAGCGCGAATCTGCGTTTGGTGGTAAAGATCGCCCACGACTATGCCAACTTTGGGCTCCCGATGTCGGATCTTATCTCGGAAGGGAATATCGGGTTGATCAAGGCGGTGGAGCGTTTTGATCCGGCTAAGGGCGGGAAGCTGAGCACTTATGCGGCGTGGTGGATCAAGCAGGGCATCAAGCGGGCTCTGGCAAACCAGAGTAAAACGATCCGGTTGCCCGTGCACCTGGTCGATAAAATCGCCAAGGTACGCCGGCTTTCGATGGTTTTGAGCGAAGAGTTGGGGCGTGAACCGACCGATGACGAGTTGGCGGAGGAGGTCGGGATTTCGGCTCCCAAACTGGCGCAATTGCGGGTGGTTTCCCTGCGGCCCGCCTCCCTGGACGCCCCGATCAGCGAGGATGATAGCAAGGAGCTTGGGGAAACGGTGGGCGACATGGAGGCCCTGACGCCGTTTGAGCAACTCAGTGATAACAATTTACTCGATGAGCTTGGGGGGATGTTGGGGGTCTTGGATGAACGCGAGCGGCGTATCATCACGGCCCGTTTTGGGCTCGACGGTGGTGCGCCCAAAACGCTGGAGGAAGTCGGAAAGCGGTTTGGGGTGACGCGGGAGCGGATCCGGCAGTTGCAAAGTGGCGCTCTGGTAAAGCTCAGACGGGCGCTACGACGACGGGAGAAGCCCTTGAATGCGCTACTTGCGGATGGCCCTGGGGGGTAAGGTGGGTAGCTGCAGTCAGGCAGCCTTCTGGCTCCGCGATCTCGGTTGCGAGCTTTCGTCATTCAGGCCCTGGGGCCAACCTGAATTGCCGGTTGTGGAAATGGTCTCCCGATCCGAATTTATCCCATGATATCCTTTTGTGAGCGCGTTCGCCTTGTGGTCATAGGGCTCGGCTTTTATTTCGGCATTTTGTCGTTAGTGACTGCTGAATTGCCTTTTGAAACGGTTTTTAAAGATGACGCCAAATTTCAAAGACTCCGTCAGCAGGGTGAGAATTGGAGGAAATTGCCGCTGGGCGAGCGGACGGCGGCGGTTGGACGCAGTCTTTGCGGAACCCCTTACAAAGGCTTTACGCTCGAGATCCATGACTGTGTGGAGGCCCCTTCGATAAATTTGACTGGGCTCGATTGTTGGACGTTTTTCGAAGTTTCTCTGGCGTTTGCCCGGATGCTCGAGGAACCCAGCGCTCACTGGACGCCGCAGAGCATGCTCAAATATGTGGAGCGGGATCGGTATCGGGGCGGAAAATGCGATGGAACGTATCTGTCGCGGCTCCATTATCTTGAGGAATGGTTTGCTGATAATCACCGGAGAGGACTGATCGAGGATCTCACCGGTCAGTTGGGGGGAGTGCGGGTGAACCACTCGGCGTGTGAAATGACGGTGAATTGGCGAAGTTACCGTTATCTGCGGGCTAATCCCGGTTTACGCGAGGGCATTCGGAAGATGGAGGCTCGAGTGGCGGGGCTTGGTATGCTGCATATTCCCAAAGCAGCGGTGGCTAGTATTGAGAGCAAAATTCGAAGCGGGGATGTTATTGGAATTACCACGCATGACAGCGGCGGCATCGGTACTTCGCATGTTGGGCTTGCATATCGGGATTCTGAAGGGGTGTTGCGGTTCATGCATGCCTCGGCCCCTCGCAACCATGGGAAGGTGGTGCTCGATTCCAGGTTGAGCGAGTATCTGGAGCGTTTTAGTAGCAACGCCGGTGTGATGATCGGGCGCCCGCGATAGGGCGAGGGAGCATCCGGAGCTGGTTGCTATCGCTCCGAGGCGGCGGAAGATCTTCGAATTCACCAAGCGCGGAGCCTCGGACGATGCCCCGCCGGTCGTAGCAGGCTGGTCTCCGGATTTTTAGGAAAGTCACCGCATCAACACGCTAACATGAAACATGCTGACTCAATCGCTCAACGAGCCGATGCGCTGGCAAAAGCGGAGGGCAAGATCCGTCCTGAGGGAAAGGATTCTACCAATTTGGAGGAAAGCAGACATTTAGGTTTGGGAAGTGTGGCCGTCTGTCGGCGAAAGGAGAAGTGGCGCGCAGGGTTTGGAGCAATGGGAGTTATTTAATGAAGCTTAGCAGTCGCCGGGATCCTCCCTTACAGATAGGGGGATGCCGCACACGGACGCCTCACATTTGATCTTTATCGCGTTGGCGGGTTTGTATGCAGGGACGCAAAATACTTTGGCCGGAGGAGGTTCCTTTGTGACCTTTCCGACCTTGTTGCTTGCGGGATTAAATCCGCTGCAAGCCAACATCACGTCGACGCTGGCGTTGTTTCCAAATCAGATTTTTACGGCGGTTGCCGGTCGTAGAATGGCCGGGGGGGTACGTGGGTTGAGTCTGACGGCGCTTTTTGCAATCAGCGTGCTCGGGGGAATGGTGGGGGCGTTTTTGTTGCTGAACACTCCGGTCCGCATTTTCTCGCGCCTCGTGCCTTGGCTCGTTCTTTTTGCGACGCTGGTTTTTGCCGTTGGGAGTTTTGGCAAGAAGAACGAGAACGTCGCGAGTGAGGGTCTGCCGGCGCCGCTGGTGGGTGTGTGCCAGTTCCTGATTGGGATCTACGGGGGGTATTTTGGAGGAGGAATCGGATTTCTAATGTTGGCGGCCCTAACCGTCGCTGGACAGCAGGTTAAGATGGCAGCCACGACCAAGAATGTGTTGGCCATGGCGATGAATGCCTCCGCGGTTGCGATTTTTCTCACCTCGTCCCAGATCGTATGGGACGCGGCTTTGGCCCTGGCATTCGGGGGTATAGGCGGAGGGTTTGTCGGCACCTGGCTGATGAATCGCTTGCCGGAACGCCTGCTCCGAATGTTGGTAGTGGCCATTGGCGTGGTGCTGACCGTTTGGATGTTTCGCCGTGGATAACGTGCGGGCCGGGTGAATCGGCATGGAGAGGCATGGAGAGTAAACCGGGCACTTGGATCCGACCTCTCAAGAGCAACGGTGTCTGCATTGAGATGCACTCCGTGTGCAGGGAAAAATACCGACCGGCTCGGGCTACACTCGAGCTCCGGTGATTCTCCTCCAGAGCGTCTGCTGCAAAGTCTCGTCCAGCCTTCCTGCCCCCTGGATTACACGGCGCCAGAGGGCTGCCGGTAACGCGGACAAAGCCGTGGCGGATCCACGTTGCTCCAACTCATAGTCCACGGCGGCCACGGCATCTTCGATGTTGGAGAAGCGCGCCATCGGTTTGTTGTCCAGGAGGACCTCCCAAACCTTACCCCGGCCCGGTCGCTTCAACACGAGCGCTTCGCTGACTTTTCCGGGCGTCTTTTCGAAATATAATCCAAGCCCGTGGCGTCCGAGCGAAAACCAGGCGTTGCCTGAGATCGCACGGATATCCTCATGCACTTCGAGGGTGAGGGGGTTAAAGGCTGCGGCCCGGTCCTGGATTTCGGGAAGAGTGAGCGCGCCGGCTTCGAGTTCAAAGCCGGGTTGCTCCAGAATGATCTGCTGCCATTCCCGGCGGGCTTCGCTGGCGTCACCGCCCATCAGGTTGAGATTTCGTGGGACACCGAACAACGAAGGTAACGTACACAGGCTCAGTGTGGAGACGTCGACGAAATCAAGGATGAGGCAATCCTTCTTGTTCGGATGTAGGCGGGTGCCGCGACCGACACATTGGGCATAAAGTCCTTCGGACCGGGTGGGACGGGCCATGGCGATACAGGAGACGCCTGGATCATCAAAACCTTCGGTCAGTACGGCGACGTTGGTGAGGACTTGGGTGTGGCCTTGCCGGAAGTCGGCCAGGGCCTTGGCTCGCAGCTCCGAGGGCATTTCGCCGTAAACAATGCCGGCGGAAACGCCCAGGAAATTGAGCGACCGGCATAGGTTTCGGGCGTGGTTGACGGTTACGCAAAACGCGATCGTTCGGCGGTCCCGGGCAAGCTCCTGGATGGATCTGGCGACGAGCGCATTACGTTCCTCAATGTCTATGGCCTCGGCGAGTTCCTCCTCGCGGAAATCGGAGGTGCCAGGGGCGAGTTGTGTGAGGTCCGCCGAGGTCGAGATACGGAACCCGCGTAAAGGTGAAAGATAACCTTCCTCGATCATTCGTGGCAGATCCCTCGAATAGACAATCTCTTCGAAAACCTTGTTCAGGCCCTTACCGTCACCCCGTGTGGTGGTGGCTGTGAATCCGAGCAGAGTCCCGGACCAGCCTTCCTCGAAAGCCCCCAACTGGCGGAGTACCCGCAGATTGTCGTCGGCGGCAGCGTGGTGACATTCGTCGTAAATAATCAGGCCTACATCCCGCCCGTGCAAGACGCGCGCCAATCGTTCTTCGTGTAACGAGCGTATGGAACAGACCAGCACTTTGGCGTCTGCAACTGCCCGCTCACTGCCCCGCTCGATGGACACTACGTGCTCGCTGTGCAGAGCCGCCTCCAGTTTGGCGCGGGCCTGGCCGAGAAGTTCTTCCCGGTGGGCGAGTACGAGCACCTGCCTGCGGGCCATTCTGGCCAGTTCGGAGAAGATGACGGTCTTGCCGGCTCCGGTGGGTAAACACACCACCATGCGCCGGACTCCGCGTCGTCGGGCCGCCAGGACGGCATCAATGGCCTCCTGCTGATAGGACCGGAGCGTGACGACGGGGTGAGACATGGCAACGGGAACCCTATCAGCTTTTGGAGTGGGCGGCAGGCTCGACGATGGGGCATGTACGGATTTTTCAGCGCAAACCGCAGGCCGCATCCGTAGAGTTGGGAGGGGAGACCCAAGGTTGCCGGGCGGGTTGTTAGGGAACGACCGGGGGGCGGCAGGGGGTGGATTCTGGGCGGGAGTGCTTGCGGTTTTGATTTAAGCGCCCGAATCGGCTTCGAGGGGAGGTGTACCCGTGAATGAACATTGATACGTATGAATGCGATCCCGCTTTTTGAGACGGAAGGTGCGCTACCCGGTTTTCTGGGGGCCTTAAGGTATGAGGGGTGTGAAGCGTTTGAGGACGCCGGTCTTGGAGTCCGACTCGCGTATGGTAGCGGGCTCACAAGAGCGGACGTGTATTTGTACGACAGCGGGACTCCGTATGTTTCCAATGAGATCGACTCGGAGGAGGTGGAAACGCACTTCCTGCAGGCGTATTCAAACATTTTGGAAGCGGCTGAAATGGGGGGGTACGAGCGGTTCCAGGCCGGGGCGGTGGAATGGATGCAGTTGCCCGGTGACTTTCCCAAACCGAGCTATCACTGGGCCACTTTTGTATTTGGTGGCCGGCATGGAGTCCGAAACGGTAGCCGAAACGGTCCCAGGAAGGGATCGGACCCCTGCCATGGGGACAACAGTGGTCTGTTTGTGTCCCACTTAATGGTGCGCTCCGATGGCGGCTATATTAACAAGATCCGGTATACCGTGCCTCTGGAAGATGCGGAGCAGGTGGAGGGTTTGATCCAATTTTTGGTGGACTGGCAGAATACGGTTCAAGCGTGTTGCTGCGAGGTTCCTCGCCACTAAACACTCCCGAGGGTTGAGCTCATCGGCATCATCCTTGGAACCAATAGTGGTCATCACCGGGGCGGGATTGAGTGCGTCGAGTGATTTGAAGACCTTCTGGGATTCGGGGGGCCTCTGGGTGGAACACTGGGTGGAGGACGTCGCCTCGCCCCGGGCCTGCAGGCGCAATCTCTAGCTGGTCCGGGATTTTTAAAACCAACGCCGTATCCAGGCCGCTGCCGCCCAACCTAATGCGCGGTATCGTGCGGTTGGCGCCCGCAAATTGCGTGGTTTGGCGAAGACGTTTCGCTGATGTCCTACTAGCTCCCGCGCGGAAGATCTGTGGGTAATCCGGTCTCTTCCCACTTTTCGAGCTCCGCAAGACCGGCGGCAAGTTTCTGGCGTACTTTATCGTGGGCGTATTTGCCCAGCACCAACCGCAGCGGCGGCGTGGGGGAATGGACGGCTTTAAAAATCGCTTCGGCGGCCCGGGCCGGATCGCCCGGTTGTTTTCCGTCCATACTCTGGAGCAGGCGAGCAAACTTGCCGCTGGAAGGGGCGTATTCCTGCCGCGGATGGGCGGCGGGTTCCAGCGAGCGGCCGATAAATTCGGTTCGAAACGGGCCGGGTTGGACAATGGTGACGCGAATGCCGAAGGGTTTGAGTTCGGCTTCCAACGCTTCCGAGGCCCCTTCGAGAGCGCATTTGGTGGCGCCGTAGATGGAAAAGCCGGGGTAGTTGGAGATGGCCGCGGCGGCTGAAATATTCACCAAATGTCCCGCTCCCCGGGCTTTAAGAAAAGGCAGAGCCGCGCGAATGACTTCGATCGGACCGAAAAAGTTCGTGGTGAAATTGGCGGCAATCTGGGCGGCACTGAGTTCCTCCAGGGCACCGACTACGCCATAGCCCGCATTATTCACAATAACATCGAGGTGTCCAAAAGCCTGGGCGGCTTCCGGGACGACTTTCTGGATCTGTGCCGGGAAATTTACGTCCAGCTCCATGCAGCGACACAAAGCGGGATCCTGGTTGGAGAACTCTTCGAGATCCTCCAGGCGTCGGGCGGTGGCAACGAGCCTTTCGCCAGAGGCGAGCACATGTCTTGCCAGCGCTCGACCGAAGCCGCTCGAACAACCTGTAATCAACCAAACCCGAGTTTCGGTGTCGCTCATGTAGTCGGATCTACACCGAAGCTATTGCGGGCACCAACTCCAATCCGGTGGTGCCTCCCATCACTGGTTCCGGACGCAGCCGGGGGATTTTTCTTTCCAACACTGTGAGTGAAGCTTGGGAGAGTCGGGTGACGGGCGGGTGGATCAGCTAAACATCCAGCGGCAAATGATGATGGACGCGATGACGCCAGCGCCGTCGGCAATCAGACCGGCGGCCAGGGCGTGGCGTCCGCGCTGGATGCCGACCGAGCCGAAATAGACGGCCAGGACATAAAAAGTGGTTTCGGTACTGCCGAAAATCGTGGCGGCGGTACGGGCCATCAGCGAGTCTGGACCGAACTGGGTGACAAGTTCGGTGAACAGTCCCGTGGTGGCTCCGCCGCTCAAGGGGCGGACTAGAATCATGGGTAAAAGATCGGTGGGCACCCCGAGTGGGTCGAGCAAGGGCGCGAGGACGGTGGCCAGGATCTGGATTCCACCGGCTTCGCGAAACATTTTCACGCCCACTAAAATGGCGACAAGCGACGGGATGATTCGAATGGCCACTTCCCAGCCTTCCCGGGCTCCAGTGACAAACTCTTCGTAAACTTTGACTCCGCGCAGGGCCGCATACAGGGCAAAGAAAGCGAGCAGGAACGGGACAGCCAGAATCGACACTGTGTTTAGAAGGGCCGCAATCCCGGTCTGGTCCCGGAGAGCTTCCGGAAGGGGCGGGGGGCGCAGTCCGGCAAGGAGGGGGAAATGGGAGTTTAGGGCAGTGAAAGCGGCCTGGGTTTGGAGGGGCCATAACATGGAAGCGGCCACGAAAAGGGCGCATCCTCCGAGCAGGCAAAGGAGGAGTCGTCCCCTTGGGGAGAGGTCCCGGGGCGGAATAGAGGCGGAATCGTTCTCGGGAGAAGCCGGAGCGGATGGGAGTGAAGGGGAGGAGGTGTCGGAGGGAGTAGCTGGGGGGGGTGGTTGGAAAACGCGGAGCCGTTGGAGGAATTTGACGGAGGAGACGCCGGCGAGGGTGGAGACACAGGTGGCGAGGAAGGCGGTGCCGACGATGACGGTGGAGTGTTTGGAGCCTTGGGCGGCTAGAATGGCTAAGGCGGTGGCGGGGATGAGCTGGATGGAACTGGTGTTGATGGCCAGGAAGGTGCACATCGCGTTGGTGGCGGTGCCGGGGTGCGGATTGAGTCGTTCGAGGTGGCGCATTGCGCGGAGGCCGAGAGGAGTGGCGGCGTTGCCGAGGCCGAGCATATTGGCCGCCATATTCAGCAGCATAGCTCCCATGGCGGGATGTCCGGCGGGCACCTCCGGAAAGAGCAAACGTAAAGCGGGGTGAAGGGCGCGAGCGAGCAATCCGACCAGACCGGAGAGTTCGGCGAGGCGTAAAAAACCGAGCCAGAGGGCCATCAGACCGGCCAGGGGAAGAGCAATGGTCATCACGGAGTCGCGTGCGGCGGCAAAGGCCCCGTTGGTGACGGCGTCGAGTCTTCCGGTAAAGCCACCGAGCAGCACAGAAAGGACCACTAACCCGAGCCAGAGAACATTCAGCATAGGGTTCCATTGCCGCAGAGCTCGAAGGGAGGAAAGCGCCAAAGCGTCTGAAATTGGAGGATTCTCGCGGTTGAGGTCATTTGACTCCCGGCAATCCTGCGCTAGTATTAGAACATGTTAGCAATATCGGCATCTGCGGTGTCCCACCTCCGATCTCTCGTGGGAGAGGATTCCTCGGGAGGACGTGGCTTGCGCGTACTTGTGGAGCGGGGAGGCTGTGCGGGACTTCAATATGGGATGAAGGTGGATGAAAAGCGGGAGGGGGATTTTGTGTCT
The DNA here is from genome assembly GCA_945883955.1 of Akkermansia muciniphila. Lineage (GTDB taxonomy): Bacteria > Verrucomicrobiota > Verrucomicrobiia > Chthoniobacterales > Chthoniobacteraceae > Chth-196. The sequence continues at coordinate 8,479 of CAMCYN010000120.1, forward strand.
GAACGTGAGGGATCGAGGGTGTTGGTGGATGCGGAAAGCGCCTCTTTTCTAAAAGGGGCAGAGTTGGATTATTGCGATGATCTTACTGGTACGGGATTTCGGATCGTAAATCCAAATGCGGCGAGAAGTTGTGGTTGTGGCACTTCGTTTGAGCCAGCAACGCAAGCCTCCGGTGTCGGTTCGGAGGCTGGGACGCACTAATCTTGCAGAAGGTGTGATATGCCCGGTGGAGCACAGAGTTCTGAAGCCACAGTGGGGGCAGCCGGGAAGGATAACCTTTTTTTATGGACTGTATTCCTGCTTCTCTTGGCGGGGGTCGGTTTTACGTGTTGGTTGGGAAGCTTTTATATATTTGGTCATCCGGAACAGCCTCGCGCGTACCGGATCCTCTCCAAGCTTGGGAAAATCGCTCCGCCGGTTCGGTTTTTGGTGACCAAGGCACCTCCTGGGGAGTTTTTGCGAGCGCAGCGGGTCTTTGAACAATACAGCAAGTTCACCTCGTTGCAGCTTGAGCACGAAAATGAACTGCTCATTCGCAATTATATTAAAAACTACACGGAAACCAAACGGTTGGTGCCGTATCTGATGGGCAAATTCACCATTCTGAAGACGTACGAACTTCAGAGCACCGACCTAGTGACCTCTGGTGTGGTGGCCCTCTCACAGTCGGAGGAATATCCCCAGCTGCTCGTCGAGTTCATCTATCCCACGCCGGCTCAAAGTGTGCCGGAATTGCAACAGTTGTTGCAGCCAGGACTGGAGGTTCATCTGGAAAAGACGCTAGACCTGTCGGCGATTCTTCACGTCGGGCACGCGTTGGACGGGCGTTTACAGGTTACGACGATGCCGCTCTTATACGGGAATTATGCGTTAAAGAACGGGGTGGGTACCTTTTCCCTGGAGCCTCCGAAGTTCTTGAATGTGGCTGCTGGATTTCCGCTTGTGCGAGGAGAAGAGGTGCGTTCGGTGATGCGGGAGCAGTTGGATTTAAAACGGCGGCGAATGGTGTCCAAATCGCCTCAGCCTGTGGATCCTGCGACGAGTCCTCAACTGGTTCGCCTGGATTTGGAGGTGCCTGCTTCTTCGGTTCCTTTGGTGGGACCGTTGCCGGTGGCTCCCCCGCCTCCCAAGGCTGAAACGACGATCGCTAACGAAGCTCCCGCGCCAATTCCGGAGGTTCCGCCCAAATTAGCGGAAGCAGCGCCTAAATTAACGGATGCGACGGCAGGGAAGCCGTCTACGGCAAAACTGCCCGGTACAGATCCCCAGCCCGCTGCGATCCAGCCTGTGGTTACTACTCTTCCAAAGGGAGCTAAGAATGCACCGGCTCCCCAGGTGGTGGCTGCCGTGCCAGTGGCGGCCAAGGTGCAGCCCAAAGCTGAGGTCATTCTGGCAAAGGTAGATCCCGCAATCCCGAAGGCTGAGGCGGTTAATCCTAACGCAAATACTCAGCGCGGGGTTCCTGTTGCGCCACTAGCGAAAACTGCGGCGAAGGCCCCGTCAGCTCCGTCGGTTACGCCAACAACGGCGCCTGCGGTAAGTGTCGCCGTGCCTGTCCGTCCGGTGGCCGCAGCGATGTCTCAAGGTGAAGCCAAGCCGTTTGTGGCGGCGGCGCCTTCGGCCGTTCCTACGGGTCCGACGGGATCCTGGAAGACTTATAATTCGGGCCAGCAACCCGGAGGGCGTGTTATTTCCACCGAACAGGCCACCGCACTTGCGGGTCGCAACGATAGTGGCCGGCTGTATTTGAGGGGGCAATTTGTGGTCACGGCGACCGGGAACAATCGGGCTGTATTACGTCAGGCCCGCGGGGACGACCGTACGCCCCCCGCGCGTGTTATTGTGGAATATCCGGCTGGAGCCGTGCCGCCCACGCAAGGTTCCTCGATCGCCCGGGATGACGGGCGCGGGTTCGAGATCCGAGAGGTGCGAAAGAGTGCGGACGGTCAGGTCAATATTTTCGTGCGAGAGGTCAATTCGCCTTAAAACAGCTCGGACTCAGTTGGCACTTGGCAAAACGGGGGCGTGCGCCGGACACTCCTCCTCCCATGTCTGACCGCAGCCTTCTTTCTACCAAGGCGATCGTTCCGTCTGATCGCCTCATCTTCGCTCTGGATCTCCCTACGGCCCAACAGGCTTTGGAATGGGTGGATCTTCTGGGAGACGCCGTGACTTTCTACAAAGTGGGGTTT
>CAMCYN010000121.1 GCA_945883955.1 Akkermansia muciniphila
AGCGGCCCCACAGGGGACTTGCACCCCCAACTTGGTTTCCATGCCCAACACACTCGGTCGCCCTCCGGGCTCCCTGCACCAGTCCCGCCAACTAATCCTTGTAGCGTAATTCAAGCCGGCCGTGAGGACACGAATTCAGAAACGGCGGGGTGGGTTGGGCTGCCACTGAGATCGCCATTCCGTGAGGGGTAGCAGAGACCCACAGCCCCACCCGCAACGAGGGAACCCGCGAGGACAATCAGTGTTTGTTTTGACGAGATCTTCATGGTTTTTCTGACTCAAAAAAGGGCGGCAAGACCAGTCATATTACGTTAATCTCCTAGACACGACCCCCCCGATTTCTCGGGGGTATACACAATTCGCAGCCTTCGCCATTATGAAGTTGCTAGCCTCCGAAGTGGGCCTCACTCGCTCCAACTTTATGAAATCCCTCCCGAGCACAACACGCCGCGGCAATGCAGCCCCTCCCCCATGCGTACGTGAAAAGTAAATTCATTTCCTCTATCAAAATTTTTATGTCTCCCCCCATAATTTTCCGACCTTCAGTATTTTACAGCATCGCAAACCATTCGCAGAAAGTTCGCTTGGGACGCCTTTGGGGCTTTGCCGCTGCGGCACTCGTTGCTGGATTGGGCTGCTGGCCCGCCGCGGCCGCAGATCCGGCACCGGCCGGCGGCTGGACTGAGACCTTCGACTCGGGGTCTTGGGTCGAACGGTGGGTTCCGTATGGTCGGCTCTCTGACGGGACATGGGCTCAGGGCGCGGAAGGGCATTGGCCGAATCCCCCGGGACATCACTTGGCCCGAATCGAGTGGTGGCAGATTGAGAACGGCGCGATTCGCGGAACCAACTTTCCCGACGAGCAGCATCCAGCAGGTCTCTCGCGGCGGGGAGGCCTGTCTCCTCAATTCCAACAGACGGGCATTCGGCTTCGCTGCCGACTCAAGGTCAGTGAAAGCTCAACGGTTCAAGTCAAAATTGGAGGTCAATCGCCGGGCATCCTTCCCAACGAGTCAACTGACCACCATACGGCCGTCGTGGATGTGAAAGCGGGCGGTATCCGGTTCTGGAACGGGAACCGGTTCCTCGTTTCCGAAGAACCGCCCGCGAATGAAGGCGAAAAACCCAAGCGAAAATTCAAAAACAACGTGCTCGAGAAAAAGTCGGACCTACCCCTTACGCCGCACGAGTGGCACGATCTGGTGTATGACTTGAAAGGCCGGAATGTCCGTGTGGCCGTCGATGGAACCGAGGTTTTGAGCTACCAACTGCCGCACATTCACCCACTCCAAGGAATGGGTTTTGAGGTGAACGGCGACAAGAAATCGATCGGCATGGCCTGGGTAAAGGAAGTCGCCGTCGAACCCTTACCCTGAAGTTTTCTCATTTTCCGGGGCGACTTTGTCGCTCCAGCAAGGACGCCTAACGCGCCGCGGCAATGCAGCTCCTACCTCCATACGTACGCAAAAAACTTATCATTCCTATGTACCCCCACACTTCCCCCTCTCTTTCCCGACGTAATTTCCTCCGTGGCATCGGCGTAACCCTCTCCCTTCCTTGGCTGGAAACCTTCTCACGCGCAGATGCTCCGGCGGCCATTCAACGGTTTGTTTGTGTCGCCAACCCTTTCGGGATGATTCACGACTCCTTCTTTCCGACCGAGGAAGGGCTCGCCGCAGCGCTTCCGCGCAACCTCGCCCCGTTTGAGGCCTTACGCGGAAAGTTCACCGTGTTCTCGAACCTCGATCACGGCTACCGCGAAGGGCACGGAGCCACCCACACCCTACTCTCGGGCGTCCGATCCTCCGAGGTCTCCGCCATGCCTGACGGCAACGTCTCGCTCGACCAGTTCCTCTCGCGGCAGGTCGCTGGCCAGACCCGGTTTCCCGTGCTCAACACCGCGGCGGGTGCCGTAGGAGGCGGCGGCGTCGAACTTTCTTGGACTCGCACCGGCGTTATGGTGCCCCCGATTCAGCAGGTTTCGCGGGTCTTCAAACTGCTCTTTGTCGACGATCCCGCCGACCGGACCGCCGCGAACCGCCTCGAGTACGAGCAACAGGGCTCCATTCTCGATGCCATCCAAGGCCAGGCGAAAACCTTGAATCACCAGATCTCAAACCGGGACCGTGAAAAGTTGGACCAATATTTCACCGCCATCCGCGAGGTCGAAAAATCCATTGCGCAGGAAAAGAGCTGGCTCTCCCGGCCCCGGCCCCGTGTGGAAGCCAAGGAACCGAAGGACGGCACCGTGAGCCAGCAGTTGCCCATCCTTTTCGATCTGGTGGCGCTGGCCTTGCAGACCGACTCCACGCGGGTCGCCACCATCGAGGTCCCGGGTTCCTTCGACACCTCGGCTATGGGAATTGAAGAAAAGGGTTACCACGGCTACTCGCACCACGGGAAAGATCCGGTGCTCATGGAAGGGATGCGAAAGGTGGAAGCCTACCAGATGCTCCATCTGGCCAAGTTCCTCACCAAACTCCAGGAGTTTGGTGTGCTGGACACCACACAGGTCCTCTTCGGCAGCGGCATGGGCGATAGCAGCGCCCACACCAACTCGAGTTTACCAATCCTGCTTGCCGGCGGCGGCTACAAACACCGCACCCACGTGAAGATGCCGGAGGAAAAGGAGAAGCGCGTGCCTCTGTGCGACCTCTACCTGTCGATGGCGCAGCGGTTTGGCATGGAGACCCACTCCTTCGGAAAAAGCAAAAGCACCTTCTCTGCATTGGCATGAGCCCCTCAAACCTCCGCCTCCTGACACTCGCCAGCCTATTGGCTGTTCCGATGTTCCGCAGCCTCGCTGCCGAGTCGCGTCCAAGCTCTGCCGCCGTCATCGCGGTCCCGGGAAAACCCTCTGGTCTCAACGAAAAAGTGCGCGCCTTCCTCTCGGACCGGTGCATGGACTGTCACGATGAGTCCACCCGCAAAGGAGACGTCTCTCTCGAAGCGCTCGAGCACGCGGTGAACGACGCCACGGCCGTGGATTGGCTCCGCGCCCTCCAACAAATCGAGCGGGGCACCATGCCTCCCTCCAACAAGGACCAACCCACCGAAGCGGAACGCGAGGCCGTGGCTCTGGCTCTCGAAAGCGCCCTCGTGGCCTATGCCCAAAGCAAGCCTGTCCGGACGTCGGCCATGTTGCGGCGGCTCAACCGGACGGAGTACCGCCGCACGCTCGAAGACCTGTTGCACCTCAATCTCAGCCGGCGCGACCCCACCCAGGATTTTCCCGAGGATAACCGGTCGCACGGGTTCGCCTCCAACGGCGAAAAGCTGGTGACGTCAAATTTTCTCCTCCGGCAATACCTCGCAGCGGCCAAAGACGTGGTCAGCCGAGCGATCCACTTCGAAGCACAGCCCGAGACCCGCACCTGGACACTCTCGCCGCCGTTCGACAGGACCTCACCTGGCCTGCGCTACAGCGAAAGAGATTGGTACGCAAAACGCCTGCGCCAACCGCAGCCTTACCAGACACTCGAGCAACGGGAGGCCACCATTCCTCTCGAAGACCTCCGCGAGGGGGTGCCGGTATCGGGCTGGTATTCGATCCGCATCCTGGCCGAGGCCAAGTTCCGCTACGCCGACATGGACTCCAAAAAAATGTTCGGCGGGACCGCATTGCTGGATCCGAACCAGCCGAACCGACTGGCCATGACCGTGGGATCTCTCGTCGGCATCGATCCAGCAAACAAGGATGCCATTCGAGATCAACTTCTTGGAGGCTTCGGAATCTCAGGTCAAGACGGACGGGCTCTTGCCACTTGGGATGTACCAGACGATGCGCCGACCTGGCTCGACTGCCGTCTCTGGCTGGAGGCAGGGCAGTTCCCCAGACTTTCGTTCCCGAACGGACCGACGGACAGCAACCATCGCATCTCCACCTTTGTCAAAGAGAACAAATACACCCTGCTCAATAAGAAACAGCTCGCCGCCTATGAAGAGGCCAACATGGGGGGAGACGGGGGGCGCCTCCTCTTCTTCGAGACACCGCGCATCCGCGTTCACAAAGTCGAGGTGCAAGGCCCTATCAACACACAGTGGCCTCCTATCAGCCACCGCGCGATTTTCGGCGACGCTCCCTACTCGCCGCAGGCCGCACCCGAGGTGCTGCGCCAGTTCGCGCAGAAAGCGTGGCGCCGTCCGGTCACCGGGGTGGATCTCGAGCCCATCGTGCAGCTCGTGCGTACCGCGGAAAAGTCTGCCGAATCCACAGGCACCCCTCCCCTAGAAGCTGCTCAGTCAGCCATCGAGCTGGGAATCAAAGCTGTCCTCTGCGCCCCCCAATTCCTCTATCGTCAGGAACGCTCCGATCGCCTGGATGGCTATGAGATTGCCTCCAAACTCTCGTATTTTCTGTGGTCGTCGATGCCCGACGAAAAGCTCCTCGCCCGCGCTGCAGCCGGGGAACTTGGGAGCCCCGAGACAAGGCGGGAAGAAGCGCTTCGGATGCTGGCGGATCCTCGCGCCGACACTTTCGTAAACGAGTTTCTCGATGGCTGGCTGGCCATGCGCAAACTCGGCTCCATGGCGCCAGTGTACCCTGTTTACTTCGATGACGGCCTTGAGCCGGCGATGCGGAAGGAAACACGCCTCTTTTTCAAACGGCTCCTCCAGACGAACGGGCCAATCGCTGATCTCCTCGATTCCGATTACACCTTCGTGAACTGGGCGCTGGCCAAACACTACAAGATCGACTGGCAAGCGGCCGCCACCCAGATCGGTCAACCCGTGGAAGGTTTGTCCCCCAATGACCTCCACCCCACGGCCGCCGGCTCAGCGCCTTCGCTGGATTTTGTCCCGGTCAAGCTCACCGATAGACGCCGGGGCGGACTCCTCGGTCAGGCTAGTATTCTCACGCTCACCGCGAATGGAGTGGATACCTCCCCTGTCATCCGCGGAGCCTGGGTTCTGGAAACTATTCTCGGCACTCCTCCCCCCCCGCCTCCACCTAATGTGCCGGTTGTCGAACCCGATATTCGAGGCACCACCACGATCCGGGATCGGCTGCAGAAACATCGTGATAACCCCGCATGCCTTAGCTGCCATCGCCAGATCGATCCGCCCGGATTCGCCTTGGAGACTTTTGACGCCATTGGCCGCTGGCGCGGGCACTATACTGCCACGGGTGATAAGGCACTTCCTGTGGATTCGAGCGGGGAGTTCGGGGGAGCAAAGTTCAAGGATGTGGTTGGATTCAAAGAAGCGCTCCTCAATAGACAACCGTTGTTTGCTCGGAGCCTCGTGGAAAAGATGCTCTTCCACGCGCTTGGCCGCGAACTGACTCCAGCCGATCGCCCTGCCATCCGACGCATCCTCGAACAAGTGGCGGCCGGCGGTTACCGGCTCCGTGACATCGTGCTATTCTGCTGCGAAAGCGAGTTACTGGTTCAGAAGTAAGGATCCCATTCCATGAACGCTCCTCATTTCCCATCTCGCCCCTTTTGGGCGGCGACCCTTCTTCTCGGCGCCACGCTTCTAGCTGCCCCTGCACCCGTTCAAGATTCAACAACACGGACTTCCCTAACGGTGGAAGAGGCCCGTGGGTTCCTCGAAAAAAAACCCACCACAGTCTATCAATTCGACGGAGCATACCTTTCATTCGATGCGCTCACCACGATCCCGCCGGAAGTAGCCGAGGTGCTGGTGGGCATCGAGGGAGCCCTCTCCTTAAATGCCCTCACGGAGCTTTCCCCGGAGACCGCAGCCACCCTCGCGAAGCACGCGCCAGCGAAGGGTTTCGGTTATCCGGACCTCCGGCTCAACGGCTTGAAATCCATCTCCAGCGCAGCCGCTGAAGCGTTGGCGGCGCACCAGGGCAAAGTGCTCCTCCACTCGCTGGAGCGCCTCGATTCGGTACCGCTCGCACAGAAACTCGCACGCCAATGGGGCGAACTGCGCCTCGGACTTAAGGAATTGTCCCCGGAGATAGCCGCTGAGCTCTCGAAACACCGCGGCACTGACGAGGACAAAACACGGCCCGGTGTCATCTTCCGCCGCCAGGACGGCGCAGCCTCCGTCATGCGGATCGACAACATCGCGTCGCTCTCGCCCGAGACTGCGGAAGCCCTTGCCGCCCACGAAGGCGTGCTCGTGCTCAACGACCTGACCTCACTACCGCCCGCCGTGGCCGCCTCGCTCGCCAAACGAGTCGGCAACGGCAATGCGGTGCGCTCCAATGGGTCAAGTCTCACGGCGAAACGAACCGGCACCCTCGTGCTCAACGGGCTGGAAACCCTCTCCACCGAATCCGCCGCCGCGCTCGCCGCTTTCAGTGGCGAACTCGTGCTCAAGGCCATCACCGAGCTGCCTCCCGACACCGCCGCCGCCCTCGCCAAACACAAAGGTCGCCTGCACCTCACCGGTCTCGAACGGCTCAGCCCTGAAACCTATGCCGCGTTAAAGGTGCACTCCAATCTGCTGCTGCCGCGCCCCTTGCCGTTGACGGCCGGAAACTAACCCCTCCCCGGAGGTGCAAAGCGCGCCCTTTTCCCTGAAGCATTCCCAAACCCTTTCCCATGCCCGGCACCATCAATCCGCAGAACCGTCTTCTCTGCGCAATAGGCTGAATGTGTTGTGTTCTTCCCGCCCCAATGGCGACGAGAGCGCAACTCCTTTTTGACTTCTCCGAGCCCGACACCGTGTTCGAGCAAAAGTCCGACGGCCGTGTGACTCCGGGCATGTAGCGCGCCTTGGTGCTCGAAATCAAAGGAAGCGAAGCCCGGGTTCTCCTGGACGGCCACCCGGCCGTGACCTTGAAACTGGACTTTGAGCAGCGATTGAGGAGCCTGAGTCTCGAAGCCGATGGAGACAAACATCGCACTGGAATCGTCTGGTTGAACGACATATCCGTCACCCCGATCCCCTCAACTCCCTAAGCTGAATATTTACAGAGGGACAAACATTCCTTCCCTTTCATCTCCCTCCATGAAACTCAAAACCATCCTTCTCCCCATTCTTGCGCTAATGTACGCCGGCCACGCGGCAGCCGCAGACGGCCGCGACCTCCACGTGGACCCAACGAACGGCAACGACACTAACGACGGCATCGTCAAGCCGGTGAAAACCATTGCCCGCGGCATCAAGCTCGCGCAGCCCGGCGACACCATCCATCTCGCATCGGCCCGCTACAAGGAATCCGCGCTCTTCGCGAACAAACTAGGGGAGCCCGGACGACCCATCACGCTCGACGGCCACGGCGCGGTGCTCGACGGCGCGGAGCTACTCAACGCTGCGGATTGGGAGATGGTTTCACCCGGCCTTTATCGCAATGATCATCTCCTCCGCATGGACCCCGGTATCCTCATGCGCTGGTTCTTTGTCTTCGATGGCAAAATGAACCACATGGGCAGGACCTCGAAGGGCCCGAGCGCGACGCTCAAAAGACCTGGGGAACTCGCTCTCGGCGAATGGACCTACGCGCCAGACGAGCCGATCACACGCGAGACGAAGGGCATCACCGGCGCTTTTTTCATCAAGATTGATCCCGCGAAAAAGCTCGATGACTACCGCATTGAAGCACCCGTCCGCTCCTCCGGCGTCGGGTTCGGAGGACATTGCGAGCACATCGTTATTCGTCACGTTACCAGCACGCACGTTCACAACGACGGGTTCAACATCCACGGCAAGCAGCGCGATCTTGTCTTTGAAAACATCGCCGCCATCGACTGCGGCGACGACGGCTTCAGTGCGCACGAAGCTGCCGAATGCCACATCGACGGATTTGTCTCCATCGGCAATTCGACCGGCCTGTGCGATACCGTCGCGAGCAGCACGCATTACAGGAACGTGTTCATCCGCGGGTGCCTTGGCTACGACGTCTTCTTCACCAGCCACGGCTCGCACAGCATCGAAAACGCCGTGGTCGAATCGAGCGCCGCACATGCCGTATTGGTTGGACGCGACGCGTTGCCGAGCGATGGCACATGCACGGTGCGATTCAAGAACGTGCTCATCCGCCGGGTTGGCGGTGGTCAGCAAGAGTTCCGCATCAGCGCCGGTGCAAAGCTGGAAGCCGAGCATTGCACTTTCGAGAACCTGAAGGTGCAGGCGACGCCGGGCAGCGCTGTGAATTTTCAACAATGCCTGGTCACTGGCGAGCCGAAGCCGGACTTACTCATTGGGAAAGACGTGGCGTGGCGCGGGGAAGGCAATGTGTATGACGTAAAGAGCCTGCGCGTGGACAAGACAAACTTCACGCCGCAGACCTTCGCCGAATTCCAAAAACTCACCGGCCAGGACGAGGGTTCGCAGTGGCGCGGATTCACCGACAAAGAACCAGCTCCCGCCGCTCTCGGCGCGGATGTCGCAGCCCTCAAAAAGCTCGCTGTCCCGTAATAAGGCTCAAGCGGGGTCATCATATCGCTCCATCTTTTGAGTTCACTTCCTAACGGTCTGGACCTCCGACGTTTGATCGGCCACCACGCGCTTCAAGAGCTCGTTATTCTACGCGGGGTTGTTCTGCCATATCGCCTCGCTCGCCTCCGTCCCCTTTCTGTGCCACGGCTCCAAGAATCGGGATGAGATGGGCTACGCTGCGTTTCTTCCCCATATTCTTTCCACGGGTTTACCGCAGAGCGAACTCCCCGAGCTGTCCGAACCCTGGGGCGCAGGGCATCGTGTGGGTGAAAAGGCTAAAGTTTTTTCAAAAAACTAGGCCACTTTAGGGCTGGTGTGACAAATCTCCGATAAGCCCACCCATGAAACCGCAAGCTTCGGATGACCAATTTCTAGCGCTGCTCCTGACTAATCAGGATCGGATTTTCCGATTCGTGCTCAGTCTGGTCCCTTCACGAAGCGATTCAGAGGATCTGTTCCAACAGACCTGCATGACGTTGTGGCAGAATCGTCAAAAATATGATCCCGCAGCTGGCGGATTTTCGAGTTGGGCTTTCGCGATCGCCCACAATCATGTGCGTAATTTCAGGAGGAAGGAATCTTCCCGGAACAAAGTGTTGGTCAGTTTTGACGAAGGAGTTGAGGTCGCACTGATCGCCACGAGGCAAACCTACGGAGGTCTCTTGGACCAGTGGCACAAAGCCCTGGAACATTGTGTCGACCATTTGAATCCGAGGCAGCGTTCAATCCTTGATCAGTGTTATTCAGCGGATGTCCCGATTAAGGAAGTTTCCAAGGGGTTTGGCAGCACTCCTAATGCCCTTTACAAAACGCTCCGGCACATTCGCGGGATCCTGCACGAATGCGTGCGCAAAACGGTGACCGCAGGAGGAGAATTATGAGCGCTTGGAATGAAGAAGAGCTAGAAGACCTGGCGGATGCCTATGTGGACGGTTCTTTGGACAGGGTTCGGCAGGAGCGACTCGAGAAGCTCCTCCTTTCTGATGAGCGTGCGAGGATCCTGTTTCTTGGGTATCTGGATGTGCATGCGGGATTGTTATGGTCCGTGCAGCGGGGGAGAATGTCGCTGGACCCGATTGTGAGCCCGGACGACGAATCAGGGATGGGGGGAAGTGGGGACTTGAGTTGGTGGAGAAGCGGTGGGGTGTTTCGAACGGCAATGGCCATAGCCGCACTTCTGATGGTCGGCTTCGCAGGAGTGCTTTGGGTGGGGGGGCGGGGCGAGGATTCTGCATTTCGCGATCCGGGCTCACTCCTCAAAGTCAGCCAGTGCCTTCATGGAAGCCTGTCCGATGGCTCGGAGCTGCGGAAGGGGATGGAATTCCCCGCTCGTAGGTTCGAGCTACGTACCGGGTTGGTCGAATTCCGTGCCCCGTCGGGTACGGTGCTTTTACTCCAGGGGCCCGCCGATTTCGAGATTTTAGACGGGATGCGGGGACGGCTCTATTCTGGAAATGTGGTTGTGCGCATGCCCAAGGGGCGTTCCGGGTTTGTTGTGGAGACGCCGGAAATGCGCGTCATTGATTTGGGCACCGAGTTTGGAGTTGGCGTTGGCGTGGACGGGAAATCTCGGGTGCAGGTTTTTGATGGCAAGGTGCGAGCGGAATCCAGCGTTAGCGGGGGAACGAGCTATCTAATTGCGGGCGAGGGATTGCGCAGCGGCAAAGAAGGCAAATTGGAGCGGGAAATAGCGGGTCCACATGCGTTTGTGCGTCGCTTCCCGACGCAATCGAAAGACAATGCTCCAGGGGGACCTCTCTTTAATCTGAGTACCCTGAGTTCGGTGCAGGTGGCCGCTGCCTTAAAGCCCATTGCAGTAGATGGCGATCTTTCGGAATGGAAAGATTCCCAACCCTTCCGGAGCGCCTGTGCGCCGCCTTACTCGAAGACTTATTTTCTCGAGGGTCGCATGATGTACGACGCACAGAATTTGTATCTGGCAGGCCATGTTGGGGACCCCGATCCGATGTGTAATCAGGCCGATGGAATCCTCGAGTTTGCGGGCGGGAGCGTTATCGTTCGGGTTTCAACCGACAGAACTCTTGGGTGGCCGCTGAAGGGTTCCCTGCAGGATGCGCGCAATAAAATTGCGCAGCCCCTACCCGATTCTCTCAGTGAACGAGTCACGAGCCTCATCCTCTCGCATGACAAGCGAACCGACCGGGCGCGGCTCCGTTTGCAGCACAGCTTTGCCTACCATTCTACAGAATCGCCGGA
>CAMCYN010000122.1 GCA_945883955.1 Akkermansia muciniphila
TAAATCGCCTCGTACCGTCCGGGGACGGGCAGCGGATACGTGCCGTTTTCGTCGGGTAAAATCGGCGCCTCATCTTTGAGCGACCGCACTTCCCGGCTGAAAGGCTTGGTGGAATTAAGCGATTCGTCCCATTCCATTTTCTTGCCCGAATACCCCGCCATCCGGCCCATAATCGCCGTCATCGAGCTCAACGCCCCGCGTTCCGCTTCGTCGTACGGTTTGTCGGTCACGATCGCATTAAAGAGATCGTCGTGCTCGAGCTGGTAAGGGTTCACCATCGGCTTCTCGGGTTCGTACTTCCAGGCGTTCTGCCCCGTGATCGTGAACATATTGCGTTCGTTAATCATCTCAATCGAGCCGAGCGTCCCGTGGGCCAACTCCGCCACATAATTAAAACACCCCTGGATCTGCCGGTTCTGTGCAAACAGCCGCGTCCCGTCCGCGTACTCGTATTCGATGGCAAAATGGTCGTACAGGCTGCCCGCATCTTTGCCACGGCGCACCTCGGCCCCAGCCACCCCCATCGCACGAATCGGGTACATTCCCTTGATCCAGTTGATGACGTCGATGTTATGCAGACCCATGTCCAGGTGGATGTCGCCGCATTGCCACGCAAAATAGAACTGGTTGTGCAACTGGTACTCCAACTCGTTCCATTCGGGCCGCCGCGGAACCATCGCCCGTGCCGTCCCCATATTCCAAAAAGTGCGGGCATACATGATCTGCCCCAACGCCCCGTCCTGCACTCGTTTGACCGCTTCGCGATACCCGAGTTTGTGGCGACGCTGCAGTCCCACACCCACCTTCAAATTCTTCTTCCGCGCCTCGGCCGCTGCCGCAAGCACCTGCCGGACTCCGGGCGCATCCACTGCCACCGGTTTCTCCATAAACACGTGTTTGCCCTGCCGCACCGCCTCTTCAAACATCGCCGGCCGAAACACACACGGCGACGCGAGAATCACGACGTCACACGCCGCAATCGCCTGCTTGTATCCTTCAAACCCGAGGAAAATTCGTTCCGGCGGCACATCCACTGCGTTGGGATGCTGCGCCTTGAGGGTGGCCACCGCTCCCTCGGCCTTGTCCTGGAACAGTTCGGCCACCGCCACCAACTGCACCGGATGCCCGCAGCGCAACGCCTGGTTGGCCGCTCCCGTCCCGCGCCCGCCGCCTCCCACTAACGCCAGTTTAAGAGGGCCGCCGCCACTGGCCGCGTGGGCCGAGCGTTCCACGGAAAGTGCCGCCATCAGGGCGCCGCCGGCAAGGGCGCCTTTCTGGATAAAATCCCTGCGGTTAAGAGTATTACCGGACTGAATAGATTGAACGTGTTTCATATTGGGGGAAATCTGAATCTCACGACTGATTGAACCCCTGCGACCTGCTTTCACAACCCTAAAGCATCCCGGTCCCACGATCGCCCCAGGGCTCCGTCGCCCCCCTCATTCCCCCACGTCCCCGGGAGTCGTTCCGAAGACGAAAAGTATTCCGCAAACTCACGGCCAATGCCGTCTGCACAAGCGTAGAGAATTTTAACAAGTTATTCGATCCCATGAAAATACTGTCATGCTCGGTGTGGTTGCTCGGCGCCCTTTCACTCCTGCCAGCCCAGGCCGACGTGGCCCTCAATGCGCCGGGAGTACCAGTCGGCAGCCAATACGCCACAGGGGTTCCGTTCCGGAATACCTTTACGCTCCAGCAGGCCTACAAATTCATCTTTCTCGGCACCGAAACTCGCGGGACCACCACAGGCGCCCCGGGAAGTGCCCAAACCAGCGGCAACGGAGGGAAGGTCGTCTACAAAGCGTTTGTGGATGCAAAAGGTTCCGGCACTTCCCGTACCGGCGCCATCCAGCTCACTTTCAGCGATATCGAAACATTTAACAGCAGTCCGCTGCAGACCCTGCTGCTATCCCCCGCCGTGTCCTTTGTGGCAACCGCCACTCCAATCGACGTCGACCTGACCTGGGCCGCGGAAGGAAACGGCAAAAGGCCCACCGGCTTTTTTAATATCTTGGGCGAATACCAGAAAGCTCCCCCCATCCCGACAGGAACCCTCAATTTCCCCAATGGCTCATGGGAACTTAAAACCAGCACTTCGAACTCAAACCCCACGGGCACCGTCACCATTGTGCGTCAATAAATCCGCCTTTCACCCAGGCAAACCCGTACACAGCCTCTCAATTCCACCGCTTATGACCCGGATCACGTTCGGTACAGGCCATCTGTTTTGGCGGATGTTCCCTCTGATAGCCGCCGCCTTCTTGAGTTTCAGCTCTCCGGCCCAGGCTCAGGAAAAACCGACCCCACCCGAGGTTGCTCCCCGCAAGGGGCCCACTCACGACGTCACCGACGAGGCATCCTTACGCCTCCGGGCCGAACGCGCCGCGAAACTCCAAAGCTCTGTCGCCCGGAAAGCCAGACCGCCAACCGAACCACCTCCCTCGACGCAGAGTTCACTGATGAACTCTTCTATCCTCATCACCGATGGCGAGAACTACACCATTGTCCCCATCGGCTCGGTCCTCATCCTGCCGGGCGCACACCGCTCCAAAATCGTCAACCGAGCCCGGGGGGATCTGCTTCTGTGGCCGGATTTCCTCAAGCGAAACTCCGCGTGGCTAGCCGCCAGGGAGGTGAGCCTGAAAATGTCCCAAGGCGACTCCAGGGCAGGCGAGGCTGTGATGCGGGGACTCGCAGGCGAAACCAGGCTGGTGGTAGCCGTCTACAAAAATTGCCCGATCAGCATTTTGGAACCCGTCCAGGCCCCCCGCTCTGACAGCCGTAACCAGGCCTCAAGGCCCTAACCCGCCCATCCATGAACCCGTTGCTTTTGCTGGTTGCGGCCGGCCTGATGCTCGCCTCCACGGTCTGGGGAGCCACCACCGATGCTTTCGTGCGCCAAACCGATCTGGCCACCGGCCAGGTCTATGATCTGCCTTATTCCACACCGGGCGGCACCTATACCGCCCCTCTGGCCGTGAGTGATCTCGGGGCGAAGTTCGAATTATTCGCACGCGGAACCGCCTGGGATAATAACATTTACCTTCTGGACTCCAAACTGGTCTACGCTTACGCCCCCGCCACAAACATATCCATCACCACCGAAGACCCCTACGTGTATGGAGACCCAACCGGCGGCACCTATACCCGGCGTACACGCGCCGACCGACCATTCTCAGTAACCACCAATATCTCAGGGCTGGCTACGGCTCCCGGAGCGACCGCGGCGGAATCGAACGTCTATTTTTCAGTTCAAGCCACCAACTATGACCAGAGTACCTACTCGGGCATCAATCAAGCCACTTACCTCCTTCACTCCTATAACCTGACCAACAGAAAGCTCACCTGGGGGCCTGTTTACCATGAATTAACTTCTCCGACTCTCCTCTCCGGCTGCGGACAACAAATGTACACCGTCGTGCGTTATGCCGCCGACCATATCCCGGACACCATCCTGGCCCAGCCCACCCTCCAGATCTGGCCCGTCGCCACCGCCACCGTGGACCAAATCACCGCCGGCCAGGTGCTCATCGACCGCATCCCAACGCTGACCTTCACCATGAGCCATCTCTATCCCGACTCGCGTACCTACGCCCAAATCTATCCCGGCAAAGCCGCGCTCGGCAAAGTAGGCACCATCATCACCGGTACCGAACGCCGCTACGGCCCCTTCTATAATTCGACCCTCGGACTGCTCCCCACCAACGTCCCCCAAAACGTCTCCATCTCCATTGATAACCTGTCCGCCTACGCCTCAGCCGATGGTTTATACACCCTGGAGGTCGTTACCGAGACCCCCTTCTTCGCACGCAGCGGCGAACGTCTCCTGAACCTCACCTTCGAGGTCAACCGGGTCATTTCCTCGCGGGGCGCGTTCAGCAACTCGAAAAAACCCGCTCCCTAATCGGGAGTTTTTGGCCAAAGACCAGCAGCCCGGCATTCTGGCGCAGCTAAGTGAAACACTCACCTTGGTGCTCTCGGGGTTACTCACTGGCTTCGGCCAGCGGGTGCTCGTCACCGAGTTTCTTCAGAACACGCGCGATTCGATAGCCGCCGGGATCCGCGCTTACGACGGCGGGGCCACTTCTCTTGCCGACACACTTGGGAACAAAGGCAACATGCGCTGGGACGATTCCCTCAAGCACCTCTACCGTTCCGGATTCATTCCAAAGGACGTTTTTAAAGCGAACGCAATGAGCTGACCCTCCCATGGGCTGCCTTCCACCAAAACGTCGAGGCTACGCAAAAAAGAGCCGCCCACACGAAAGCGCGAAGGACGCGGATCGGAGTCGCAGTGATAAAGTGCCCCTCTGACTGTGACATTCTACTAGGAATGGACAAATCCGAGCCTTGGAACGCGGAGCCCCAGGGACGTCCGTCCTATCGGGATAGACCCTAAAACTCCACCCCTAGCCCCACCGACACCGAACCTTTGGTGGCTCCACGCCGCGTCTCGTATTCGCCGCCCAACCGGAACGTCACTCGCCGCGTCAGACCCACGTCCAGTGACCCGCTCCATTTCAGACGGTCCCGGTCTCCAAGCGCCATACGCACCTCAAACATTCCCGCGTCCGCTGGTGCACCCGCCAGACTCGCTCCTAACGTCGCCCCTTCATGGAAATCGTGCATCCGGTTGCACCGCAACCGCAACTTCACCGGCCGTTCCGCCACCGTCCAGCGCCGCCCCAACGTCAGGCCTAGTTCGTTGAGGAACCCGCCGCTCCGGCCCACTCCGGTAGACACTCCAAGGACTCCGCCGCCCGCTTCCTCCACCTCTTCCTGCCGCACCCCGGCAAACAACAAGTGCTCGGTCAGTGTCAGTTCCCAAGAGCTTTCCGCCGGCATCACCTGCATCCCGCCGCCCAACCGCAGCGCAAACTATTCGCTACCAAATCGTTGCTGCCCGCAGAGATCACCACATCGTCGGCAATAGTGGGCGAAGTCTGAAAGGTGCCCCCATTGGCGCCCGTCGAATCCGTGTTCCAGAAGTTGCTGGTCCCCCGCCCCCCCAGAGTGGAATCCCCCGAGCCGGCGGTTGTGCCATTGGTATCCCAGTGAAGAGTAGCGGCCAACAGGGGCATTTCGGCGAAAAAGAAGGCCGCCAGCACCAGAAGACTCAGCAGCCGGGTCGCTCCCGGAAGAAGCCGGAACCCTTCCGAAATACGCCCAGCCAGGACAACCGCCGCCCATTCCCCGAGGGCGGCTCTCGAAATTGAGACGATCCGGTGGGTGAAAGGCCGCCAGCGCAACCGGCGAACGGTGGCCGGCACAATGCCGGCCACCGTTACCAAAGCATTTAAACAAGAGCAAATCGTGTTTAAAAACGACGGATAGGACTAAAAATCAACATCGTACGCACAGGTACTAAGCGTGTTAAATTAGCCATCAAGCGGCGAATCCACTCGCCAGCTGCAAAAAAACCTGTCATTCTGCAAGCAGAAATTCGGTCAACCCCCTCCACCGTTCCGAAGTCATGAAAATTCACTCATGCTCGTTCTGGATTTTCGCCCTAGTGGCGTCCCCCTCGGTTCACGCGGACATTGCCCTAAACGCTCCCGGCGTTCCCGTAGGCCGCCAGTCGGCCAATTCGGTGCCGTTCCGAAGTACGCTGACCCTTCCCAACTGTTATAAGTATATCTTCTCCGGCACCGAAGCGCGGGGAACCACCACCGGCGCACCCGGCTCGTCTGGCACCCAAGGCAACGGTGGTCTGGTGCATTATAAAGCCTTCGTCTCCTCCAAGGGAGGCAATTGCAGCAGCGGCGGACAAAGTGCCGGAGCGGTCCAGTTAACCTTCACCAATATTCAGACCTTCAACAGCAGTCCTCTCAAAACACTGCTGCTCTCGCCAGCCGTAGCGTTTGTCGGGACCAACGCCCCCATTGACGTGGATTTGGTCTGGCAAGGGGAAGGCAACGGCAAGAAACCCACCGGTTTCTTTAATATCCTGGGCGAATATCAGGCCGCCCCGCCCATTCCCACAGGTAACCTGAATTTTCCCGACGGGACCTGGGAACTTAAAAAGACCACCTCCAATTCGAATCCCGCAGGCACGGCTACCATTATCCGGCAGTAATACCCGTCCGCAGGCGACCGGAGTTTGTCGCCATTCAACTCAGGCGGATCACTCCCGCAGAATCCCCCCAGAATTCCCCCCCAGAATTATGGTCCCATCCCTCCTCGCTTCCCGTGGCGCGCCTTTTCTTTTAGTGTGCCTTTGCGGCTGGTCTTTGCTTGGAACCAGCCTGCTTTCCCTCGCACAAGCTCCCATCCAGCCGGGACCGCCGCCCAGAAAGGCCGCCACCCACGACGCCATCAGTGAAGCCGATCTGAGGAACCAGGTGGAAAATGCGAGGCGCAGTAGCGCGACCGTAGTCGCACGCACTAAACCCGTCGCCAGCACCCCGCCCTCGACCCAAAGCTCCCTGCTCACCTCTTCTCATCTGATTTCCGACGGCGCGAGCCACTTCACCGTGGTGCCGATCGGATCGGTTCTGGTGCTACCCAGTGCCCTGCGCAGCCGGGTCGTTCAGAAACCGACCGGGGATCTCATGATGTGGCCGGACTTTCTTAAGAAGAACACCTCGTGGCTGAGCACCAAGGAAGTCAGCCTCGAAATGTCGCGCGGCGACAGCAAAGCGGGGGCGCAAGTGTTGCGCGAGTTATCGGGCGAATCGCGTCTGGTCGTGGCTGTTTATAAAGGCGGCCCAATCACGGTACTGGAAGCCGCGCCCGCCAATGCCGTCTCCGGAGCCAAAAAGTCGACCACTCCCTAGTCCCTTTTCCCATGAACACACTGCAAACAGTCCTGTGGAGCAGTCTGGTTTGCGGAGCCTCCCTGTGGGGTCAAACCTCCGATGCATTCGTACGGCAAACGGATTTGGCCACGGGCCAGGTTTACGATTTGCCCTACACCACCCCGGGCGGCGCCTACACCGCTCCCCTGCCCGTGAGTGATCTTGGAGCAAAATTTGAACTCTTTGCCCGCGGCACCGCTTGGGACACCAATATCTACCTGCTCGATACCAAACTGGTGTACGCCTACGCCCCGGCGGCCACCCTGACCATCTCTAGTGAGGATCCCTACGTTTTCGGCGATCCCACTAGCGGCACCTACGTCAAACGCACACGCGCCGACCGCCCTTTTCAGCTCACCACAAGTATCTCGGGACTAGTCACGGCTCAGGGCGCCGGAACCGCCGAACAATTCGTGTACTACACCGTTCAGGCGCTCAACTACGATCCGACCACCTATTCCGGGCTCTCCCAGACACCGTACCCGCTCCACGCCTACAATCTCAGTAACGGCAACCTGAGCTGGGGTCCGCTTTATCACGAACTGACCTCCAGCCTGCTCACGAACGGGTGCGGACAACAAACCTACACCTTTGTACGGTACGCCGCCGACCAGGTGCCCGATACCATCCTGGCCCAGCCCACGATGCAGATCTGGCCCGTGGCGACCGCGACGGTGGACAAAATCGTCGGCGGCCAGGTGTTTATCGACCGCATCCCGATGCTCACCTTCACGATGACCCATCTTTACCCCGACTCGCGTACCTACGCGCAAATCTACTCGGGCCCGGCGGTGCTCGGAAAAGTCGGCACGATCATCACGGGCACCGAACGTTCCTACGGCACCTACTACAACCCCACACAAGGCGTGACCCCCACCAACGTGCCCCAGAACGTTTCCATCGCCATCGATAACCTCTCGGGATACGCCTCGGCCGACGGCATCTACACGCTTGAAGTCATCACCGAAACGCCCTTCTTCGCTCGTGCCGGCGAACGCCTGCTCAATATCACCTTCGAAGTCGACCGCGTCATTTCCTCCCGAGGCTCACTGAGTACGGCCGAAAAACCCACTCCCTGAGCCGACACCTCGTCTTCCCACAGACTATGAAGCCCCCCTCCTCCCTACGCCCCCAATCCAGGCGGATGGCGCAACGGGGCATCATGCTACTGGAGGTCACCGTCGCATTGGGGCTGACCATTTTTGTGGCCCTGATCATGATGAAAGGCTCCCTGCTGGCCGTTTCCGGCAACCAGTGGACCATCCTGCAAACCCTCAGCGACGCTTATCTGACCCGCGAAACCGCCCTGTCCAACCGGGTGCCAATGGCCGATTTGACTGGCCCCGATTCAGGCTGGCCCGATGCGAGCGCCCTCGACCCGGCGTATTCGATTCAAACCGTCACCCTCGGCACGTTGCCCGGCGGGCGGACGGTGTCGGGCCAGCTGACAAGGTTCCGGCTCAGTGAAACGCAGGTGGAAAACACCGACACAACCGTGAGCGTATGGCGGCTACACTCCGTGTTGAGCTACACGGTCGGGGAACATCAGTACGTCAAGAGCCGGTCCACCCTGCGTACCTTATGAAAGGCGGCCCGCTCCAGCTCCGGTCCGGCCAGCGCCAGTGCGGGTTCACGTTACTGGAGATGTCCACGGCGATGGGCATCCTCATGATTCTCTCCACAGCCCTCGTGGCGATGATGCAGCAACACGTGCTCTTTTTGGAGATGTGTCAGCGCCAGTCTTTCTTCACCTCGGAAGCGCCCAAGGTGGGCAACATACTCGGCCGCATCCTCAATAACGCCGACCATTATTTTGTTTATGCCGACAAAGACGACGCCCTCGGCACCGGTTCTCCGGTCCTGACCGAAGGCGGCGCCGTGAAGCTTTTCTTCAAGTCGGCCGATCAGACCGTTCAAACGCGGGTCATCGCGGTTGAACCCACCGGCACCGGAGCAGCGCTAAAATTCTACACACCTCAACCCGCCGGTGGCGCACGGGCCTGGACCATCACGAGCAAGATCGCCGCCACGACTTTCCAGAGCGCGGAGGGGATTCTGAATATCACCCTCCAGGGGCCCAACGGCGAACAGGTCACCTACAGCGGAGGTGCAAAATGAAGAGGCGCCATCCGCAAGGTTTCGCCTCCCTGCCGGTGGTCTCGGCTCTGGCGCTGATTTTTATGCTCTCGCTGCTCATGCTACTGAGGGCCGGAATGCTGGATCGCGACGGCATGGCCAAGGCTCAGCTCCGGGCCGATTATCAACAACGCGAAGAAGCGTTGTTGCGGGCTCTGGTCGCGGTGTTTCCCCAGAAGGCCATCGCGAGCATGAAAGGCGGGTATGCGCTCGCCGACACGTATTCGTGGAGCACCATTTTCGCCCAGGCCCAATCTATGGCCAGCGTCTCGTCGGCCGTCAGCCCGGCGCTCTTAAGCCAGCTGGGCCTCGAGGGAGCCCGGAACGCCAACGGAGCCGACACGACCCTTCCGCTCGAAACCACCATCACCTCGCTGAGCGGCGTGCCCGGAGTCGTCACCCCGGGCACGACCGAATACGCCGGCGTATTTGCCGATGCGCGGTTTGCGGGAAAGATCCCGCCGCTTTTGGACATGTCCGTGACACTGCAACAGGCCGACGCCGTGCGGCCCGTCGTTTCCACGAGTAAAATCTACAACGTCCAGACTCCGGGTCTCCTGGCCGACGTGACCAAATATCCGCTCTATAACTTCATTCCCTACCCCAATATCCGCTTCGGATACGCCACCCCGGGTCAACCCGTAGTCGCAAAACGCAACTGGTGGGCGTTTGCGGTGACCTTCGGGACACCCAACGCCAACGGAACAAAGCCCGTCCAGGCGCTCACCAAATATTACGTG
Source organism: Akkermansia muciniphila (assembly GCA_945883955.1). GTDB lineage: Bacteria > Verrucomicrobiota > Verrucomicrobiia > Chthoniobacterales > Chthoniobacteraceae > Chth-196. Next base: position 9,674 of record CAMCYN010000122.1, read on the forward strand.
CTGTCGCTGTACGAACTCCCCTCGCAACTCCCTATCGAAGCAGCCGCCTTCGCCCAAATCGGCACCCACCAGGACGGCACCGACTGGGACGCCTCACTGATCACCATCAGCGGGGGAGTGTATGCCGACCAGTTGGCGCTCACCGACACGTTTGGCAGCTCGCGACTGGCGGGAAAACAATCCGTCAGCCTCAGCAAAACCATGACCCTCAACGGCACGGACGTCGGTAACGATTTCGATCAACCCGGCGTCCGGGAAACTTTGCAGGCCCAGTCCCGCAGCGATGCGCTGCCCGTGGGTTTGTCGGCCAATTCGGGGCGTCTGACGTTTCTGCCGATTCAGCGCGACACCCAGTTTCTGCAAAGGGCGGCGGATATCCCGACCACCAACACCTGGGAGAGCTACAGCAGCGGCGGGGAGAAATGCGCGATCACCGTCAAAGCCACCTCCATGGTGAGCCTTGCCGACCAGACGCCCACGACGATCCGGGTCCGCTTTCGCCTCACCAACAACACGGATATCGAAGTCGTGCTGCAACGCGGCGTGAACTGGCCGACGTTGCTACAAGCCGGCGGCGGGCTCATACCGTTCCAGACCGAGCTGACCGATTCCAACAATTCCTGCATCACCTTCTATCCGACCCTGCTCAACAACTGGTTGGTGTCGCAGGGCGGCAAACCTGTCGATTCGAGCAACACCATTCATTTCCGGACAGAGGCGGCGGCCGACCCGCTTACCGTACTTCCGGCCGCCAACCCGCCATTGCCCGACACGATGGCCGTCATCATCCG
>CAMCYN010000123.1 GCA_945883955.1 Akkermansia muciniphila
CCCGATCTTCCGGGCGCGCAAAGGCGGTGAATGCGGCGGCCGGAGCGGTACCTCCCTCGTGCGGGTCCAGGGAGCGTACCCACTGGATAAATTGGTAGCCATCGTGGCCGGGCATCCCGATGTCGCTGAGAATCACCTCGGGTTTTTCCTGACGTAAAAGCTCCAGTCCCTCCTCGGCGTTTGCCGCCGGGAGCACCGTGGCCCCTTCGGCTTCCAAAATACGTCGGATCAACTCCCGGGTGTCGGGTTCATCTTCGACGACCAAAATCCTGGCCCCATCCAGGGAGAGGTTTGCCGGGTCGGCTTTGGGAACCGGTTTGGACCAAATCCGGGCCTTATGACCGGACACCTCCGTACAAGCCACCGCCGGGATGTTCGAGGGAAGCTCCACAGTAAATTTGGCGCCCTTTCCCGGTCCGGGGCTGCTGGCCTGGACGGTGCCGCCGTGCAATTCCACCAGTTCCTTAACGAGGGACAGTCCGAGGCCGAGTCCCCCCTGTCGGCGTGTCATGGATGCGTCCTGCTGGCGGAACCGGTCGAAAACATAGGGCAGGAATTCGGGCAAGATTCCCTGACCGTTGTCCGAGACGGTGATTTCGATCGCGGACTTGATGGCGGCAAGCGACACGAGCACCTGGCCACCGTTGGCGGTAAACTTCACGGCGTTGGTGAGCAGATTCCACATCACCTGCTGTACCCGGTCCGGGTCGCCGTTGACGGAAGCCTTTTCGGGGCTGAATCGTGTGAAAATCTGGATGCCTTTGGCTTCGGCGGCCGGAGTGACCACGGCAATGGCCGCAGAGAGAACCTCCCGCAAGTCGACATTCTTGCGGGCAAGCCGCAGTTGGCCCGATTCAATCCGGCTCATATCGAGCAGGTCATCAATGAGGGTGGCCTGGGCGCGGACGTTTCGGGCAATGACCGTCAAGCCTTCCTCCAGCAAGCCCGGTTCGCTGTCGGCCTCCTTGAGCAATTCCACCCAGCCTACGATGGCGTTGAGCGGGGTGCGGAGCTCGTGGGAGAGAGTGGACAGAAACTCGTTCTTCATCCGGTTGGCTCGTTCGGCCTCGCTGCGGGCGGCCCGTTCGGAGAGCAGCAGCTCTTCCCGCTGGGCGTCGAGGTGACGTTGGGCGGTCACCTCCCGACACAGCGCGATGATGTGGGCGGGTTGCCCATTGGAGTCCCGGGTCACGGTGACGCTGTTATGCACCCAGACAATCCTCCCGTCTTTGCGAATGTAACGGTGCTCGATATCGAAGGCCGGGATTTCGCCACGGATGACCTGCTCGAGGAGGTCCTGGTGCCGCTGCAGATCCTCGGGAAAACACAGTCCGCGCAAATCCAAGGTGGCGAGTTCGTCGACACTGTAGCCGGTGATTCGGGCGTAGGTTTCATTCACTTGAAGCACCCGGCCGGAGACGTCGACCAGGATCATTCCCACGGCGGCGTGGGCAAAAGCGGTGCGGAACCGGTTTTCGCTCTCGAGCAGGAGCCGCTGGTTGCGCTTGCTCTCGGTGATGTCCCGCATCTGGCTCATGAAATGCAGCGGCGTGCCGTGGACATTGCGCATGAGGGAGGTGTTAAGCTGCACCCAGAGATAGTGGCCGTCCTTGTGCCGGTAGCGGCGCTCGACCTGAATGCTGTCGCGTTTACCCGTCAAAAATTCCTGCAACACGGCCGGATCCAGTGGGGAATCCTCGTGATGGGTGATGCTTAAAATGTCCATCTGGAGCATTTCCTGCTCTGTCCGGCCCAGAATGGAGCCGAAGCTGGGGTTCACTCGCAGAAACCGACCGTCCATATCCAAAAGCGCCATCCCGGTGAGGGAGGTGTTGAAGGCCAGCTCGAGCTCGGCCTGGTTTTTGGCGAGCGCCAGGAGGGTTTGTTTTCGCAGGGTGATATCGCGTGTTATCCCAATAAAATGCGTCCAATAGCCCTGCTCATCCCGTACGGGCGCGATGCTCATTTCGTTCCAGAACGGGGTACCATCTTTGCGATAGTTGAGAATTTCACCCGTGAATTCGGTGTTAGCCCGCAGGGCGCACCGGATTTGGTTCAGCGTCTCCGGATCGGTCTCAGGTCCCTGAAGAAATTGGCAGTTCTGTCCCAACAACTCTTCCTCGCTGTAGCCGGTAATGGTCAGAAAGGCGTTATTTGCGGAAAGAATCCGGTGCTCGGCGTCGGTAATCAGGATCCCTTTAGAAACTGACCGCAGCGCCTGGTGGCTGACCCGTAGTATCGCCTCGGAGCGCCGCTTTTCGGTGATGTCCTGGATAGTCCCTACCATCCGGAGGGCGCGGTTCCATTCATCCACAACCAGCACCCCCTCGTGTTTGAGTACGCGGAAGTCTCCATCGGGCTGGGGGAGGCGGAATTCGAGAGCGGCGGGTTTCTCTCGGGCCAGGCAGGCCCGGAGCCATTCTTGCATGGCCGCAACATCGTCGGGATGAATGAGCCGCAGCGAGGAATCAATGTCGGGAGTGAACTTCTGGCTACAAACGCTCCAGACGCGATACGCCTCCTCGGACCACACCAGTTGCTGGCCCGGTAATTCTATGGCCCAGCTCCCGATGTGGGCGGCGCGCTGCGAATCGGCCAGCAACATCTGTTTGGCCAACAGTTGCTGCTGATGGGCCAATAACTCCTGCTCCGCCCGCCGGCTTTCGATCGCCACACTGGCAATATGCGCGCTGCGTTCGAGGGCCAGGATGTCTTGGGGCTGCGCTACCTGACACTCGCGAAAATAGATGGCCAGAGTGCCCAAAACCGTTCGGTTGCGGGAAAAGATGGGAATCGACCAGCAGGCCTTCAGGCCATACTCGGCTGCGAGCGTGACTAAATCTCGCCACCGCGGGTCGTTTGGAATGTCGGACGCGAGAATCGATTCACCCAAAAAGGCCGCAGTCCCGCAGGAGCCCGCCTTAGGGCCAATTTCTATTCCAGCGATGGCCCGGATATAATCCGGAGGCAGGTTAGGACCCGCCCCGGGGAGGAGCCGTTTGCCGGTGTTATCGAGCAATAGAACCGAGCCAATCGCCCCAGGGAAGGTCTTCTCAAAGCCTAATGCCATTGCTTCGAGTATATTGGGCAAAAGTGAGCCCCCGGCGATGAGTCCCAGAGTCCGCAGCTCAGTTTCACTGATGGATTCAAAGCGCCGGATTTCGCGGATGTCCTCGGCAGTTAACCGGGTGGTGTCGATGGATCGAAGCATACGAAAGGCAGAGTTGGTGCCGCGAGGGGGGGCGCGAGGGCGCTTATTTTTGGCTCCCACGAAGCGGAGTCAACAGGACTCGGAATTTATTCGTTGGGCGGAGGTTGTACGTATTTGGGACGCCAGCAATTTGGTTCCATTGGGAAAATCCGGCGCGAAACGGTGGAGCTCGTGGATTTTCGCCCAGGCCGTAAATATCTAATGCTGAACTCACTAAACAAGGCCAGCCGCTGCGTCCGCGTCTGTATTCACTGCGGGCCGCCTCTACAGGGGCAGGGTCTGACCGATCTCCTCCAGTAAAACGAGCAAATCGCGGATATTCATCGGCTTGCTGATGAAGTGTTCCATCCCGGCGGCCCTGCATTTCTCCCGGTCGGCATGCGTGGAGTTGGCCGTCAGGGCGACGATGGGGATGGCGGGCAGTCCTTCGCTCCGTTCGCGAGCTCGGATCAGCGTGGAGGCTTCCAGTCCGTCCATCACGGGCATTTGAATATCCATCAAAATGAGGTGCGGACGTTGTGCCTGCCAGACTTCGACGGCCTGCTGACCGTTTTCGGCAACCAGAACGGTGTGGCCTGCCTGAGCCAATGGCCGCTGTACGATCAGGCGGTTAATGGCGTTGTCCTCGGCAAGCAGCACGTTGAGCAGTCGCTGGGGTTTTGGCAGGGGCTGAGACGCCGTGTCCTTAGGCGGGGCGAGCCGTTGGGGGAGGGAAAACGGGGCGCTGAAATAGAAGGTGCTGCCCTGGCCCAACTCGCTTTCCACCCGGAGCGCTCCGCCCATGAGTTTGATGAGGTGGGCGGAAATGGGCAATCCCAACCCGGTTCCTCCATAACGCCGGCTGATGGAGGAGTCGGCCTGTTTGAAGGCTTCGAAAATGAGGGATTGTTTGTCGGGAGAAATCCCGATGCCCGTGTCACTGACTCGAAACAGAAGCGTACACTCCCCCGCGCTGGTGGGAGCCTGGAGCGAAACACTGACGGCTACCTCGCCGATTTCGGTGAATTTCAGAGCGTTGCCGACCAGGTTGAGCATGATTTGCCGCAACCTGCCAGCGTCTCCCTCGAGGGCCTCGGGGATGTCGGGGGCGATATTCCAGTGAAAATGCAGCGACTTCTTGCGGGCCCATACGACCAGTGGCGTGAAGATGTCGTGGAACAAATCACGCAGGGGAAACGGAGCTCGGTTGAGTGTCAGGGTGCCGGCTTCAATGCGCGAAAAGTCCAGGATCTCGTTGATGATCTCCATGAGCGCATGGGAGGAGGATTTGATCATCCCCAGATGTTCGCGCTGAGTCCCATTGAGTTCCCCGTGGAGCATCCAGTCTGTGAGCCCGATGATGCCGTTCATAGGCGTGCGGATTTCGTGGCTGATCATGGCCAGGAAATCGCTCTTGGCTTTGCTGGCCGTCTCGGCGGTTTCGCGCGCCTGAGTTGCTTCCTTGTGAGCGCGTTCGGCGGCCGCTCGTGCCACCTCCACATAAGTGTGCTGGAGACAGGCCTGGCAGGCTGTTTCCAGACGGTGAAGTACCGGAGTGAGCGCCTGCAGATGGGCCGGGGCCAGGGCCGAGTCTCGTACCAGCACCAACAGTCCCGAGCTGCCTATGGGCAGAAAATGGTAGAAATTCCCGTCGGCGTTCACGATCTCCCCGGGCGAAGGGATGGCGGAGCGAGTGGCGGTAGGGTGTGCGAGGTGCTCGGCCAGGCCGGGGAAACGCTCGCGGAGGGACGTTTTTAGCGAGGGGTAACTATAACAGGGAGGCTGCTCGGCTTCGAGCGGTGCCTTGCAGGGCAGCAGCCAGATGTGGCCGCTGCGACAGTTGAGAAGTTTGAGCGCGGGAGGCAGAAACTTGCGCAACATCGACTGCATCTCCAGGTCCTGGCCGATGAGCAGCGCCAGGGCGTACTGGATTGAAACCAGTTCCATCGGGGAGGTCATCATACGGTGGGTCGCTCCGGTTGACTTAGAATTCCCAGCACGATGGTTTTGTTGAAAAACTCCAGACAGGGCCGGTGAGCATCCGCAATTTCGCCCAGAGACAACGCGCCCAGCAGCGGAGCTCCGGTCGGGAGATGGCCTCCAATGTTCTCGAGTTCTTCGGGAAACCGATCCATCAGGAAAAGCGTCCGGCTGATGCAATCAAAGAGCAGTGCCAGCACGCCGCGGCCGGAGGAGCGGGTGGCGGTTTGGGCGCAGGTCACGGAAGCCTCGAGCAGGTAGTCGGCATCCCCTTTGAGGATATACACCATCTGGTTTGGAGGCACTTCGCCGACACACACCAGACTGTCGCCTTCGCGCAGCAGCGGGTCGCGCACCACCATGGTGCGATTTAATCGGGCCACTCCAAACGGATACCCCTGGGCGAGCTGGAAGAAGTTCGTGTCGTCAAAGCGGCGGCCGCTAGCGGCTTCGACCACTTCGCGGTAAACCTCAAACGCGGGCCGGTAATCCAGCGTGTGGATCGTGTTATGCTCGGCGCCAGTGACAAAGAAAGGACCGGCGAAACGTTGCCAGCCGTGTTCGATCCCCACTTGTATGGGCAGTTCCAGAGCGGTGATTTGGGCGCAGTCTACGAGGAGGCCGCTATTACTGAACAAACACGGCTTCTGCACAAAACTCAGCGAACCCGCCCCGCCTCCGACGTAGGGATGATCCGAGCCCAGTGCTTCGTACAGGCTTTCGAGCAGGGCCGAAATGCGGGTGCTTAATCCGTCCACGAGTGTCACCAGCGAGGAGCCCTTGGGGAGCCGCCCGGAAAGCCGCCTGGTTTGGATCAGGTAATCCTGGGCGGGATCCGACAGCCGTTCGATGGTCTCCACCGTGGCCGGGACAGGCAGTCCGCAAACAATAGTGCCGCGTAAAAGCGTCCGCGAACCGGAGACGATTTGCGGAAAAATCCCTCCAAATACAGGCACCCCGACCGAGCGTAATTTCGTATCCACGGCCTCGGGGGTGAACCCGTTGGCATCGCAGGCGAGCAGGAACAGGCTTTTGGCTCCTGCCGCCAGTGCTGTGTCGATTAATCCGAACAGGCTTTCGGTGGTGCCTGTCGGATCGCAGAGGATCTGGGCAAAGGGCTTCGGTGAGGGCATGGCTGGATTTGGGGTGAAAAATCTCCTGCGGCGTGGCCCTTCAAGGTCCGGGCCTTCGTTTACCCGATGCGGAAGCTCCGTTTATATAGCGGCAGCCTTGGTGAGCTGACCGTTGACCTGACGCAACAGGCCGCGTGGGTTGGCGTTTTGGAGTTCTTCGGGCAGTGCTTCGGGCGGGAAATTCTGGAAGCACACCGGTCGGGCCCACCGCTGTATTGCCGCCGTTCCCACACTCGTAAAGCGGGTGTCGGTGGTCGCCGGATACGGACCGCCATGGTGCATGGACGCGCAGACTTCCACGCCGGTGGGAAATCCGTTGAGCAACAGGCGGCCTGCTTTTCTCTGGAGAATCTCCAGCAGCGGCCCGGCCTGTTGGAAATCCTCGTCTGTGCCGTGAACCGTCGCGGTTAATTGTCCGTCCAGACTCCGGGCGAGTTCGAGCAGATCCGCCGCGTCGCTGGCTTCCACCAACAGGCTGCAGGGGCCGAACACTTCCTCGTGCAGGCCTTTTTCTTTGAGGAAAACCGAGGATTTCGTGGAAAATACCGAAGCGCCCGCCTGGGTCTGCGCCGCGTCTTCAGGTTGTTCGGAATGGGCCAGCGGCACGACTCCCTCGATTCCGGCCAGGTGTTTCAGCCCGGAATGGTAGCTCGTACAAATTCCGGCATGCAGCATGGGCGCGGGCGGCACAGCCTGGATGGCTTTTTCCAGCAGCCCACTCAGGGCCGTAAGTTCCTCGCCGGCAATCGCGAAGATCAAACCCGGTTTGGTGCAAAACTGGCCGACACCGCCCGTAATCGAATTCTTGAGCCCCCCGGCAAGCTGGAGTCCGCGTTCGCGCAAGGCGCCAGGCAAAAGAAAGATCGGGTTGAGGCTGCTCATCTCGGCGAAAACCGGGATCGGATTCGGCCGCCGCGCGGCGGCATCAAACAGCGCCCGCCCTCCACGGTGTGACCCGGTGAAGCCGACGCCGCAACTTAGCGGATGGTTCACCAGAGCCAGGCCGACCTCGATCCCGTTGTCGTGCAGCAGCGAGAAGGTTCCGGCGGGGAGTCCGCAGGTTTCCAGGGCGCGGGAAATGGCGCCGGCCACAAGTTCGCTCGTACCGGGGTGTGCGGGATGAGCTTTCACAACAACCGGGCAACCGGCGGCAAGCGCACTGGCCGTGTCGCCGCCGGCCACTGAGAAGGCTAGCGGGAAATTGCTGGCTCCAAAAACGATCACCGGTCCGAGTGGGACGAGGATACGCCGCAGATCCGGGCGCGGCAGCGGAGCGCGGTCGGGCAGGGCGGTATCAATACGGGCGTCGCGCCAGGAACCTTCGCGGATGACTTCCGCAAACATGCGCAACTGGTTGACGGTACGGCCGCGTTCGCCGGTGAGGCGGTCCAGCGGGAGACCCGTTTCGTGATGGGCGCGCTGGAGCAGATCGTCGCCAAGATCGACGATGTTGCTGGCGACGGTTTCGAGGAAAACCGCGCGGGCTTCGGCTGTTGTCCGGCTGAAGCTGGAGAAGGCGGCATCTGCGCTAATGAGAGCGGCGTTTACGTCGGCCAACGAGGCGGGCGAAAAGGCCGGCTCGAGCGGATGGCCGTTTAAGGGGCTGACGGGCTTAAAGGAGGTGCCGCCCGATTGGGTGGGGACTCCGGCGATGAGGTTTTTTCCGTGAAAAGACATGTGATGGAAGAGGTCGGACGGCTTAGGCGATCGTATTGGTCAGCGTTCCCAAGCCCGCAATGGTGATATGGATCTCGTCCCCGCTGGCGAGGGTAAAACTGTCGGGGGGAACGAGGCCCGTACCGGTGAGCAGGAAGCAGCCTGCGGGGAAAGAGTTGTCGCGCCACAACCATTCTGCCAGTTCGGGCAGGGTGCGTTTCATTTGGTCGAGCGATGTTTCGCCTGAAAACGCCGTGGCGCCCTGCCGCACAATCCGCAGCGCAATACTCGTATTTGCCGCCGGAGCCGGGCCGACGACCACGCCGGGGCCAAGTGCGCAGCATTCGCTCCATACTTTGGCTTGTGGCAGATAGAGCGGGTTTTCGCCTTCGATATCCCGCGAACTCAGATCGTTGCCCACCGTGTATCCAAAAATTCGGCCCTCGGTGTTTATCGCCAACGCCAGTTCGGGTTCAGGCACGTTCCACTTCGAATCCGAACGTAACCGCATGCTGCCGCCCGGGGCGACGACACGGTGGGCTGTGGCTTTGAAGAAAAGCTCGGGCCGGTCCGCCGCGTACACCCGATCATAGAAAGTGCCGCCGCCAGCATCTTTGGATTCCTCAATCCGCGCATCCCGCGACCTCAGATAAGTCACGCCCGAGGCCCAGACTTCCTGATTCTGAATCGGAGCGAGCCAGCCTGTGGGTTTGGAAATGGGCGTGGCCGTTTGCAGCTTTTCCTGCAACCAGGCGGCGGGATCGGCCTGACAGAAAAGGGTGTCCAGACTGGATTCGGCCAGTTGCAGGAACTCTTCGCCGCGCTGGGCCACGAGGCCGTTTGTTGTCCGGTAGACGGTGATGGAGGGGAATGGCATACGGGGGCGAATATGAAGGAGAACCGGCGCGAAGGTCGATCCCGGGATTGATGCGAAAAATTCACCTCCCCGCTCCTGTTCCCAACATTGCCGGTTGTGTTGGCGAGGGTAGTATTTAGCCGGACGGCTTGGCACCGGAGCGGCTTCACAGCAGCGATCCTCCCATGCCCAGCTCGATTTTCCCCTCCGATCCGGCCGTCTACACCGTCCGTTCCAAAGCGCCCGGCCCCGCCGGCGCCCTTCCTCTCACCGATGAATTGCTCCGGCAAAGTCCGAGTGGCGACATCTTCGGGCTCACCCAAAACGTCGGCATGGGCTGGGATCCCCGGTTGGTGAACGGCAAACAGTTTCTCATTCTGAGTACCCAGGGCGGACTCCGCGCCCCGGACGGTCAGCCCGTGGCTCTGGGTTATCACACCGGGCACTGGGAAATCGGGCTTCTGGTCCAGGCTGCCGCCGAAGAACTGCGCCGATTGGGAACCGTCCCTTTTTCCGCCTACTGCTCCGATCCCTGTGACGGCCGGACCCAGGGTACTCACGGCATGTTCGACAGCTTGCCCTACCGCAATGACGCAGCCCTCGTGTTTCGCCGCCTGATCCGCTCCCTGCCGCGCCGTGTGGGGGTCGTGGGGATTGCGACCTGTGACAAAGGATTACCTGCCATGATGATGGCGCTGGCGGCCATGCACGATCTGCCCTGTGTGCTTGTGCCGGGGGGCGTCACCCTGCCACCCACCAATGGCGAAGACGCCGGTGCGGTCCAGAGTATTGGCGCGCGGTATTCGCGCGGGGTGTTAACGCTGAGCCAGGCGGCGGATCTGGGCTGCCGGGCTTGCGGTTCGGCCGGAGGCGGCTGCCAGTTTTTGGGAACAGCCGCGACTTCCCAGGTGGTGGCCGAGGCCCTGGGAATGGCTCCGCCACACTCGGCCCTGGCTCCTTCAGGCGAAGCCGTTTGGCGCGAACTCGCCGTACGCGCCGCGCAAAGTGTCACCGAACTGGAAGCTCGCGGCCTGACGATGCGCGACATTCTCACCCCGGCCAGTATCCGCAACGCCATGGTGGTTCATGCCGCTTTTGGCGGGTCGACCAATCTGCTGCTTCATATTCCCGCCATCGCTCACAGTGCCGGATTGCCGCGTCCCACCGTGCAGGACTGGATTGAGGTCAACCGCAGTGTGCCGCGTCTGGTCGATGTCCTCCCCAACGGCCCCGAATA
>CAMCYN010000124.1 GCA_945883955.1 Akkermansia muciniphila
AGGTCGACCAGAGTTTCCGGGTTTGGGACCCGTACGCGGAGTACGGGCGAACTGGATTCTGCTGGCCGTCTATCAAGGGATGTACGCTGGGGAATCAGGCTTACCGAAAAATTCGTGAAAAAGATTCCGCGGGTCTGGAAGGTGTGCGGCTGTCGGGAAAGCCTTAGGGTTCGGCGTAGACATCAAACTCGCCAAACAAAGTATTATAATCGGCCGAGGTTGGATCGGTTTGAGTCGGGCGAACCTGCCATAGGAGATAGCGGAAACGCCCCAGACTTCCGGAGGCGGCAGTGATGGAGGACGCCTGTTGTTCGGGCCGCAAATGGGACTCGGTGACTCCGAAAAAGTCATCGGTGTTCACACTCCCGATAAATTCCCAGCCGTGGTTTTCAAGAAGTCCCTCCGTCGATGGGAGGGTATCTTCGGAAAAGCCGTACAGCGTGAATTTCTGGGTCCCACGCACGCAGTCGTTTTCAGAGAGCGGGTTGCGATGCCAGCTGTACGTGTTCACCTTGGTGACCGATACCTTTTGACCCAAGTCCAACAGCACGAGCCCGTCGTCATTATTGGCAAGAAAGACCGATTCCTTGGCTGAATCCGCATGGGTCTGGCCGGCGCCATCGAGCAGATTTGAAATGGGAGCGCTTTCGGCCGCAAGATGCCCCTGCAGGAGCCGGGTGTTGGCGACGCCCTGTGAGAAATCCGCGTAATCGGTGTCCGTGGGTGATTCAATGGACGGAAAGCGAAACGCGGGCGACCCATCTCCACTTTCGATCCGGATCAGCACGTCCTGCTGGCCCGGCGCCACGGAAAGCGCATCCCCTTTGAGAAGTCGCTGCGCGCCGTGTTTACCGGTCAAATGCACGTGTACTTCCCCTGAGGTGACCTCCACCCGGCTTTCGCCATCCGCAGCCGCCGAGGCGACGAATTCCGTACCGACATCCACCATACGCGCGGTGCGGGTCTGCAAAGTAAAGCCCTTGGCTTCGGGGGTATCGGCACGAGCCTTGACCTGACCGAAAGTCAGAAACGCGCTGTTTTCTGAGGTCACCTGAAAGATACAGGGGGCATACAGCGTCACCTTGGCTCCGCTGCCAAAATACACCTCGGCCGAGCCGGCAAAGAGTTCCAGGATCTGGCCTGCCCCGATGGCATCACCCCGGTGGAAGACCATTTCGGGCGAAGCCCAAAGGGGGTCTTTCATCGCACCGAAACTGGCGATGACCGGTTCCGCGTTTGCGCGTTTTACGAGGTAATTCCCCCCGAGAGTCAGCGCCACGAGAACGGCGGCCGCAGCCGCAATCCAGCGACGCACGCCAAACCAGGTCGGAGCGGCAGCGGCCTGAAGCGCCGCCTTTTCTTCACACAACTGTTCGAGCGACAGGGGGCGCAGCTCGCCTAGTCCACACTCGACGTCGTTAAATTCGAACCATAGCGAGCGGGCGGCACTGTCCTGCTTCAGCAACCCCTGGAGCTTGAGATGCTCCTCCTCGGAAAGGGTATCGTTAACCGCGCCACCAAAGAGGCGGAAGAGCTCTTCGTGGTTTTTTGGCAAAGGTTTCATAGGAAAGTTTTCGCCACTTTCTGGCGCATACAATCCGTCAGGATACGACGGATAAAGTTCAGTCTATTATAGAAGGTCTGCACCGCACGGCCTTCTCGTTGAGCGAGTTCTTTGACGTCCTCGCCACGGGCATACACGGCGTCGACCAGGATTCGGCTGGGTTTATCGAGCTTTTGAACACATTCCTCCAGGGCATCCAGCCGGACGTCATAATGCTGGAGATCGGGCACCCGGGCCGAGGCCAGAGTTTCCATGAGTTCATCATCAAACATCACCCGGGAACGTCCCGAGACGCGCTGAAAGTTTTTCGTCTCAAAGGACGCTATGGTGGTGGCCCAGGCTATAAAATCGGTGCCCGGCTCAAACTGGCTGAACCTGCGCCACATGGTGACACTGGCCCGCTGCAGGATATCCTCGGCATCCTGACGGCGGGCGACCAGGGAGGCGACAAATCGGAGCAAGCGGCCGTGAGCCGCGTTGAGCAGCAACACAAACTCTTCCTGCCGCTCGGGAGGCAAAGAAGAGGAGGGAGCATCCTGGGGGATGTGCATATAGTTAAATGTACGGTCGCTTCCTTCACTTACCGAAAACTTTCAGTCGGCCGCACCACAAAAGCCGTCTGTGGGCGAGCTATCCTGCGGGATCGGTGTTATCCTGCCTTGCACTCCCTGGGTGTGTACGGGATGGAAGGAGGATGCTGCGCCCTGGTTTTCCCCTTCTTGCCCTGTGTCTGGCGGGAGCGCTGCGGGCCGAACCTGCCCCGGCAGCCCGGCTGCCTTCGGTTTCGCGCCCGGAACAAACCACGGATAATTCACGCCAGATCGTCGTCTCGGGCAAAAGCCTGAGCAACCGAATCGAGGTGATGCACACCGCCGGAGAGATTCGGGAAAGTGTGCTTGCAGGGCTCCACCAGCCCGCAAGGCGGTATCCGACCGCACGGCCTATCCTCCTGGTTTTAAATCCCTCCTTCCGCCCTACCCAGACGCCGCGGCTTCAGATTGTGGAAGATCCTGGCGGGCTCAAACTGCAGCTCGATTTTTCCCCCGACATCGACACAAAGAGCACCCTTTTTGCCCGTACGGTTATTCGCGCCCTGCTCGTGGAACTCAGCCTGCGCGCTCAACCTAACGCCGGCGGAGATTCCATTCCCGTCCCGCCGCGCTGGATGGTGGACGCCCTTCTGCACCGGTTCCGTTCCCCCGACCTCTTTCTCGCCCTCGATTCGCTTCGTCCCCTGCTCGACTCGGGCCAATTCCCGCCCATGGCCCGGATTCTCGCCCGCCCGGAGAATGCCCCAGACCTCTCCTCCCACCAGGATGAAAGCGTCGCCCGCTGTTTGCTTTCGCTGTTAACGGACCAACACGAATCCGGGCCGGGCATTTTAAGACTGCTTCAGGATTCGTTGAGCGAAGCCAATGCGCTCGAACGGCTTTTGCGCCATTTCCCCTCCCTGGGTTCTTCTCCAGCGGATCTGCACCGAGTCTGGACGCTGCATCTGGCCGCCCAAGGGACCTTGCGGGAACGGGTGGTGCTGACCGGTCGCCAGACACTTGCCGAACTCAAACAACTTCTCGAAATCGATCTCACCGACTCCGCCGGAAACCGCACGGTTTATCAGATCGAGCAATTCTCCGACTACATCCGACTGGCCGGTGCGCGGCAGTTCCTGGCCCTGCGACGCCTGGAACTGCTCGCCCTGATCGGGCGTGGACACTTCTATTATTCGGAGGCGATCCGGATTTACTCCGAAGTCTGCGGTGCTCTCCTTGAGGGAAAAACAACCGGTCAAGCCGCGCAGCTTCGGAAAGCGGCCGAGTTACGGGACCGGGCCACCACCCAGCTCGAAGGGATTCGCGACTACCTCAACTGGTATGAAGCGGAGAAAGCGCCCAAAAAGCGGAGCCAGTTTGAGGAGGTTTACCGGATGTGGGATGAAATGGAGCCCATCCCGCGAAACCCATTTATCAGCCGGGCTCTGGACGCTTGGGAGCTGCGGCTTAAGACGGAAAGCGAACGCCTTAAAAAAGAAACCGAAGAGGCTGACATAGAACGGGCGCTGCGAGAATCGCGCGCCCGTTCCCTGAATCAGCGTTAAGGGTCAGATCGGCCGGCAACGGCCGCCCCGACTACTGCATCCACTCAGTGTGGAAAAACTGACCGACGGGTTTGTCGATACGCTCGTAGGTGTGTGCGCCAAAGAAGTCGCGCTGGGCCTGCAACAGGTTGGCTGGGAGACGAGCCGAACGATAGCTGTCGTAGTAGGCCAGCGACGAGGCAAACGCAGGAACGGCAATGCCGTTTGTGACAGCCACGCTGACAGCCAGACGCCAGTTTTCCTGAGTCTTGGCGATGATCTGCGTGAAGTACGGATCGAGCAGCAGGTTCTTGAGGCTCGGGTTGAGTTCGTAAGCCTGTTTGATGCGGTTGAGGAAGTGTGCGCGAATGATGCAGCCTCCACGCCAGATCGTGGCGATGTCGCCGAAATGGAGTTCCCAGCCGTACTGCTTGGCAGCCGCGCCGAGCTGAACAAAGCCCTGAGCGTAGGACACAATCTTGGAAGCGTAGAGGGCGTCGCGCACTGCTTCGATGAGTGCTTTACGATCTCCGGCGTAGGCAGTTGTGGCGGGCGCTGGCAGCTGGGCGCTGGCGGCGACGCGTTCTTCCTTCATCGAGGACAAAATACGGGCTTCGACGGCGGCTGAAATGGTGGAAAGCGGGCAGCCCATTTCCACGGCGTGTCCGACAGTCCATTTGCCTGTCCCCTTCTGACCGGCACGATCAACGATGACGTCGACCAGAGCCTTGCCGGTTTCCTGATCCTTTTTGGCCAGGATCTGCGTGGTGATCTCCATCAGGTAGCTGTTGAGTTCGCCACCGTTCCATTCGCCGAAGATAGTGGAGAGCTCGGCCGCTTCGAGTCCGAGTACATTCTTGAGGATCGAATACCCTTCGCAGATCAGCTGCATATCGCCGTATTCGATGCCGTTATGCACCATCTTCACATAGTGACCGGCACCATCTGCGCCCATGTAACGGCAGCAGGATTCTCCGTCCACGTGAGCGGAAATCTTGGTGTAAATGGGAGCGAGCGATTCCCATCCCTGCTTGGAACCGCCGGGCATGATGGACGGACCTTTGAGCGCACCTTCTTCACCGCCGGAAACACCGACACCGAAGTAGTGGATGCCCTTTGCGGCAAGGGCTTTTTCACGGCGCTGCGTGTCCGTCCACAGCGAGTTACCGCCATCAATGATAATGTCGCCTGCTTCGAGAAGCGGGACCAACTGGTCGATCACAGCATCCACAGGAGCCCCTGCCTTGACCATGATCTGCGCCTTGCGGGGACGTTTGAGGGATTTTACGAAATCTTCCAGCGTCTGGGCGGGAACAATGTTTTTCCCCTTGGCGCGGTTCTGGGCGAACTTGTCGGTGACAGCCGTCGTACGGTTGTAAACAGCTACAGTAAAGCCCTTGCTCTCCATATTGAGAACGAGGTTTTCGCCCATAACGGCCAAGCCGATGAGCCCGATATCACAGTTTGCAGACATGTCAGTGAATGAGAGGTGTTGGTTTCGGGTTGAGAAGCGCCGAAGGCTACCGGCACAGTAGGGCAACGGCAATCGGCTTTTGAACGGTGCCTGTGCCCCCTCTCCCTTCGTGTCACCCCAAAGAGTCCCGTGCTAAATGAATCTCCCTAACCAGCTCACCATTGCACGCTTGGGCATTACTGCCGTCTTTGTGCTCGTGCTGGAGTCCAACTGGCCTTTTGCACGCACGGCTGGTCTGCTGCTGTTCGCCGCAGCAAGCATCACCGATTATGCCGATGGGTATCTTGCGCGCCGGCACAACCTAATTACTGATTTCGGTAAACTCATGGATCCTCTGGCCGACAAGATCCTGATGGCCGCTGCGCTACTGGGGCTTGTCGCCGTAGATGCCCTGCCGGCCTGGGTGGCCACAGCCATCATAAGCCGAGAATTTCTAATTACGGGATTGCGACAACTTGCTGTAGCCAAGTCTATTGTGCTTCCTGCAGAACGTATCGGAAAACACAAAACCATTTGGCAGATCATTACGATCCTCTACTTTTTGCTCCTGCAAGCTTTGGGCGAATGGGCCCACTACGGCTGGATTCCCCAGCTGCCTTATCCCGAGTTTTTCCAAAAATGGGTGGGCGGAAGCCTGCTCGCCCTGGCTCTGCTGCTCACCGTGGGTTCCGGCATCGGATACCTGTGGAAAAACCGGGCCCTTATTCAGGATCGCTAGGTTGGCAATTCGTTCCCTACCAACAGAAAAGTGTCCTGTGGCGGACTCTCGACAAGTTACTCGGCTGCGCGGATTGCTCTGACCAGAATCTGAGCGCTTACCGTCCCCTGATATTCGTTGCGGCTCAGTTCGAAGGCGATATCCCAGGGCGAAGGAGGCAACGGCTCGGTTGGGGCATTAAACCAGATGGCTCGGGCGGAGGACCGGCCCTGGCGAAGGGAAAACTGGAGGTGTTTTTCTTTAAGCATCCGTGGTGGTGCTGACGGCGTGACTCCACGGATCACAAACAAAGGTTGCGGGTTACCCATCCCGAATGGGGCCAGAGCCTCGTATTGGGCGAGCATACGGGTGTTGATTTGTTCGAGCCACAATTCGGCGTCTATCTCCAGGGATGGCTCGAGTTTTTCGGCGTCCAGAATGCCCCGTGCGTATTGAGCAAAGGTCTTCCGAAACGACTCAAAATTTTCGCGCGTCACTGACACTCCTGCAGCCATTTCGTGCCCGCCAAATTTCAGTAACCATTCGCTGCACCTTTGAAGGGCCCCGACCAAGGCCAGTCCCCGGATACTGCGGCCACTCCCCTTCCCCACTCCGTTTTCGTCAAACCCCACCACAAACGTGGGCCGATGATACCGGCGCATAATTCGGGAAGCCACAATACCAACCACCCCCGGATGCCATCCATCGGCACCTACTATGATTGACGCATCTCTTTCGGCTACAAACATTTCTAGAATTTGACTCTCAGCCTCCTGAAACACCCCCTCTTCGACAGAACGCCGATCCGTGTTTTGCTGATTAAGACCGTCTGCCAATTTTTCCGCGTATTCGGCATCGTCGGTAATCAAAAGTTCAAGTGCGTCCTGAGCGGTACCCAAACGGCCGGCAGCATTCATTCGGGGTCCCAACTTAAAACCAACATCGGCAGCGCTCAGCGGTGCTCTGACTCCGGCTACATCCATCAAGGCCTTTACACCAACCCACTTTGAAACACCAAGTTGCTCGAGCCCCTTGCGAACCAGAATCCGGTTTTCCGCGTGTAACGGCACCAGATCGGCCAAAGTTCCCAGAGCCACAAAATCCAGATAGTCCCGAAGGTCAAACCCCTCAATTCGGCGCCGCTTCAGGAGAGCGTGGGCGAGTTTAAATACAATTCCCACGCTACAAAGATAGTGAAAGGAATCCCCTCTTTTGGGATTCACAAGAGCTTCGCAGTCTGGGAGTTCCTCCGGGCATTCATGATGGTCGAGCACCACCACTGCGACTCCGTCTTTTTTTAGCGCCGCTATTTCTTTGACCGAGGAGGTTCCGCAATCCACTGCGATGAGCAGCTCGGGATTTAACGTCTGACGACACCGGATCACCCCTTCGGCACTCAGGCCATACCCTTCCCCGGTTCGCACAGGCAGAAAACATTCTACGTCGGCTCCAAATTCGCGCAAAGCCTTGCTAAGCAGGGCCAGAGAACTGACTCCATCCACATCATAATCGCCGTATAAAACAATCCTCTCCTGCCGGTCTATGGCTGCAAAAATACGGTCCACTGCTTTATCCATGTCTGGGAGCAGAAACGGATCGGACAATGCCCCCAGTTTAGGTTCGAGATAAAGACGGGCTTCTTCCGGGGTCTCAAACCCGCGTCTTTTTAGAAGCTCGGCTATAGCCACAGGGATCTGCAAAGCACCCGCCAAAGAGTCTGTACGCTCTTTGTTAGATGAGTCTGGAAAAATCCACCGCATAATGCTTTACGACCCGTCTGGAAGTGCCATTCAGGCCGCACTCAAACTCCGAACCCGGCTGACTCCACTCTTGAGCAGCTCCACGCCGTGAAGGATTTCCGTAGCCGTATTAAAGCGGGAAAAGGAGAACCGGAGACTGGTTCGAGCACGTTCATCCGAATAACCCATGGCTTTGAGGACGTGGGACGGATTGAGCGAACCCGCTGTACAAGCCGACCCGGCAGAACAGCACAGTCCCTTCTGGTCCAGAAATAAGAGTAACGCCTCGGCATCGGTTCTTTCGAAGGAGAGACTCGTGGTGTTCGGCAGCCTGCTTTCGGGATCACCATTAATGGTAACCCCCTGAATTTGTTCAAAAACGAGCCGCTCAAAGTCATCCCTTAACTGCCGTACATAACTGCCCTCATGTTCCAGGTTTTGCTGGGCAAGTTCACACGCTTTGCCGAGCGCCACAATCGACGCCACGTTTTGTGTCCCGGCCCTTTTACCGTTTTCCTGACCTCCTCCCGTCATGTACGGGAAAAAGCGGCTTTTCCGGTTCACATACAAAGCGCCTACCCCTTTGGGACAATGAAGTTTGTGTCCCGAAAGAGATAAAAAGTGTGTCCCTGCATCCTGTAAGTTCACAGGCACTTTGCCAATGACTTGCACGGCATCGGTATGGAAGAAGACGCCCTTCTTTTTAACGATTTCCTGGATGCGCTGCATCGGAAAGAGCGTCCCAGTTTCGTTATTAGCCCACATGGCACTGACCAGCGCTGTATCGGGACGAATCGCTTTCTCAAGCTCCTCAAGATCTACCTGTCCTTTGGAATCCACGCCAAGCCAGGTAATTTCGTAACCGCGCTTGGCAAGCGATTCGCAGGTTTTGAGCGTAGCAGAATGTTCTACCCGGGTGGTGACGATATGCTGGGCGTCCCGGTCAACTGCGAGCGCCGAGTGAATGGCAGTATTGGTGGATTCAGTCCCACAGCTCGTAAAAAGCACTTCCGGGGCAGAACATCCCAAAAGGGCTGCCACCCGTTCTCTTGCCTGTTCGAGGGCATTTGCAGCGCGTTTTCCGAAGCTGTACGGACTCGATGGATTTCCGTACTGCTCCGTTAAAAACGGGAGCATCTCCTGCACGACCTCAGGATCTACCCGGGTTGTGGCGTTATTGTCGAAATAAAGGAGAGAAGCGGGCGCGTTCATTTCAAAAGAGCCCACGACTCTATAAGCGGATTAGCGCTTATCCAACCCCGGAGTGCATTCGAACTCATTTCGTGTGAGGCGGTATCCGCTGGCAAACAGCAGTTAAACGGTTGTTGCTCTGCGCTAACTTCTTTATCCCGGCGCGTCCGGGGAACGCTTTGGCTTGCGAATTGGGGCGGAGCCCGAGTTGTTCACAGGCTTAGGAAAGAGAATTTAAATTTAACGAAACAATCTATTCTTCTTAAGGATGTGAATAACTTCTTCAAATCGCGTC
The DNA here is from genome assembly GCA_945883955.1 of Akkermansia muciniphila. Classification (GTDB taxonomy): domain Bacteria; phylum Verrucomicrobiota; class Verrucomicrobiia; order Chthoniobacterales; family Chthoniobacteraceae; genus Chth-196. The sequence continues at coordinate 9,035 of CAMCYN010000124.1, forward strand.
CCACAGCCTCCCAAGGCGGGTTCCACGGCCATTGAAGCCTGTGAGTAACCTGTGAGATGCGTCCATTAACTAACTAACAACTTCAGTTTTGCGCTAGTTGTTAGTGGTTGCTGGAAGTTGTTCCCAAGTTATTCGCATAGTTGTCCCCACCCTTTTTGGGGCTTTTTGCCCGCCGTTAGCGGCCGGCAAAAGCCTGCTTAAGCGCCCCGATCGGTAAGCCAAATCTGCAGTTCTAAAGCCTGCCGCGCCGCGTGAACTTCGGCTTCTTTTTTACTACGTCCACTTCCGGTACCGAGGTCCTTGCCCTCCCAAACGATCCGGGCGACAAATTGCTTGAGATGTTCCGGCCCGGACTGGTCGACAATCTCATAAACTGGACTTATCGGGGTGATAGCCTGGAGGATCTCCTGAAGTCTGCCCTTGGGGTTTGCAGAGGGGTCTTCGACGTCCAGCGACTCCAGATGCTCTCGAGCTTCGGTAAGAACTATGCGCCGCACGGTGACGTAGTCCGAATCCAGATACAGAGCGCCGATGAGTGCCTCATACGCGTCTGAAAGGGACGAGGATCGTTGTCTACCGCCGGTAGACTCCTCACCCCTTCCCATCATGATGTATTTACCAAGATCTAGCGCTTCGGCGCTTATCCTGAGGCCTTCCCGGGAAACGAGCCGGGCGCGTACTTTGGTGAGCTGGCCTTCGGGCAGATCTGGATAATGGTCGAAAAGATATTCGGTGAAGATGAGCTGAAGCACAGCGTCTCCAAGAAATTCAAGACGTTGATTATCAAAATGATGCCTTTGTGTTTCGTAACCCAGACTCGGATGTGTCAGAGCCTCTGCGAGGAGCAGGGAATTTCTGAACTTATAACTGAGTCTGGATTCTAAAGGATTCATTAC
>CAMCYN010000125.1 GCA_945883955.1 Akkermansia muciniphila
GCCTGCCTGGGACATGAAGCGCTTGTGTGCCATGTACTGAGGGTTTCGCTGCGTTACCGCCGGCTTTTGCAACTGGAAGAAGGCTACGGGATTCCGCTGCAACCCCTCGAAGTCCTGGTTCGTAAAGTTTACGGAGACGATCCCGCTCCAAGTTTTCAGCCGAAGTCAGGCGGGATGCGCGAAAATAATACCATCGCCCGGATGCAGAAAGCGGCGGCTATGATGCAATTCAAGCTCGAGGGCCAAATGATCGCGCGCCATCCGGAATGGGAAATGGATAACCGGCGCCTATTGCACCGCATCAATACCGGAGCCGGCACCATAGAAATAGACGGCACAGTTTATCCGCTAACTGAAAGTTATTTCCCGACCCTCGATCCAGCGAACCCATACACACTGAGTGAAGATGAAGCCGTCTGTCTGGAACGAATCCGGAAATCGTTTTTAGCGAGTAAAGCGCTCTGGAACCACATGCGCTGGATGGTTTCCCGCGGGAATATGTATATTAATCGGGAAGAAAACCTAATTTTCCATGGCTGCGTACCCGTGGACGAAAACGGCGACTTCCTGCCCATGATGGTCGGAAAAAAGCCTTATTCGGGACGCGCTTTGTTTGGTGCCATTGAGGGGGTTGTTTATCAGGCACTCAATAATCCGGAACAGGAAAGCTTAGACCTGCTCTGGTATCTTTGGAGCGGGCCTGTATCGCCCCTTTTTGGAAAGAATAAAATAGCCACGCTTGAAATGTATCTAGTGGCAGATCCTGCACCGCATCACGAAACAAAGAATCCGTATTTTTCGCTTATTCACGAAGCCTGGTTTTGTGAAAAGATCCTCGCGGAATTTGAAGTCGATCCGGCTGACGGGCTGATCGTAAACGGCCATGTTCCGGTGAAGCTCGAAAAAGGAGAGTCGCCTTTAAAGCGAAGCGGTAAAGCTATCACTATAGACGGCGCTTTTTCGGAAGCTTATGGCGACCACGGTTTCACCCTGGTTTTGGAACCCGGCGGGACTATGCTGGCCCGACACCATCATTTCGAATCGGTGGAATCCATCGTACACGGAGGAGCGGATATCATCCCGACAATGACAACGGTGCGAGAATACCCCACTCCGAAACGTGTGGCAGACAGTCAGCGCGGACATGATCTACGGCATGCCATCCATCATCTCGAACGCCTCATAGACGCTTATCTGCTCAACGAACTGCCGCAGCATCCCAGACATTAAGGGCCCGATTCCGGGCAAACTGCGAGTTTTGGCGCGCGGGGGTGAGCGAACTCCAGTGGTTGCCAGTTTCTCGAGGACTGGGTCATGGGCATGAGACTTGGTCCCTACACGCTTACCCAGATCATCAATCGCGATAAAGAGGACATTGGGACGAGGCTCGGCCGCCACACGCGGCGATTGTTGAAAACAAATGGCCGATAGCCCAAGGAGCAGCCATTGGAGGCGTTTCCTCGGAAGTAAGAAACCGGACTGAGGCCGCCCGGGATGCCGTCCCGATTGCCCTTCCGATGAGACTTAAGGGAGCAGTTCGGACACTTTAACGGCGTCAACTTTGGCGGGATTGTTCACTGCTAAAGTGATCATACGCTCCGTCGAATGCGCGATTCCTTCGCTCTGGAACGATCCGATTTCTTTGTCATCCAAAAGCGCGGTCATCGTGTCTCCGACGCCCCGGACGGTGATCGAGTGCCAATGAGTAGAGTCTAGATTGCTATCGAACGTCTTCGACTTTGTTTTCAGTAATGCGGCTAGTTCTGGAGATTTGTGTCCGGCGAGTTTTCTTTCCTGAATTTTCAGATCCATGGCCCCCGTCTTTGAATCGATAAGCGTCAGACTTTTATTTGTGACCCGAGCCACGCAGAGAGACCTCGCCGTACTCAAAAGTAACATCGTGAAAAATCGCAACACCGTGATCGGCAGAGGAGTGCTTGGTGACGTGCATCTCGCCATTTTTTAAGAAGACCTGCTGGTTTCCCTTGGCCCGCCTATCGGAATTACTGGTCCAACCACTGCCGATGTCTTCCTTCACCGGAGTGGCTTCGGAGCGATTAAAGTCGTCCGAAAATAGAAGTCGGGAAGCCGGGGCCGCTGTGCCGTTGAGAACAAGAGTCCCTAACACAAAGACGGACAGAACGAGGGAAATGGGAGGCTTCATGGGTGCGAGATGCAGAGGGTGCGGCTCAGTGTTTGCCTTTCCCTGCTTTCTGTTTGTCTTTTTCCGGATCGGCGTTGGGGTTCGGACTTGGCATTTGTGCATCTACGGATTTGAGCCACGCCCCAAGCTTTTGTTTCAGAGCGGCTGCTTTCTCGGGCATTTCGGCCGTGAGATCCCGTTTTTCGCTAAGGTCGTCCTTGAGGTTGTAGAGCTCGATATGGTGGTCTTCGTGAAATTCTACTAACCGGAAATCGCCTGATCTGAGGGCGCTGTAGGGCGTTGCGCCGCCGGGATGATAGTGGGGGTAGTGCCAGTAAAGTGCGTCCCGTTTGAGGGCTCCAGTCTGGCGCAGAACGGGTTCGAGGGATTCGCCGTCCACGGGTTTTCCGACGGGAGAGTTGAGGCCGGTGGCTCCCAAAATCGTAGGATAAAAATCCGCGCTGATGACTGGCGTGTGGCTGACGGAACCCGGCTTTGTGACCCCCGGCCATTTTACGATAAGTGGAACGCGGACCCCGCCTTCGTAAGCGGATCCTTTTCCAGCGCGTAACGGCACATTAGAGGTGGGTCCAATCAGCCCACCGTTGTCCGAGGTAAAAATTACAAGAGTACGTTTTGCTAAATCCAGTTCATCAAGCTTTGCCAGCACCCGGCCAACACTATCGTCTATGCTCTCGACCAATCCGGCATAAACGGGATTAGTGTGAGGTGCTCCCGGGACGGCTTTTGTTTTATATTTATCAATTACGGCAGTCTTCGCCATTAACGGCGTATGCACTCCGTAATGGGGCAAATACACAAAAAATGGACGCTCCTTATTCGACTCAATAAATTTCAAGGCCTCGTCTGTTAGCCGATCACTCAAAAACTCTCCATCCGGACCATCTTCAATCGTCTCTATCTTATAGGGTGAAAAATAACTCTTTGGCTGTCCTGTATGAGAGCCTGCAAGATTAACGTCGAACCCTTGTTTGTCCGGCCAGCATTCCTTGGGACCAAGATGCCATTTTCCGATGCTTGCGGTGGCGTACCCGGCCGGTTTCAGCACATTGGCAAGGTTTGGGATACTCGTGGCAAGTTCCATGGTCCAATCCGGGACATTGAGTTTCGCAAAAGGGTGTTTGTGGCCTGCAATCCAGTCAGTGATATGGAGCCGCGCGGGATATTGACCGGTTAGCAGTGAAGCGCGGGTCGGGGAACAGACGGTGCAGGAAGCATAGGCATCCGTGAACTTCATGCCCTGCGAGGCGAGACGATCGATATGGGGAGTCTCGTAGAACTTGCTTCCGAAACAACCAAGGTCCGTCCATCCCAGGTCATCCGTGAGAATGACGATGACGTTCATTCTGTCGGTGACGGGTGTCACCGCTGCAAAGGTAGACGCCACGAGGGCAAAGAGGACTCCGCCGACGGAAAATGATTTGGAGAGGGGATTCATGGGGAGATTGGGGAGGAATCTTAAAGGGGGAGCGAGGCGGTATTCTGCCTGATTCGTGGGCGCCTTGAAATTGTGGAACGCGCAGAAAAGTTTCCAAATCGCGCAGATTCGCCAAGGCCCAATTTACTTGCCAATTCCGTGTTGTTTCCGGAATTCGCCGGGAGATATTCCGATCTTCTGCTTGAATGCCACGCTGAGGTTATGTGACTCGAAACCAGTCCGCTCGGCAATTTCGGACAGGGAGAGGTCAGTTCCGGTGAGAAGTTCCCGGACGCGGTTGAGCTGGATCCTTTCGATTTCCTGCCGCGGACTTCTTCCCAAGAGTTTTTTGAAGCGCATTTCCAAAATGCGTCGGGCCATGGGGCACGCATTTAAGACGTCAGAAACAGAGATTCCTTCACAGGCGTGTTCCCGGATAAACCGCAAGACGCGGGCGATCTTGGGGTCCGTGATCGCCAGGATGTCTGTGCTTTGTCGTGTAGTGATTCCGAGGGGAGTAACCCCTACCTCCGACGGAACGGTGCCCGGTTGCTGCATGAATTGGCTCAAGAGGGCGGCCGCCTCCCAGCCGACCCGGCGCGGGTTCAAGATAATGCTGGAAGGTGGGATCGCTGAGAGGGCGTTGATTGCGTCGTCGCAGCCGGCGCCTAAGACAGCGATCTCCTCGGGGACCGGAAGGTTGTGACGACGGCAGGCTTCGAGGACGTGCATTGCGCAAAAATCGGAGCCTGCGAAAATGGCGACAGGCTTAGGGAGTTTCTGCAACCAATTGCCGAGAGTCTCAATAGAAGGATCAGCGCCACTGCGATCCGATGGAAGGTCGAGGGTAGGACATGGGAATCCGGCGCTACGGACCAACTCGGAGAAAGCGGCGCTTCTACGGGTGGACCAATAGAGATTGGCGACGCCGCAAAAGGCGTAGTTTACGAAGCCTCGTTCCAGGAAGTGCTCGAAGGCGAGGCGGGCGACTTCTGAGTCGTCTGTTTTGACCCAGGGGGCGTTGGGTAAAAGGTGGGAGGGCGTGGCGTCAATGATGGGACCACCGAAGTTTGAAAGCGCTTGCGGGATACGTGGGTTTTCGCCACGGACAATCATGCCGTCGCCTTTCCACGAGCTTAACCAAGCAGGGAGAGGGCCGCTCCGGTCGATCTCGATATAGGTGACCCGCCACGGGCCTCGTCCGAGGATAAACTCGCCGACTCCTAACAGGACCTTCCGCGTGAAGCCGGACGATGGCTCGACCACAATAGCGACGCAGGGAGGCATGTGAGGTGCAGCTTATGAAGCGGGACGGGCAATTCAAGCCGAGGTGATAGATGCCGGATGCCCCATGTGTTCCCATCCATTCCTATTTTTCATGCCGCCGGCTGCGAAGCCCATCAGTTAATAGATAAAACCCACAGCCATCTCATAGGAATGGCTGTGACTTTATTTTAGGCTCTTAATAAACAAAATCAGCGACTTGATCTAATTTTCGGTAACCACTCCGGAGTAGTTTGGCATGCCAGACTCGGATTTATCAAATCCTGGCACTACCTCGGCGCTGGGATCTACAGTCGAATCCCGCAGATAAGCGGCGTCTGCAATCCCTTTGGTGCCGCCGGCAAATTGTCGTTCCGAGCCGAACAAGCCTTTCCAAGAGGGGCCGATTTTTCCGATCATAGATCCATCGGTAGAATGACAGGCGGCACATCCCAAGAAATTATACAACCGGCCGCCTTCTTCCAAACTAGCCGCCACGGTAGCTTTGGCCACGGCGGTTTTCGGGGTAAGATCGACCTCTATTTTCCCAAAGCCTTCCGCCTCGGAATCAAAACGAGTGAGTTCGTAAGGGGTGAAATAAGCATTCTCATCCATCGCAAGCTTTGCCGCGGATGTTATGGACCATCCCACCCTCATTTGCATCACCGGCTTCATGTAGGGCACTCCGATAAATACACTCTTGGAATCCTTCGAAAGATAAACACTCCCTATTCGCATCCATTCCTGACCCGGCGTTCCATCCAGCTTTAAATGGGGCGACCCGCATTTAAATGTCCGCTGATAATTCCAGCGCTCTAAAAAGGTCCGCGAAAGCCCCAGCCCAAAACCGTGCGCTCGCGCCCGTCGCGAGAAATTCGCAACACCATGCCGTTGCCCTTGCCAAGACTGGTGCCCTGCTGGCCGCCTTTGGAAATCACAAAGGAACCGTCCGGAGCCAGTTTCATCGAACTTGGAAACTCCCGGGTCTCGGCGGTCTGAGCAAAACAGTTAGCAAACAGCTCATGAACACCCGCTTCAACATCCCCGTTGGTGTCGCGCAACCGCCAAATTCCGTTCCAGTCGAATACAAAAATCTCGTCCTCCCGGATCAGCACGCTCATCGGCTCGTGGAGTCCCGAAGCGAACCGTTCCCTTTGAATCTCACCCGTGGAATCCGACAGCCCCCGGATCACCCAGACGTCGCCATCAAAAGTGACGCCCACAGCCTTGCCATCCTTGAGAAAGCCAATATCCGCGAGGCACACATTCCGTTTCCAGGGGTTTTCCAGCGGGAGTGGAACATCGTCTAATACGTAGGCGTCATGGAGAGACGAGGGCTTGACCCGAGTCTGAATGGTTTGAAACCAGCGCGGAGGAACGGGAGCGTCGGTAGAAGCAAAACCGGGGACGTCCTGGGGAGCACTCGCTGCAGGTTCTCCCGTGCTTAAAGTCACCACAAACTCGAGAGGTACGGCGTGCGGCGCGACACGGACAGACCAGGTCTTCTCGTCGTCCAATAAAGCAACCGAAGCACCCGCCCTCCCCCCCAGGGAAACAGCCACCTTGGGAGTTCGCGCTCCGAGCTTAGTCTTTTGCCCAAAGACAAGGATCAGGGAGTGTTCCGAAGGAGCCATCAGGAAACGGCGTTCGACGACACTGGCGCTTTTACCCGCCCTCATCTGTTCCCTGACTTGAGTACCCTCCACCGAATATTCCAAAACCAGACCGCCATGGGTCATCCGGACCGCCTCGAAACGCCCGGATTCCGGCCGCAAAGGGCCGCGCCCCAATTCGGTGGGTGTCGGAGCCGGTGAGCGCGGATCGGACAGATCGGTATCAAAACAGCCCCAGTCCCCCTGCCCCAGCTTCAGGATTAGCCCTCGTGGAGTCAGATTACTACTGGGGGACATAGGCCCCGCTTTCCGGGCGTCCAGAACGAACGAGAAAAACGGAGCATCCGCTTCGCCCCAGGGCCCCCATGGACTACGCGACTCAGTGTTTGGGGAGGCCTCTTTCTTTTTAGCATAAACATCTAAGGAAAAGGAGATAACCGCCCCTATGAAAAGGAATCCGACCAGGAAATTGGACCGCCAAGAAAACCAGCGAGCGGAGGCCGGGAGAGCTACCACGGGGAAGAGAATGGAGGACCATGAGAATTCTTGAAGGAACCCGGAGCGCAGCACCCGCTTTTTTCCGATACCCTTGCAGCCTTACCGGCACCGTAAGAACCGCCGATTCTATGCGCTGGGCAGTTTAGACTAATTAGTTAATAATACCTATCTCATGCCATTTCGCGCACTAGGGCTCGACGCCAATATCCTCAAAGCCATCCAAGAAGCTGGCTACACTGAACCAACGCCTATTCAGGCCGCTGCTATTCCTGAAGTACTCGCCGGACACGATCTAATCGGGATCGCCCAAACGGGCACCGGTAAAACCGCCGCGTTTACCCTGCCCCTGCTCCATCGGCTGGCCGCGCCTACCGACGCCGCCCAGCGCCCCGCCATCCGGGCTCTGATTCTTGCACCCACCCGGGAACTGGTCGTCCAGATCCAGGAAAACGTGCGCAGCTACGCCAAATATCTCCAACTTGGGATCGCCACCGTTTTCGGCGGAGTCGGCGAACGCCCCCAAATTCAGGCTCTGCGTGCGGGCACCGAACTGATTATTGCAACTCCTGGCCGTCTTCTGGATCTCATGGGGCAACGCTGCGGGGACTTTTCCCGGCTCGAATGCCTGATCCTGGACGAAGCCGACAGGATGTTAGACATGGGATTTCTTCCGGCGATCAAGCGGGTGGTTTCGGCCCTGCCGCGTAAACGCCAGACACTGCTATTCTCGGCCACTCTTTCGAAGGAAATTGAAAGCCTCACCCACGAGTTCCAGCACAAACCCAAAACCGTCCAGATTGGGCGGCGTTCGAACCCGGCCGAAAGTGTGACCCAGTTTGTTTATGAGGTGCCCCGCCACCTCAAGCACAACCTCCTTTCGCACCTGTTGCAGGATCCGAAAATGGATACGGTGCTCGTTTTCACCCGAACCAAACACGGGGCGGATCGCATTGCCCGGCGCCTGGAAGGCAGCGGCATCAAAAGCGCCACTTTGCACGCCAACCGTTCCCAGAACCAGCGTCTGCGCGCGCTCAACGATTTCCGCACCGGAGCCGTCCGGGTGCTCGTGGCCACGGATATCGCCGCCCGCGGGATCGACGTGGACGGCATTTCGCATGTGGTGAACATCGATTTCCCGATGCAGCCCGAAGACTACGTCCACCGGATTGGACGCACCGGCCGGGCTCAGGCCATCGGAGACGCGATTAGTTTTGTGTGTCAGGATGACTACGGATCCCTCAAGGCGCTGGAGCGCTTTATTGGACGCGGAATTGTCCGCAAGAAGGCCGAGGGATTCGACTATGACGCCCCGGCACCTATTGCATCCTCAGAAGACGACCGTGCCCGGGGGCCGAGAGGCCCGCGCGGAGGAGGCGGAGGACGTTCGGGAGGCCCGCAACGCCCCCAGCGCTCCGACGGAGGAGGCCGCAGTGGCGGAGGAGGCGGACGGAGTTACGGCGGCGGCGGCGGGGGCCGCGGTCGCTAATTCGCGACAGAAAGTGCGCAAACTTGGACTTTTAAGTGTAATTCACCGTTGACACGGTAAGGTCGCACTGGTGCCCTGCATCGATTCTTGAGAGCCGCCCGATAAGGGTGGCTCTCAATTTTCCCCCTAAAAACACCCCATCCCTTCCTAACCGCGCCCCCTAGGCGATGACCCTGCCCCCACGGAGTAAATCATCCCCCAGAAAGGCGCAGAGCCGGATAGCCCAAAACCAAAAACAATAAAACATGAGTAGTGCAATTACAGATCAGGGCTCAGTCCCTAATGCCAAACGGCTCCTTTGGGCCGGATTTATGGCCATCCTCGCAGCCGGTGTCGGTTTCGCTCTGCGTGGCGGAATTTTCGGCCTCTGGGCGAAAGAATACGGCTTCACGGCCACCCAGTTGGGACTGATTGGAGGCGCCGGCTTTACCGGTTTCTGCTTCGGAATCATCGTCGGCGGCGTCATCGTAGACAAGCTGGGCTACGGCAAACTGGTGGCTCTGGCGCTTCTGGGGCATATCGCCTCGGCTCTAGTCACCTTTGCGGCAACTCCCGACAATGCCTATAATTGCCTTTACCTTGGGATGTTCATTTTCGCTTATGCGAACGGAACCCTTGAAGCGGTAGCCAATCCTCTGGTTGCGACCGTCTTCCCCAAGAACCGCACCCATTATCTAAACATCCTGCACGCCTCCTGGCCGCTCGGGATGGTCATCGGAGCTCTCGCAAGCTACCTGCTTGGCACGGCTCTCGGTCTAGGCTGGAAGCTCCAGCTTTCCTTCTACCTCGTGCCCACAATCGCCTATGCCGTGATGTTCATGGGCCAGCAGTTCCCGAAATCTGAAGCGGCCGAAAAAGGTGCCACCCTTGGTGAAATGTTCAAGGACGTTGGGGTTCTTGGGGCCCTGGTTGTCTGTTACCTGCTCTCGCTCTTTCTAGGTGACGTACTCGGAAAATTCGGCATCTCGAACGCCGGAACTCTCGGTTACGCGATCGGAGCGGCCCTGGTGCTCGCCGTCGGAATCATCACCCGCTTTTCGGTTGGATCCGTGATCATGTTCGTACTCTTCCTGACTCACGGTCTGGTAGGGGCCGTGGAACTCGGGACGGACGGCTGGATTGAAAGCATCACAGGGAACTTGTTCACCGCAGAACAGGGCAAAATGCTCTTCATTTGGACCTCTGCGATCATGTTCGGACTACGCTTCTGTGCGCACTTCATTGAAACACGTCTGGGCTTCAACCCCATCTCCCTTCTGTTCACTTCCGCAGTTCTTGCCTGCATCGGATTGACGCTCGCGAGTGGAATGCAAAGTTTCCCCATCGCCCTTGCGGCTCTGGGTATTTACGCGCTTGGAAAAACCTTCTTCTGGCCAACCATGCTGGCGGTCGTCGGGGATCGTTTCCCGCGTTCGGGTGCTGTGGCCATGTCCATCATGGGTGGAATCGGGATGCTTTCCGCCGGGATGATTGGCGGCCC
>CAMCYN010000126.1 GCA_945883955.1 Akkermansia muciniphila
AAGTTGGCCTGAAATGCGTATAAAAACAGCCAGCCGCAAACGATAATTTAGAGAAAGCTACACCAGGACGGCTTTTTTACGAAGCAGTCAAAGATACGAAACCCAGATTGCCATCGATGATCCCCTCAAGCCCGACAGGCTCCTAGCCAGTTTGTTCCGTATTTTTCCCCCTAAAGACAGTGATCGCTTTCCGACTGTGGACCAGTTTGAGCGTCAGACAGGATTATTCGAAAGAATAGCTTTGTGTGCCGGTTAAGTGGTTCGTTGTTATATTGGAAGTGCTGTGACATTGAATATGAAATTAGAAGATCCTAGTTATCCCTTCAATCGGGCTGTGTTTCTTTCCAACTTCGAGGGAGTGGAAGAAATTATCCCGCCGACGGTTGTGAGTTTTAACTCGGTATGGCCCGATCTTCTTACGCGGATAGAAGCCGCAATTGCTTCGGGCGACTCTGGAGCCCTTCAAATCGCGGCCCATACGCTTAAAGGAGTGGTTTCGAATTTTTACGCCGAGACTGTCCGCTTACTGGCCTGGGAGTTGGAGAAACTGGGGAAGGCTAAGTCTTTGGAAGGGGCCGATGCGTTGTTTAGTCGACTGCTTCCGGAGCTCTCCAGTCTAACGACCGCCTTGAACCAATTGGCAAAAGAACATCAGGTATTATGAACTCGGGAAAAAAGACTTTTCTTATCGTCGATGACAGCGAGTTTGATCGCCAGCTTCTGGCTAAAGCGCTGACCATTAAAGGGGATTTTGAAACTATCCAGGCCGCTAGCGGCGAGGAATGTCTGCGGATAATCGCCGATCAGTCCATAGACCTTGTGCTCATTGACATCCTGATGCCCGGCCTTTGCGGCACCGAGGTGCTTCAAAAGATCCGGGAAACGCACAACCCCATCGAACTGCCTATCATCATGGTAACCGCCAAGGCTGAGGCGGCCGATCTGGTGGCGTGTTTCCGGGCTGGGGCGAATGATTATATAACTAAGCCGCTTAATTTCGAGATAGCCGTTTCCCGCATCTTTATGCACTTGGACCTGGTGGCAATGTCCGAGGAGATGTCCAAGCTTCGTGGGGTTATCGCGCTGGATATGGTGATAGCTTCGCACCATCAGGCCATAAACAATTCACTTGCTACCGCCCTGGGTTATCTGGAATCCGCGGATATGAGTGATCCTGCAGCCAAGGAAAAGGTGAAGGACGCCCTTTGGAAAATAGCCGACAGTCTAAAGAGTATTAGTGCGGCTGGGGAAAAAAAAGAGCTGGGCTACAAGGACGGGTTTGATCCGTTTAAAGTCATCACCCTGACAGGGGATTGCTTTTAGGGATTGGACGGAGGGCCGGTGAGGAAGGCCGGTGAGGAAGGCCGGTGAGGAAGGCCGGTGAGGAAGGCCGGTGAGGAAGGCCGGTGAGGAAGGCCGGTGGGCGCGGGAAATCTTCGAGGGATGGAGACGCCGCTAGGCGCGGATCGAACATTCCGATAGATGAGCTGTCCTAACTCCCTTTGCCATGTCCACTCCTCAGGAAATTACTGAACAGGTTCGGCTCGCCAGTCACTGGGTGGGGCCGCTCGAAAACGAAATAGGCCGGGTTGTGGTCGGCCAAAAGGCATTGGTGGAGGGGTTGCTCGTGGGGCTCCTCACAAACGGGCATATTCTGCTCGAGGGTGTGCCAGGACTGGCCAAAACGCTCACCGTTAAAACCCTCGCCCAGAGTATCCATACGGGCTTTCAGCGTATCCAGTTTACCCCGGACCTGCTGCCGGCTGATCTGATCGGGACGCTCATTTACAATCCGCGCACCGGAGAGTTTTCCACGAAAAAGGGGCCCCTTTTTTCCAACCTGATCCTGGCGGATGAAATCAACCGGGCGCCGGCCAAGGTGCAGAGTGCGCTTCTGGAGGCGATGCAGGAAAGGCAGGTCACCATTGGCGATCAGACCTACAAATTGCCCGATCCGTTTCTGGTGCTCGCCACGCAGAACCCGCTGGAGCAGGAGGGGACGTATTCATTGCCGGAGGCGCAATTGGACCGGTTTATGTTGAAGCTCAAGGTGGGCTATCCGAGCCGGGCCGAAGAGCGGTTGATTCTCGATTTGATGGGCACCTCGGCTCCGAAGCTGGACGTGCAGGCGATGATCAATCCGGAGGATATTCTGAGGTCCCGGGCGTTGGTGAACGAGGTTTTCGTGGATGACCGGGTGAAGGATTACATTGTGGACCTCGTGTTTGCGACCCGCGAACCCGGCAATTACGGCATCAAGGGGCTGGACGGCATGCTGCGTTATGGCGCCTCGCCCCGTGCCACGATTGCGCTGACTTTGGCGGCGAAGGCGCGGGCGTTTTTGTCGGGCCGTGGGTATGTCACCCCGCAGGATGTCAAATCGGTGGCGCTGGATGTGTTGAGGCACCGAATTTTAGTGAGCTACGAGGCGGAGGCGGAGGATCTTTCCAGCGAGTCGATTATCGGCCAGTTGCTCAATCATCTGCCGGTACCTTAGGGCGTCTGGTTTCCGAGGCGTATGGAGGATCCCCGCGAGATTTTACGCAAGATTCGGCGTCTGGAGCTGCGCACCCGGGGTCGGGTGGATGCGGCGTTTTCCGGACAGTACCGGAGTGTGTTTAAGGGGCGGGGAATGAACTTCGAGGAGGTGCGCGAGTATCAGCCCGGGGACGAGGTGCGCACCATAGAATGGAACGTCACGGCACGATTTGGAGAGGTACGCGGGGAAGCGTACGTGAAGAAGTTCACGGAGGAGCGGGAATTAACGGTCTTATTGGTCGTGGACGTGAGCGGGTCGGGGGATTTTGGCAGCGTTAGCCAGAGTAAACGCGAGCTAGCGGCGGAAGTGGCGGGTGTGCTGGCGTTCAGCGCCATTCGCAACAATGACAAGGTGGGGCTGCTGCTCTTTAGTGATCGGGTGGAGTTGTATATTCCTCCGTTGCGCGGCCGAAAACACGTGCTGCGAATGATCCGTGAGATCCTCTTTTTTGAACCGAAAAGCCGCGGGACCGATTTGGCCGGGGCGCTCGAGAGGCTGGGCCGGGTGTTGCACCGGCGCAGTGTGGTGTTTTTGTTGAGCGACTTTCAGGCGCCCGAATTTAGCCGGCAGCTCGGATTTACCGCCCGGCGCCATGATCTGGTGGCGATGCCGCTGGTGGATCCGCGTGAGGAAACCCTGCCCGACATGGGTACTGTCCGGCTCGAAGATGCGGAAACCGGCGAGTTACTCGAAGTGGCCACCAGCGACGCCCGGGTGCGCCAGGCGTATGCGGAGGCGGTGTCGGAGCGGGCGGCGAATTTAACGCGGGAGTTTCGGCGGCAACGGGTCGATTCGGTGCCGTTGCGTACGGATCGGGACTGGTTACCGGCGTTGCAGAATTTTTTCCGGGTCCGGGAACACCGATTGGGAGGGCGGATATGAAGCGGTGTTGGACCGGGTCATTGGGGCGAGGTTGGGGCATTTTGCTGGGGCTGGCCCTTTTGGGGGGAACGGTGTTTGGCGCGCCGAATCCTGCGCTCCCCCAGATGCCGGCGCAGCCCGAGGATATCCGGGACATTTTGCCGCCGGTAGACATCCCCTATTGGACCTCGGATCGACTGGTGGCGGCTGGAGTCGGGGCGGCTTTAATTTTGGGGCTGTTGGTCTGGGCGCTTGTGGCCTGGTCGCGGCGGGAGCGGACGGCTGTACCGCCGCCGGCGCCGGGGCTGGTGGCTCTGGAAGCGCTGACACGCCTCAAGGGAGCGGAAGGGGCGGCGTTGGAGGCGCGCGATTTTGCGGCGCAGGTGGCGGAAATATTGCGGCGTTTCCTGGAGGCGACTTACGGCATTCAGGCGACGCGCCAGACAACGAGCGAGTTTTTGTCGGTCATGGAGACGCATGCGGTGCTGGATCATATTGAACGCGAAAAGTTGCGCCGATTCCTGGAGCTGTGTGACCAGTTGAAGTTTGCGCGGGCCGAGGCGGTCGTTTCCGCCCGCGAGGGGTTGATCCACGTGGCGGAGCAACAGGTGACTGCCGCGCTGAAGCCAAAAGGAGACCAGCCATGACCTGGGCGGCTGGAACCCTGGTTTGGGGTGCGCCCTGGGCGTTTGCGTTGCTCGCCCTCGTACCGGTTTTCGCCTGGCGTGCCGGAGCGCAGGGCGGCGCGGCTGCGGTGCGGTTTCCCGGAGTGTCGCTCCTTAAAAAGGTGGGCCGGCCGGTGCGGGCCGATTGGGGCCGGTTACGCCTGGGACTGCTTTTATTGGGGTGGACAGCTCTGGTTGTGGCGTTGGCGCGCCCCCAGTTGGCCAAGGATGCCGAAGTAATAAAGGCCAGCGGCGTGGATATTCTTTTGGCGCTGGATGTGTCGCGTTCGATGCTGGCTGAGGATTTCCAGATTGGCGGCCAGCGGGCTGCCCGGATCGATGCGGTCAAGCAGCTCACCGAGGAGTTTATTGAAGGACGGCCTAATGATCGCATAGGGATTATAGCGTTTGCCGGCCGGCCCTACCTGGTCAGTCCGCTCACCCTCAACCACGACTGGCTTAAACAGAATCTCAAGCGGCTCCGGATCGGGCTGGTCGAGGATGGAACGGCCATCGGGTCGGCTTTGGCGTCGGCCAGCCGGCGGCTTGGGCAAAATCCCGATGCGCGGACCCGGCTGATTGTGTTGCTGACCGACGGCGACAACAACGCGGGCCAGATCAGTCCGAATATTGCGGCGGAAGCGGCCCGGGCGATGGGGCTCAAAATTTACAGCATTTGTGCGGGCAGCAAAGGGTACGCGCCGATTCCGGTGACCGACCAGTTTGGGCGCACGGTTTACCAGCAGGTGCTGGTGACGGCGGACGAGAGTCAGGTACGGAAACTGGCTGAGATCGGGGGTGGAAAGTTCTTTAGCGCCACCGACACCGATTCGCTGCGGCGGATTTTCAGTGAAATTGATACGCTCGAAAAAGTACCCATTGAGACGCTGCGTTCGCGGAATTTCCGCGAGTTGTTTGTGTGGCCGCTCGGGGTCGGGTTGGCGCTGGTGGCGGTTTCGTTGTGCTGGGCACTGACTTTGGGGAGGCGGCTTCCATGATTAAAATCGTACATCCCTGGGCGTTTTGGCTTCTGGTCCTGCTGCCCTTGTTGGCCCTTTTGGCCTGGCAGAAGGGACGTTCGTCGGCTGAGCGCCTGCGGAGTCTTGTGGCGGAACGGCTCCATTTTTCACTTGTCGGCCAGGTGCCCACCCAACGCCTGCGGTTGACGCTGATTCTGGCCGGTCTCGGTCTGGCCATCCTGGCTTTTGCCCGACCGCAATGGGGCGAATTCAAGGAGGAACGTAAGGGGCGGGGCCGCGACGTGATCATTGCGGTGGATGTTTCCCGGTCGATGCTGGCCTCGGATTTACCCCCGAGCCGACTGAAACGCGCCAAACTTGCTGCGGAAGATCTCGTGCGCCAGTTGCCTGGGGACCGGATCGGGCTCGTGGCCTTTGCTGGGTCGGCTTTTCTCCAGGCGCCGGTGACGTCCGATCACGCGGCAATTTTAGCGGCCATTCAAGAACTCGATCCTGATCTGATCCCGCTTCCGGGCTCGAACATCTCCGATGCGCTGCGCTGTGTGGTGGACGCCTTTGATCATGCCGAAGGCGGGCAACGAGCCCTGATTCTTGTTTCCGATGGAGAAGAGCTCGAGGCGGATGGTTTGGCTGTCGCCAAAGAACTAGCCGGCCAGATCCGGATTTTTACGGTCGGAGTGGGAACCCCCGAGGGGGCGATTCTCCAGGTGCCCTCGCCCCGGGGTGGGATGGAGTATATTCGGGACGAGGCCGGGAATGTGGTGTTGTCGCATCTGGATGAGAAGCGCTTGAAAGAACTGGCGGAGGCCGGCGGCGGTTTTTACACAAGGCTCCTGTCGGGGCCGGCCGAGATGCGGCATATTACGCAGGACGGAATCATGCTTATGGAGGAACACGACGTGCAACAGGAGGGGAAGGTGCGTGCGCAGGAACGGTATCAGTGGCCGTTGGGAGCGGGGCTGGCTTTTCTTGGAATCGGGCTTCTTTTGGGTGAAAAACCGCGCAGGAAAGTCTCGGCTGGGTTAGCGGAGGGTTCGAAGGGGAAAGTGGCGGGGGTGGTTTTGGGAATTTTGAGTCTGTGGGTAACACTCAGTCCGGTCGGGACGTTGGCGGCTACGGCTCGTGAGAAATATGATGCCGGAGATTATCCGGGGTCGCTCGAGGCTTTTGGGGCGGAATTGGCCCGGGGTCCTGGGTCGGCGGCGCGCTCTTACAATTTGGGAACGGCCGCGTATAAAAGTGGGAAGTGGGCCGAGGCGATTGAAGCGTTTGGCAGTGCACTGGCGTCGCCCGATTCGGCGTTAAAGAGCAAAGCGGAATATAATTTGGCCAACACTCTGGTGCAGCAGGCACGCCAGGGACGGCGCGGCATCGACAGCAAGACGCTCGAACAGGCCATTGCCCATTACGAAGAGGCGCTTCGGCAGGATCCGCGGCTGGAAGACGCCTCGTTTAATCGGGATGCCGTCCGCCGGATGCTCGAAAAGAAGGAGCAGCAAAAGCAGAAGGGCGACAAAGGCGACAAGAAGGATTCCAAGGACGAGCAGGATAAAGACAAGGATCAGGAAAAGAAGGACGCTTCCAAAGACGAGCAATCCGGGGAGGACAAAGAGGACTCGAAGGATTCCAAATCGGAGGAGGGCAAGGACGAGAAAGACGGTAAGGAAGGAAAGGACGGCCAGGATCAGAAGGGTAAACCTTCCAAAGGCGACCAGGGTAAGGACGGCAAGGACGGGAAAGATCCGCAGTCCGGAAAACCTGGGGACCCGCAAAAATCGGACAAGGACGAGCCGGGCTCGACTCCCAAGGAAGAAAAGGCTGGGGACCCCAAGCGGCGCGGGGAGTTAAAGAATGATCCTGTGGCCGGGGGAACTCCGGAGGGTGGCAAGGAGAAGGGGGGACAGGAAGCGCAGGCTCAGGGGGGAGACGGGAAGTTGACCAAAGAGCAGGCGAGTGCGTTGCTTGAGGCGCTTCGGAGCGAGGACAGGCGGGTGCAATTATGGACGCCGGACGCAAAACAGCAGCAACAGGCCCGGAGTCGTGAAGGCCGGAGTTGGTAGTTTTTTTATTCAAACGCACATGAGAACGATGCGGAACGAGGACAAGAGGGGTTCCTTTTTAGAGAGAAACCGGATGCGGGGAGCGGTGATGGCGGCGTTATGCGGGCTGTTGTGGTGGCTTGGCGCCGGGGGGCTGATGGCGGAAATCACTGTGACGGCTGGGGTGGATCCCGGGGCGACCTCGGTGGGGGAGCCCGTGCAGTTTTCGCTCACCATTAAGGGATCGCAGAAGGTGCGCCAGCCTCCGGCTGTGGAGGTGGAGGGGGCGCTGGTGCAATATCTGGGGCCGTCCATGCAGACGACTCTGAACAACTCGGAACTCTCGGTGACGATGACGCACCGGTATTATATTACGCCGCAGCGGACCGGGGATTTGACGGTGCCGGCCGTGAGAGTGGAAATTGACGGTCAGCCTTACCAGAGCCAGCCGGTGACTATTCGCGTTCTTGAGCCCGGGCAGGCCGAGGCGCCTGAACCCAACCAGGGGGCGCAGGTGGAGGTGGAAATCCCCAAGCGGCCTGTGTACATCGGCGAATCTTTCCCAGTGCAAATGCGGTTGCTGGTGCCGTCCGAAATCCGGTGGGCAATTCAGGCGATGCCGGACTTTGACTCGGAGTCATTCCTGAAAACTCCCTTCCAGAACCCCCAGCAGCAAAAGCAAAACCGGAACGGTCGCGATTATGATGTGCTCACCTTCCGTTCGGTCCTAACACCGATCAAGAGCGGTACGATTCCGATCGGGACGATTTCGTTTCGGATCCAGATGGCTTCTCAGAAGAAAAAAGCCAGCCAGCCTTCCCCGTTTGGAGGGATCTTTGACGGGTTCCCCTTTGATGCGCAGCCGACGGTGTTGCAGGAACGCACGCTGAAACTTGAAAATGCCCGGATGCAGGTCCTGGACCTTCCCACGGAGGGCAAACCGGAATCGTTCCGGGGAGCCATCGGTCAATTCCGGTTCGTGGCCTCGACCAATCAGGCCCGAGTCAAAGTGGGCGAGCCGCTCACGGTGACTATCCAGGTGCAGGGTGAGGGGAACTTTGACCGGATCGAGGTGCCTCCTTTGGTTCGGCCGGACGGCTGGCGGATTTACCCGCCGGAAACCAGCTTCGCCAAGGCCGACGACACAGGTCGGCGTGGCAACAAGACCTTCCGCCTGGCGCTGGTGCCTGAGATGGCGCACCAGCAGACGCCGCAATTTGAGTTCAGCTATTTTGACCCCGAAACGGCCAAATACGTCACCCAGCTCAGCGCTTCCGTACCTCTGGAAGTGGTGGGCAGTTTGCCTCCGGTGACTCGTACCGAACCTGCGTCGTCGGCTCCTGTGCCTGCGCCCAAACGCGCTGAGGAAAAGCCCGTTCACTCTGAGGTGCTCGAACAAAATACAGCCTCCGTGGAAGTGCGTGCACCCTGGAGCGCCTCCCGGGAATTTTGGGGAGTTCAGGCTGGCATTGCTGCACTCGTGGGGGTGTGGGTGGCACTTCGCTGGAGCCGCAACCGGCGCGAGCACGCCGGGGTCGGCCCGCTGTTACGCAAGGAAGCGGCTGCCATGCAGTTGCGCCTGAAGGGGACGCTTGATCCGGCGGCCTTTTTAAGGGATGCGATCCGGATTGTTCAGTTACGCGCCTCGGCCCGTTGCGGTCAACCCGTGGGGGCGATTGGAGCGCAAGAAGCGGCCGGAGCCCTGGCTTTGGATGAAACGGCCCGGAGGGAATTGATGTGGCTCTTTGAACTGGATGCCTCGGCGCGTTTTGCCGGAGCCTCGGTTTCGGTGGTGTTATCCGAGGGGGAGCGGGGCCGGATTTTGGAATTACTGGAAAGGAGTGTGCGATGAAACGGAGGCTTTCTTTTGTGGCAATCGCGGCGCTGACCCTGGTTTTTGTCCAGCCTTGTCCGGCCTCTCCTTTTGAGGATGGGAACGCGGCGTTTAAGGCCGGCAAGTTTTCCGAAGCGGAAGGTTTCTACAACCGCCAGCTTGCCGAGGGCGGCGATACGGCGGCGTTGCGGTTTAATCTTGGGAAAACCCGGGAAGCGCTCGGAGATCCGGGCGGAGCGATGCTGGAATGGGAAAGGGCCTTAAGATTAAGCCCGACTCACCGTCCGTCGTCGCTTGCGCTGGCTTCGGCGCGTTTGACTAGCGGAGCCTGGGTAGCTCCGGCGCACTGGTGGAGTTTTTTCAAACCTGAGTCTGCGCGCGGTCTGGAAGGATGGATTGCTTCCGTTGGCGCCTGGCTCCTTGTGGGCGCTGTTCTGGGCGCCTGGGCCTGGAATTGGCGGACAGGGGCGCTTCTTCTCGGTGGCTCCGGTGCGTTTTTATTGTGGCTCGGTTTCATGTGGTCGCGGGACGTTGCCTGGGAAGCTGATCTCGCCCTGGTCCGCGAACGCTCCGTGACGCCGCGAATGGCTCCGGCCGATCCGGCGCGGTCCCTGGGAGATCTTGCGGCGGGCAGCCGTGTGCGGATTCTGGGGGAAAGTGCGGGCTGGAACCGGTGTGCGCTGCCCGATGGCAGCGAGGGCTGGATTCTATCCAAGGGAATAGAGCGGATTGCGCCTCCGCAGTAGCCCTTCGGAGCTCCAAATTTTGCCCGAGTGTCCCAGCGCGAGTCGGTGGGCTCCCAGTTTTTCACTTATTAGTTTTTCTATGAAAATGCGTTATCCGACGGCGGCCTTCTTAGCCCTCCTGCATTGTACTCCACTTCTGGCCCAGAGTGAGGAACCCTCCCCGGCTCACGAAAAGGCCGAGTCTGCCGAATCCAAAAAGGAAAAACCCGCAGAGCCCAAGAAGGCTGATGCGGACAAGGACGA
>CAMCYN010000127.1 GCA_945883955.1 Akkermansia muciniphila
ACTATCGGTGACGTCTTAAATATCTCGCCCTTGCTTCTGGAAAAATACTTGGATGCCGCCCAGGACATCGTCGCCTCCGCCCTCAATCCTCCAGCCGGTCTTCAGGGGCGAAAAATACTCCCGTTTGGCCCCCCGGCTCCGGACCCTAAAATGCGCGAGATTGTCGCCCGTGAAACCATCCGGAATATTGCGACCCGGGCATTTCGGCGTCCGCTCGAAGAGCCCTACCTCGAACGGCTGCTCAGCATATATCGGACAAGTGAAAATCAGCCCGCAATGGGCTTTGAAAAAGGCATAGGCGAGGCTCTCAAAGCCGTGCTGGCCTCGCCCCGGTTTATCTTCCGATCGGAGATCCAGACCGAGCCGGATAATCCCGGAAAAATCCAGAATTTGGACGAATTTGCGCTTGCCTCCCGGTTGTCGTATTTCCTGTGGAGCACGATGCCTGACGAAGAGCTCTTTAAGCTGGCGCGTGAGGGAAAGTTACGCGCGAACTTGCGCAAACAGGTCGACCGTATGGTGAAAGATTACCGGTTCACCCACTTCACCAGAAACTTCGTTGGGCAATGGCTGCAAACCCGCGATGTGGAAGCGGTACCCATTCAGGGAGGGGTGATTTTGGGCAAAGATTTTCAAACCGGCCAACGCATCTTCTCCTCCGAAATCCGGCGCTCCATGCGCACTGAAACCGAAATGCTGTTTCAGCACATCGCCCGAGAAAACCTTCCTGCAATGGAATTTCTGACGGCTAACTATACCTTTCTAAACGAGTCGCTTGCGCAGTTTTATGGCATCCCGGGCGTCACCGGCAACAAACCCCAGAAGGTTGATTTGCCGCCCGAGAGTCTTCGCGGAGGGTATCTCACCCACGGCAGCTTCCTCGTGGTGACTTCCAATCCCACCCGGACTTCACCGGTAAAACGCGGGCTGTTTGTTCTCGAAAACCTGCTTGGCGCCCACGCTCCACCCGCCCCGCCCGATGTCCCAACTCTCGAGCAGGCCAAAAAAGGGGGGCCTGGGGCCAGTATGCGCAAGCTCATGGAAATACACCGGCAAAACCCCTTATGTTCCTCCTGTCACACCCTCATGGATCCTATCGGGCTCGCCTTAGAGAACTTTACTGCCATTGGACAGTATCGGGCCAATGAAGGGGGTAAGCCCATTGATACGGCTGGGGTTCTTGCCACGGGTGAGAAGTTCAACAACATCGCCGAACTCACCCACGTACTTGCAACCAGGCGCAGTCACGACTTTTACCGCTGCCTGACCGAAAAAACCCTTACTTACGCCATCGGCCGCGGCCTGGAATACTACGACACCACCACGGTGTCGAATATCGTGCGTTCAATGGAAAAGGATCAGGGCACGCTTAAGAACCTGCTCTATGAGATCGTCGAAAGCGCTCCGTTCCAGAAGCGCCGAGGGGATGGGGAGAAAGTTTCAGCCACGGCTTCCCTGCCGGTCGCCGGAAAGTAGAGTTCGCCAGCCGCTTCCCCCCCTATCGCAATCCTATGTCCAAAGTCGCCGTTTTGATTCCCGCCCGCTGGGCTTCCACCCGTTTT
Source organism: Akkermansia muciniphila (assembly GCA_945883955.1). Taxonomy (GTDB): domain Bacteria; phylum Verrucomicrobiota; class Verrucomicrobiia; order Chthoniobacterales; family Chthoniobacteraceae; genus Chth-196. The sequence goes on from CAMCYN010000127.1 coordinate 1,563, forward strand.
CCCGGCAAACCCCTGCATCCCATCGCCGGTAAACCCCTCCTTCAGCATGTCTGGGAACGCTGCATGCGCGCCAAGGAGATCGATTCGGTAGTCGTGGCCACTGATGATATGCGGATTGCGGAGGCGGCCTTTGATTTCGGCGCCGAAGTCGCCATGACTTCGCCCAAATGTGTGTCGGGCACCGACCGCTGCGCCGAAGTGGCCCGATCCCTTAAGGCCATCACCCATGTCATCAATGTGCAGGGAGATGAGCCTCTAATTGATCCTAAGCTGATCTCCAAACTGGCCCGGACCCTGAGCAAGGAGAGTCATTTACCGATGATCACGGCCGCCACCCCCTTCCGCCCCGAGGACGATCCGGCCAACCCTAACGTCGTTAAGGTAGTGCTAAGCCGGGCATCTGATGCCCTTTATTTTTCCAGAAGCCCCATCCCGATGCTGCGCGATGGTGGGGATTTCCCCTACCTCAGGCATCTGGGCATTTATGGGTATTCGAAGAAGTTTCTGCTCGAGTTTGTGAAGTGGAAACCCGGAAAACTCGAACTCGCCGAATGCCTTGAACAGCTTCGGGCGCTCGAAAACGGAGCCAAAATCCGGGTCGTGCTTACCAAACATTCCTCGCTGGGGGTAGATACTCCTGCAGATGCCCTCGCGGCGGAGGCATTACTGACTGATACTTAACAAAGACTGGGGGAGCGTTGCCTTCGTTTGGGGAGACTGCTTCATTTGTCCGCTCCCTGGTCGGAGCGCCTGCGAACACTTTCTATTTTCCATATCCATGAAGTATATTTTTGTCACTGGAGGGGTTGTCTCCTCCCTCGGTAAAGGCCTGGCGGCGGCATCCTTGGGGACCCTTCTGGAACAACGGGGTTTGAAGGTGGTACTTCAAAAGTTCGATCCTTACCTAAACGTAGATCCGGGAACGATGAACCCCTTCCAGCACGGGGAAGTTTACGTGCTCGATGACGGCGCGGAAACCGATCTGGACCTCGGACACTATGAACGTTTCACCAGTGGCGTCCTAACGCGCTCCAATAGCACCAGTTCAGGTCAGGTCTATGAAACCGTTCTGGCTCGCGAACGGCGCGGCGATTATCTGGGCAACACCGTGCAGGTCATTCCGCACGTCACCGACGAAATTAAGGCTCGGCTGCGTTCCCTTTCCAAGGAACAGCCCTGCGACATTCTCATCACTGAAATTGGCGGCACTACGGGCGACATCGAGGGATTGCCCTTTCTGGAAGCCATCAGGCAGTTCGTTTTGGAGGTTGGGCCCCGGAATGTGGTCATCATGCACGTCACCCTGGTTCCCTTCATCAAGGCGGCCGGCGAGCTCAAAACCAAACCCTCCCAGCAATCCATCGCCAAACTGCGCGAAATCGGGCTCCATCCTCAGGTGTTAGTTTGCCGTACCGAACATCCGATCGAGGAAGATGTTCGAAACAAACTTTCGATGTTCTGTAATGTGCCGCTCGAGGCCGTGATCGAAGCGCGCGACGTGGATTCCTCCATCTACGAGATGCCCTTGATGCTTCAGCGAGAGGGCCTCGACAATACCATCTGCGATTTGCTCAGCCTGGATGTTCCCCCAGCTGACATGACCGAATGGAACCGCTTTGTGGAGCGGGTGATTCATCCCAAAAAACGCGTCAAAATCGCCGTCGTGGGTAAATACATCGAGCTTCAGGACGCTTACAAATCCATCTACGAATCCCTCACCCATGCCGCTGCTGCCAACGATTGTGGTATAGATCTCGTTCGGGTGGACGCGGAGACGCTGGAGGATAATCCCCCGAACTCGGTCCTTAAGGGCGTGGCTGGTGTGCTCGTTCCCGGCGGGTTCGGCGAACGCGGCGTGGAAGGCAAAATTAACGCCACGCGGTTTGCCCGCGAAAACAATCTCCCCTTCCTCGGGCTTTGCCTCGGAATGCAGGTCGCCACCATCGAATTCGCCCGCAATGTGTGCGGATTGGAGGGGGCGAACTCCGCCGAGTTCGATCCGCAGGCACCGCACCGGGTTATTCATCTGTTACAGGAACAAAAAGGGGTCACCGACAAAGGTGCCTCAATGCGTCTGGGCACCTGGCCGACCATGATTAAGGAGGGCACCTGCGCTCATAAGGTATACGGCACCTCGGAAATCCGGGAACGTCACCGGCACCGTTACGAGTTTAACCTCAGTTACCGCGAACAGATGGAAGTCAAAGGTTTTGTGATTTCAGGCACGTCGCCCGACGGTAGTCTCGTAGAACTGATTGAGCTGAAGAACCACCCTTACTTCGTGGCCTGCCAGTTCCATCCGGAGTTCCAGTCCAAGCCCAACCATCCACACCCCTTGTTCACAGGCTTCATTCAGGCCTGTCTCGGGAAGTTCTAGGGTTTCCCCGTACTCGCCGTGGAGACACCTGCGCCCGAAAATGTGGTTCTGGTCGGGTTTATGGGAAGCGGCAAGTCGTCCATTGGACGCCTCGCCGCTAAGGCTCTGGGTTATCAATTCGTCGATACCGACCAACTCATTGTGGAGCGTTCCGGTCGGCAAATCTCAGAGATTTTTGCCGAAGACGGCGAAGAAGTCTTCCGGGAACTCGAAACCGCCGTGATCCGCTCCCTTGTTCATCTCAACCGCAGCGTGATTTCCACCGGAGGCGGTGCGGTCATCCGGGCTGTAAACCGTGAAATGTTGCGACACGCCGGGTTTGTGGTGTGCCTGACAGCCAACGAAGACGTGATTTTTGAGCGTGTGTCGCGAAATACCAAACGCCCGCTTCTGCAATGCGACAATCCCCGGGCCGTGATCAGTCAGCTTCTGGTGAGTCGCCGGGAGGCGTATGAGGCCGCCGCACACTGCACCATCGATACCTCACTGCTCTCTCAAGGCGACGCCGTTGAGGTGCTCATTGCGGCCATTAGCGCCCACTTCGAGTGGAACCCCTCGAACTAAAGCAGCGTCTGGTTGCTAAGGCCCTCGAACTCGGGTTCGACGTATGCCGAGTCGCGCCTGCCATCACCCCGCCCCACGCCGAGGCCTTTTTGCAATGGGTGGCCGCTGGCAAGGCCGGAGAAATGACTTGGCTTGCCAAAAATGCGGAACGCCGGACTGATCCGCAGCTGGTTTTACCCGGGGCGCGCTCTGTGGTTATGCTGGCGAAAGGCTACGGCGTTGCCCCTGGGCAAACCCCCGAGCCGGAGTTCCAAATCGCCCAGTACGCGCGTGGAAAGGATTACCACGATGTTTTAACCCCCAGAATCCGCGAACTAGAGACCATCCTCGCTGAGTATGGCGGGCGTCAGCGTAGTTACGTCGATACCGGGCCGGTGCTCGAACGCGACTTTGCCGCCTTGGCCGGGATCGGTTGGCACGGGAAAAGCACGATGCTGATTTCGCGGGAACTCGGTGCCTTTTTCTTTCTAGGGGCGATGCTGACCACCCTGGAGCTTCCTGCCGATCCTCCGACAAAAGACCGTTGCGGAACCTGCTCGCGCTGTATCGACGTGTGTCCTACAGCCGCCATCACCGCCCCACACCAACTCGACGCCACACGCTGCGTGGCCTATCTCACCATCGAACTCAAGGGGTCTATCCCCGAAGAGTTCCGGCCACTGATCGGAAACCGCATCTATGGATGTGACGACTGTGCGGCGGTCTGCCCTTGGAACCGGTTCGCCAAAGCGTCTACGGAAGCGCAGTTTTCCGCACTCCCGTTTAATTCGAGTCGGCCGCTGCGGGAGTTTCTCTCGCTCAACGACGACACCTTCCGGACCCTGTTTCGCGGTTCCCCGATCAAACGCATCAAACGGCGCGGATTTTTGCGCAACGTATGTGTGGCGCTTGGAAATACCGGGTCTAGAGAAGATCTCGCTGCCTTAATCCAAGCGGCGCAGGATCCCGAGCCGTTAATTGCCGAACATGCCCTGTGGGCAATCCAGCAATTAAAAGTCCGGTATCCGGAAAAGAGCCCGCGGCCAGAAGCTCCCGGCGATTAGACTTTCCGGGCAAGCACGTAGCTTCGGTCGACGGCGGTGGGATGATGTTCCATCCACTCGAGTCCGACGGGTTCGAACCAGGACCGTATTTCACCCAGCGAATAGCAGCGGCCTTCGGTGGAATGCATTAAAAGCGCCGAATATTGGGCCACGGGTAACGGCCCGGTTTTGGCCGCATTCAGGAAGGCGTCATGTACGATCAGGAGACCTCCCGAGGGCAGGGCATCGGCGGCTTTTTTAAGCAGCGCCTGGACGGTTTCCTCGTCCCAATCGTGTAACATATTGGACAGCAGAAGGACATCGAACCCCTTCGGCCACTCCACGGCAAACATGTCCCCTGCCAAGACCTCGACGCGGTCGGCGTATCCCCGTTTGGCGATCGCTCGTGCAGCTATCCTGTCCACGGGCGGTTTTTCGAACACAGCCGCTTTGAGATGGGGATGTCTTGCGGCAATCGCACAGGCGTAAATTCCCGACCCTCCCGCGACATCGAGTACAGCGTGATGTTCACTGAGATCAATACGTTTAGCCAGGGCTGGAGCCAGGAGAACACCACGACAGTCCATGGCGGCGGTGAATTGGTCGGCGAACTCATCCGTTTCCATGGCTTGAGTCCACGCGGAGGAGTGGGAACTCCCCCAATTGGCAGGTTTACCGGTTCGCAACACCTCCAGACATTCCATCGTTTGAGGTCTGGACCGCAGCGTGTCGTAGTACGGCTTCAGACTGTAAGGAGAACCCCCTACGAGATGTTCCCGAGCTGGAAGCGTCAAATGAAACACTCCGCCGGCCTGAGTGGTTAGGCCAAGGGCGTTGGTGAGTGTTAAAAGGACATCGGTGGGCCGGGGATGTATTCCAAATTGAACGCACATAGCCCCCAAGGTGGAAGGGTGTGTGGCAAGCCAGGTAAAAAAATCCAGATGCGAAATGGCCGCCCCCAAAAGGTCCACCGCCATCAATCCGTCGCGCAAACGGTACAACGAAACCGGGTCCGCTAGCGGCTCGCTCAAAAGGGGATTTTCCATATCTCCCACTCTTTAGCGTACTGCCCTATCCTGCGATAGTATTCACCACTAGAACCCCTGACGGGCATCACCGCCCGCCTCCCTCTGGGCCTAGTCCGTCCCGATAAGCCCCCAGAAAAAGATCTCCCCCACCCCCCCCCAACGGATACGCTCCCGTGGTGCAGCCCTTCCCCAACCCCTAGAAAGCCACAGTGCCGCCCAGTCGGTGCTCCAAAGCCTTTATGTCTTCAACTCCGTCTTGGCCCTCACCCCAGCCGGGGCCCTAGTCCCTTCCGCCCGCTTCTCGGCGGGTTCGGTGGAGTCTTTCTCTATGAGCATAATCAGGTAATTGCTCAAAGAGCGCCGCTCCCGCCTCGCTCGAGCCTTTGCCATCTCCAGTAAATCCATCGGACACCGAAACGCCGTATACTTCGTATTCGCCATAACAATCCCTCCACTGTTCCTATCTCTAATTTAGACCGGATTTTACAATTGGCAACTCGGTCTGCCCCATTTCCTTACTCAAAAAGCATCATCTGCGGCCGATCCGCCTCCGCCGCCATCACACTCCGCCGACGCGTCGCTCGAACCGGCGTCGTCTCCCCCTGTGTCCCCGCATTGTTACTCCCCGTGTTCAGCTCCGACTGTTCCAAATTAGCCAAAATCTCCCGCGCCCGGGACAACACGGCCACCGGCAACCCAGCCAGTCGCGCCACCTGAATCCCATAACTCTTGTCAGCTCCACCCGAGATAATCTTGCGCAGAAAAATGATCTGATCGTTCCACTCCCTCACGGCCACATTGAAATTCTTCACCCCGGGGCGGGTCCGGGCCAACTCCGTCATTTCGTGGTAATGCGTGGCAAACAACGTCCGGGCATGAACCGTGTCATGCAGGTACTCCGCTACACTCCACGCAATCGAAAGGCCGTCAAAGGTCGAGGTGCCCCGGCCAATTTCATCCAAAATGATCAGCGACCGGGCCGTGGCGTTATTGGTGATGTTGGCCGTTTCGTGCATCTCCACCATAAAAGTGGACTGCCCTCGCGAAAGATCGTCATTAGCCCCGACACGCGTGAAAATCCGGTCCGCGAGCCCTACTTCCGCCTCCCTCGCCGGAGTCCATGACCCGATTTGCGCCATCAGCGTCAACAGCGCCACCTGCCGGATGTAGGTAGATTTCCCAGCCATGTTCGGCCCCGTCAGCACCAGTAACGTGTGGGTGTCGCCATCGAGCAGCACATCGTTCGGAACCACCTTTTCCTCCACAAGTGCCTGATCCAAAACCGGGTGCCTGCCGTCCTTGAAATAAATCCGGAGCCCTTCCGTCAGCTCAGGTCGGCAATATCCGTACAACCGGGCCGTTTCGGCCAGCGACGCCAACGAATCCAGAGTCGCAATCGCGTCCGAGGTGGACTGCAAGGAGGCCAGTTCCGCAAGGACCTCCTCCCGCAACTGCGCAAACAATTCGCCCTCCAGCGCCTTGGAACGTTCATCGGCCCCGAGTATTTTGGCCTCCACTTCTTTTAACTCCGGGGTGATGAAGCGTTCACCGGTAGCTACAGTCTGTTTGCGCTGCCAGTCCGCCAGCACCAGATGCAGGTTGGAATGAGTGACCTCAATAAAATACCCAAAAACCGAGGTGAACCGGATCTTTAACGATTTGATCCCGGTTTGTTCCGCCGAACGCTGCTGGAGTTCCGCGATCCACTGTTTGCCCGAGTGCGCGGCCGAACGGAGTTCATCCAGCCCCGCAAAATATCCGTCCCGGAAAATCCCGCCATCGCGGATGGTCACGGGCGGCTCGTCCACCAGCGCTTTATAGAGTAAATCGACGATGGCCGGCAGGGCATGTAAGCCGTGTGTTGTCTGCCGGAGCAGACCTGCGTCCGGGTGGTCCAGCAGCGCTTGAAGCGCCGCCTGAAGGGTGGGGATCTGTTCCAGAGCGACCCGCAGCACCAACAGATCACGCGCATTGCCTCCGGTTTGTGCCAAGCGGCCGACCGTCCGTTCCACGTCGCGGATCGATTTCAGGGTCTCGCGGATCTGCAGCAGCTGGTGCGGTTGTTTTAAGAATAGGCCGATGGCATTCAACCGCGCGTCCAAAGGCTCGATTTCGCAGAGTGGATGCAGAATCCAGTTTCGAAGGCGCCTCGCGCCCATCGGGGTCACGGTTCGGTCCAGGGCGCCGAGCAGGCTGGTGTCGCGCCCGCCGCCGCGCGCATCGACCAGCTCGAGATTGGCCTGCGTGGCGGCATCCAAAACCATAAACTGCGAACGCCTGTAGGAAGTCATCCGGGTCACGTGAGTGAGCGAGCGACGCAACTCGTGTTTAAGATAGTGGACCAACGCACCGGCGGCACAGACAGCTGCGGGCAAATCTTCACATCCAAACCCGTCCAGGGCCTGCACCCGGAAGGTCTTCAGGAGGGTGTGGTAGGCCTGATCAAACAGGAAAGCGTATCCGTCCCGGGCGACCAGTCCGGTGAGATGTTTAAATTGATCGGCCACGGATTCATTCACCATAACTTCGGCCGGTTTGACCCGGGCCAGCTCGTCGGCAAGTTCCCGCAGGGTAGCCAATTCGGTGAGCCGAAATTCGCCGGTACTCAGATCCATATAAGCGAATCCATAGCCGCGTTTGGCATCGACGTGGATTGCTGCCATAAAGTTATTCCGGCCCGCATCGAGCATCTGGATGTCGGAAATGGTGCCAGGGGAAAGAATCTGAGTGACCGCGCGCTGGACGATCTTGCCGGCCTGGGGTTCAGAGACCTGGTCACAGATAGCCACGCGTAATCCGGCCTGGATGAGTTTGCGCGTGTACGACTCGGCGGCGTGGTAGGGAATGCCGCACATCGGCATGCCATGGCGTTGAGTCAGAGCCACGTTCAGTACCGAAGCAGCCGTTTTTGCGTCCTCGTAAAACATCTCGTAGAAGTCTCCGAGCCGGAAAAACAGAATGGTCTCCGGGGGCAGAGTCCTCCGAATGCTCTGGTACTGCTGCATCATCGGAGTGAGAGGGGCGGACATAGGCTTCTACCCAAAAGGAAACTCAGGGTGAGAGAAAGCAAAACGCCCGGCGAAATCCGTCCGAATTCTGCCTCTGCCCGCACCGTTTTTTCCCAGTTCGCCCCATTTCCGAGGCTTTCTTTATTTTGCGCCCGATCCACTTCGACTAACCTTCCCTTTTCTTCGCATGCAGCCCTCCCTTCGCCATATTCATTTTATCGGTATCTGCGGCACCGCCATGGGAGCCGTGGCTTCCGCCATGGCCGCTCAAG
>CAMCYN010000128.1 GCA_945883955.1 Akkermansia muciniphila
CCATACTTCCCAAACGGCATCCGGGTTTTGGCCACCTCCTCCAGATCCCGGCGCATTTGCTCGGCCAATTCTTCCATAAATCTATAAAGTTAAGGCACCTGAGGCCGCATCCGCTTTTTGCACCTGGTCTTAAAGCGAGTTCCAGCGGACAATTCCGCCCGACAGAATCCCTCGGCTAGCTCTGCTCTGCGAGTTCGCGGATCCGTCTCAGATCGAGTTTTCCTGTGGCAAGATGCGGGATCTCCGGCACCTGCACAAAGCGACGAGGAATCCAAAGGTTGGGCAAGCCCGCGACACCCAACTTGGTACGGATCTCCTGGGAATCTACTTCACGGGTCGTCAGTACCACCAGCGACTCGCCTTTAGCCGCGTCGGGCACACCCGTGACGGCAAGAGCCTTCTCCTCGGGTGCAATCCCCAAAGCCTCCAGCAGGCGCGTCTCAATGGTTTCATGAGGGACCATTTCGCCGCCGATTTTTGAGAAGCGCGAAAGGCGGCCCTCAATAAACAAAAAGCCATCCTCGTCGAAGCGGCCGAGATCGCCGGTTTTGAGCCATTGCTCGCGCAAGACCTCTGCCGTTCGCTTCGGGTCGTCCAGATATCCTTCAAAGATGTTGGGCCCCTTGAGCCAGAGCATCCCGGTGGCGTGCAGGGAAAGCTTTTCATCCGTCTCCGGATCCCGGACCTGAGCGGCCATACCTGGCGCAAGTTTCCCGACCGACCCACGACGGCTGCTGGGTTGAATCGAATAATGCGGTTTCAGACGCAAAGGATCGGGCAGATTCACACTGACTACCGGCGAGGTTTCGGTAAGGCCGTAGCCCTGGAGGACGGGCTTTCCAAAGCGCGCCTCAAAAGCATCGGCCAGTTCCATTGGGAGTCGTTCGGCTCCGGTGACAATCAGCTGCAGAGAACTCAACTGCTCGGGCTCGGCCTTGCGCAAATAGCCGCGTAAAAACGTCGGAGTTGAACAGAGCAACGTCACGCGGTGTTTGGCAATGAGCTCCGCGTTTTTGGGTATATCCAGCGGGCTGGGATAACAAACCATGCGGATTCCCTCCAGAATGGGGTACCAGAGCGTGACGGTACTTCCAAAGGAATGGAAAATGGGCAGACAGCCCAACACCGCGGCGTCCGGGCCCAGGCCCAGCATCATGGCAAACTGGGAGACGTTGCCCAACAGGTTGCGATGGGACAAAACCACCCCCTTCGGGTCTCCGGAACTGCCGCTGGTAAACAAAACGATCGCCTCGGCCTGATCCCCCGTGGTGGGAAGGCCCGCGAGGTCGGAAAGTATTCCTGCGGGAAGCAGCTCAACAAGCAGTCGCCAGCCGACCACGGATCGTTTGAGCGACGGCATAAGTTCATCCAAAAGCAGCACCTCGCGGCTCCACGGAAAGTCCACCAGCCGCGACTGAAACGCCGTGGCCGTGATGGTGTGTTCGACTTGAGCAATCCGCGTGGCGGCCTCCAGCGATTCCCGACCCGCAGTGAAATTGAGGTTCACGGGGACTTTATTGGCCAGAACAACGGCCAGGTTCGCGATCGCAGCACCCTTGCCCGGCGGCAACACGATTCCGATACGCCCTCCCGGACATCGCCGCCGGATCTCACGCGAAAGCGCCAAGCCGGCGGCCAAGAGCGTGCCTGCCTTCAGTTCGCTGCCGTCCATTCCGTCAACAAGGGCCACCGCGTGCCGGGTCCGGCGCAGACCGCGTACCGCTTCCCGGCCGAGATGACGGCGCATTTCGGGGCGGCTTTGATAACAGCGTTCGCCGAGTTCCAGGAGGCGTTCGCGCAACAGAGCCACGTCGGCCTTGTCGGCCGAAATAGGCTCCCCGAAAGCCACCGTCACCGGATAGGGCAGTTGGCGTGGCCATTTAAAAAAGAACTTCCCGTCTGCAAACGAAAAGATCGAGCCCCAGAGTTGGTCCAGCCACACGGGTACGACCGGTGTTCCGGCCTCGCGAGCAATGAGCTCGAACCCCCGCCGCAAACGCAACAGCATTCCCGATCGGGAAAGTTCCCCTTCGGGAAACAGACACACGACTTCCCCCCGCCGCAACGCATCCACAGCCGCGCGAACCGCACCGGTGGCCCGTTTGGGAGACACCGGCAGCGCACCGGCCATGCGCAAGATGGGGTTGAGCAGAGGGCGACGGTAGATGGCGTCGTCCACCAGAAAGCGAATTTGGCGCGGATAACTCAGTTGCAACATGAGTGCATCGACCCAGGTGAGGTGATTGGGAAGCAGCAGAACGCCCCCTTCGGGAAGCGGTGCCTGATGCAGGACGTTGATCCGGTAGAAGCGATCCACAAGCCAGCCCACCAACGAACGCAGAAACCGAAATGTGAGAGACTCAGGGGCGGGAGCAACCATACGAATGGGCTCATGGTGTGGTTTTTCAGGCCGGAACAAAAGACAGATAGGTCCAGATCGCGATGCCAGTTCTGGCCAACGACAGGCGTTGGGTTAATTTCTACACCACACCCCAGAGCGTCGTTCGCAAAGCCTCACGCCTCGGGCAAAAAATAGAATGGCTCATCACTGCTGAAGAATACCCGAACCTTGATTCACTGAGGAAAGCCAAGTAAAATCTCCTTATGATTCTCGAATCCATTCCTGACGTGAATCGGCTAACTGCAGCGGAAAAACTCCTTTTGGTTGGGGAGTTGTGGGAAGACTTAGCGTCTCATCCCACTGAAGTTCCCGTCTCAAGAGAACAAATCGCCGAACTCGATCGTAGAATGGAAAACTACCGCAAAAATCCATCACAAGTCACTACTTGGGATGGCATTCTGCAGCGTATTTTCAGTGATAGAAAACAGCCTTGAGCGAGCTTGTTTTTCTCCTCTCTGCAGAAATCGACATTCAGTCTGCTTACGAGTTTCACGAAACCTGGCAGCCAGGACGAGGTGACTTTTTGTTGTCGCACCTAAGCGAATCGTTCGCACAGTTACAGGCATTTCCGGAGAGTGCTCCGACTTTCCACAAGAGCTTTCGTCGCCTTCTTGTGCATAAATTTCCATACGGCATCTTCTATACGATTGAAGGTCAGCGTATTATCATCGCCGGAGTTATGAATCTGCTCCAAAGCCCAAGCGGTATCTACGGAAGACTTGGACGCCCTGGGTGCTAGTTCGCGGAATACAATCCATTCGAGGATCCTAGGGAAGTTGATTCTCACGATCTCGTGACATCGACGCCGATTGGCCCAACGAGGTAAGGGAGCGAACGCCACACTCCGGGCGTCGCTCAGTTCAGGCGGGCTCTATTTTGCAAACCCCTTACGGAAAAGGAGGGAAGCGGTTTGGCTCACTCGGGAACATCGGCAGCGCGGTCGGTTGCCGGAGCGCCTGTGGTTTTCAGGTGAAGCTCCTTGAATGTGGCCGCCAGCAAACAGGCCAGGAAAAGCACCGCCGCGCAGCTATAGAAAGCGTACTGGGCCGCCTGGTTGGGGTATTTGTCCATCAGATAGCCAAACGCGGGGGGGGCAATCAGGCCGGCCGAAGCCCACCCTGTCAGAATCTTGCCATGCACGGCGGACATCCGTTTCGGCCCGTACAGATCGCTAATGAGCGAGGGAATGGTGCCAAACCCGCCACCGTAAGAGGCTATGGTGTAGGCCAGTAAAGCTCCGTAGACGAGGGGCGAAGTCACGTGGGGCAGGATCAGGAAGGCAGCCGACGCGGTACTGAGCAGGGCGATGAAGGTGTTGATACGGCCAATTTTATCCGAAATCGAAGCCCAGAAGAGCCGTCCAACGCTGTTGCCTACGGAGGTCCAGCCAATGAGGGTGGCACCGATGGAGGCCAGGGCCACCTTAGTGAGGGTAGGATCCGCGTCTCCGGCAACCTTTTGCATGAGGACCGACTGGAGACTGATGATACCCAAGCCCGCCAGGCTATACAGGAAACAGACAAGCCAGAGTCTGACTTGGACATTTGGCCCGTGTTGGATTGTCTCGGCGACGGAGGGCGCTTTGCCGGAAGTCGTGGTCGAGGGCGGACTGTGGATGCCACGCGAGGCCAGCGGCATGATCACGCTGAAAGCGATGCCGATGATCAGAAAGGTAATAGGGAGCGAGTTGCCGGTAGCCTCCATGGCCAGGGGAGCGATGACCTTGCTCATCAGAAGCGCACCGATGCCGAAGCCCATGACCACGAGGCCGGTGGCAAAACCCTTCCGATCGGGAAACCAGCCCGCAATGGTCGTTACACCGGTGACATAACCTGTACCAAGGCCGATCCCCCCGATGACTCCGTAGCCGATGCAAAGAAGGGGCAAGCTCCTGAGCTGAAGGGCCAAGGCGGCCACGAGGTAACCGCCGGCGAAGAAGGCCGAAGAACGGTAAACGAGTCTGCGGGAGCCCAATTTGGAAACCAGCGGGCCGGTGTAGGCTGCCGAAAGTCCGAGACCTGCCACGGCGAGGCTGAATACGGCAGAGACTTCCATTTTGCTCCACCCATAAGCGTCGCAAAGCGGTTTAGTGAAGAAACTCCACGCGTAAACCGAGCCGAGACTCGCTAAGAGCAGGATACCGCAGACGAGGATGAGACGGCGATCCGGAATGGCTTCGGGCTGAGTGTCAGGAGGGGAAGTAAGGGGGTGCATTAGTGGGGAAAGGGGGAATCATCAGCGTGTGTGTTGAAAAGACTCTCAACGTCGTTTTTCTGCAATCACTATCCCACGCTGGGTGGCGGCAACCCAATTGCCCGCAAGCGTTAGGTTCGCGCTTATGAGATTTTCGGCTCGTTGCCAAAACAGTCGTTTGCACCACATGGCGCGCGGAGCTTTCCCATTGTATCGCCTTCAATCCTGGAGCCTCTTCCTGTCACCCCACCGTACGTATCGGGCTTTCCCGCCCGCAAACTCCTGAACGTGCCTCGGTCGTGTAATTCCACGCCTGGGCCGCTCGCGCAGAAGCCGCTCCGCGCTTGATGCTCGGATTGTCCCGGCTGACGGAGTCCACAGAAACCAGTTTATCCCGACCACTCGGGAGGTTTGGATATTTCAGTTCCGGGCTAAAGCCAGCCTTGGTGTCGCCAAGCGCTTGAGCCCGGGGGCCACAAGCGAGTATTGGCAAGCTGCCGTTCGTCTTGGCTTTAAGCCTCCCCTGCGGCCACAATCCTATCGCGCCCTGAATTGTCACCAAACGCCGCGTCCGCGGCTTAGTTAAACGACGGTTAGGAATGAAAAGTTCGTTTGGATTAGATTTTCCAGTTGTCAACCCGGCGAGAAAGACTAGGGTTTGCCTCCCGCTTTTGCCTCATGGTGTAATGGTAGCACAGCAGTCTCTGGATCTGCTTGTCAAGGTTCGAGTCCTTGTGAGGCAGCCAACTCTAGTTTCCAACGAGTTAGGCTGAAAAACTCCGGCAAGTCGCACAATACAAGGTTCTAAGCGTGTTGTTTGGAATCTGCTATTCCCGCGTTGGTCCGCCTTAAATAGGACTGGTGGTGAGAATCACCATAAATACCCCTTTGCTATTCGCAAGCCCCCAGGATTCTTCGATCTCGAATTTCTCGATAAGAATACAAAAGAAGGCTCTCGGAATGGAGATTGCAATTTACAAGCCAGAAAAAGCTCAGGGCAAAAGCTTCACCGCTAAAACTCATCCAGCCTACAAGAACCATTCCGAAGGCGGCGAGTCGATGCCCCCCCCAAAAAAAGCGGGAATATAGTTTTTATATTAATCACTGGAATTAGCGAGATAAGGACTGGAGGTAAAATGGATCCGCAACACAAACGTTTTTGGAGCGCTTATAGAGTAAGACTGTCTGGAGCCGGAAAACTGGCGGCCGAGTCCGTTGCTACTCTGCGAGCTAAATCAGGCAGGGTATTTCCCTAATCGAAGGGATTCGGGAGCGAACAACACCACATCCACAGGACGGGTTATAAACGAGAGCACGTTCAACTCACCGATAGCCAAGGCCGAACATGCGCAGGATTGAACCGACCACTGCAGCTTGGACAGCGAACGATATAAACCGCACTCCAGGGTCCATGTTTATCCCGACACCCACCATCAGGCCGAGCGCTACAAGCGTATAAAGCGTACAGCCAAGGCAGAATGCCGCGATACCCCTGTATAGCCACTTACCGATATAGTGGTCGTTCATGAATGCGGACGCCGCAGGTAACGCGCTGAAGAAAAAACCCACCGCGAATAACGTCAGTGCCGGCGAATATTTGCCCGCAAAGAAGGACGCGACCAGTAATCCCAGGGAGAGGCTTGCCATTCCACCAACCAGGATGCCTTCCCATTTCTCCTTCGTTTTCAGACTCCGGCGCGCAAAGCGGTCAAAGAGCATGATGAGCGAACTGAGGCCCCGTGAAAGACTCGACCAAAACACCAGCAGAAGCCAACAGGATGCGAGCAGGTTAGCCGCCCAGGGCGCGGCCCCTTTAAGACCGGTGTAAGCCAGTCTGTAAATAAAGTAACCCCCGATCCAAAATGCGCGTTGCCGTCCTTCGGTGATTCGATTGATGGCGGCATCAAACGAAAGTATAGCGCGATAGAAAAAGGAACGCGCCCGATAGCTCTCCACCAGGCCGAGGCGCGCCCCTTCGTGAATCGGATTTAAGCGCAACGCTTCCATGAAATGTCGGTTCGCAGCTTGCGCGTCGCCTTTCTGCAAAGCATTCCAGCCAGCAGCAGAGTGGGCGGTATCGCTCTCAGGGTTGTTTCCTAGTTGGAAACGCACCAGATCGTCGTGTTTGCCCTGCTTGCCCTGATGAAGCAGCGAGGCAGAGAGGATCTCGGTCGCCGTGGTGTTCTTGGGATCGAGTTCGAGTGCCTGACGGGCGGACACCTCCGCCTCCGGCCACATTCCAAGCCGCAGCTGCGCGCGGCCGAGCGTTGTATGGGCCAAATCGCTCTCGGGATCGAGCCGAGCAGCTTCATTTGCCTCCGCCAAAGCTTCACGTAAAACGCTAGTCTGTCCCTCCTTGGCCACATTCCCGAGGCTCAGGGAATGAATGCACCGATTGAAGCAGTTCTCCGGTTCAATACTCACGCCCCGGAGTGCCACGGCCTGAGCTTCCCCGGCCTTGCCGTCGACATTCATCAAACAAATCGCCAGCAACGCGTAACATTCACCGGAATCTGGTTCCGCCTCAATTCCCCGACGGAACCACCCCGCCGCGTCCTCATAACGGCTTCGTTCAAGAAGCGCCCGTCCCCGCATAAGACAGGCGTCGTACCCCAGTGTATCAGTCATCGGGTCCATCATTTGAGCAACCCCAGATGCTTGAGCACGTCGTCGTAAAAACCGCTCTGGTTGGCGTACATCGCGTAATTCTTGGCACTCTCGAACCAGGCCGTGGTGGTCGGCCTGTGTTTGCCGGCGGCTTTTATCAAATCTTTGGTCGTGAGCGGGATGACCTTCCCCGTCTTCATTGCGCCGTTTAAAACTTCCTCAGTCGCAAGGTCGAACATCGCCTTCAAATCCGCGCCGCTGAAGCCTTCGGTCTTTTTCGCAAGCGCCCGCGGATCGAGCTCTGAAATGGGCTTCTTTTTCGCCATCACTTCGATGATTGCACCCCGTGCGGACGAATCCGGTGGGGGCACAAAAAGCGTGCGATCAAAGCGGCCCGGCCTCCGGAATGCAGGGTCGATGTGCCAGGGGGCATTCGTCGCACCGAGAATCAGCACGCCCTCATTCTGAGCGTCAGCACCGTCCATTTCACTGAGGAACTGGTTGATAAGATTACGTCCCGCGCTTTGACGCAGATCCCGGCGGTCGGCGGCAAGTGCGTCCACTTCATCGAAGAACAAAACACACGGCGCATTCTTTCTCGCGAGCTGGAAGACCTCGTGCATGTTTTTCTCCGAATTCCCTATCCACATATCGAGAATCTGATGCAGGCCCAGAGCGATGAAGTTCGCTTTGATTTCACCAGCTGTCGCTTTGCTGATTAACGTTTTGCCGCAACCGGGCGGGCCATACAGCAACACCCCTCCGCCGACTTTTTTGTCGTAAGCTTTGAAAAGCTCAGCGTGCTGGAGCGGATAAATGATCTTCATCCGGATCTCCTCTTTGAGTGCGTCCATGCCGCCTACATCTTTGAATGCCAGCTTGGGTCGCTCAAAATCAGCAAGGCCCAGTTCAAAAGCCGCTCCCCCACGGGGTGCCGAGTCTTCTTCCTGCCACTCCTCTACCTCGCCGCCGCCGTTGGTCACCCCTAACTTCTTTCTGTTCGCTTCGTCCTCGTTCGACTCCGGCTTCCTTTCGGCGAGCGCCTTCTCCAGTCCGGCATCGGTGATCGTGTTATCGAGCGCCTGAGCTTTTTCGTAAAGCATACGGGCGCGGGACAGATCTCCTTCTCCAGCGAGCAAACGGCTGAGCAGAACAAATGCAGGAGCGAAATTTGGTTTCTCCTCGATCAGTTGCTCTGCCCGTACTGCGGCCTCCGAGGTTTTCCCTTCAAGCTGCGCTACCTCTGCCAGCCCTAGTCTGGCTTCGGCATTACCCGCATCGAGTTGCACCGCTTTCACAAATGCGCCACGTGCATCTGCGAGCTGGAATTGCTCCACACATACCCGGGCAAACACGAGCAGCAACGGCGCATTGTCCGGCGAATGCTGGAGCGCAAGACGAAGGGAATCGAGGTGGGCAGACATGGAGTGAGAAAGTCAGCGGTAGGGAGCAAAGGTGGCAAGCAATGAATTCACTGAGAACTTACGCGGACGAGGGAACAAAGGCAGCCATTGCTGAATGCGCCCCGATTGACGCTAAAAGCTGCGCCACTATAGGTTAGAACCTTCGGCGGTTCCTGCTGGGAAGCCGTTGGCGCTTCGAGCCCCCGTCAGCCTCAAGTATCATTGCTTGGCTCCCTACTTCATAACCCGCGACATCGTCCGGGAGATGGGGGCCAGTCCGAATACACTCAAAGTAACGTTCTCATCCCTGCTTGAAAACGGTCTCCTGAGCCGGCATGGCCGTGGGCCCTCCACCTGGTATAACCTGCCCTATATATAAGGCTCCCTCTCCGGGACGCGCCAAACGTTCCGGCTTTTACCCCAACTTCTCCAGCTTGATCGGGTACGTCTGAAACGCGTTCCACTGGCACACCACCAGATCTCCGTTCTCCAGCACACACACGTCGTGCCCGTGATCAAATACCGGCTCGGCTCGTGTCAGCGGCTTGAGTTTACCCTCCTCGTACACAGGCTCCGTACCGCCAGGCGCACTCACCACCTTCCCCTCCACATCCAGAATCACCGCGAACCCGCTCGGATTATTCGCAAGCTTGTTCAGCTCCGGATTCTTGGACCAACAGACTCCGGCGTAAAGTTCCTGACCGGAAATCACCGGCCGACACACCATACAACCGGGCACCGAAAGCGTCTCCATGTACTGCCCCTCCATTGTAAACCGCCGGAAACAGTGGTCCGCTCGCGATGTCACCAGCACACTCGCCTTCTCCACTCCCGCCCTCAGGTCAATCGCCACGCCATGCGCGTTGTTCAACCGCTCACCCAACGCCACCCCTTCCTTCCCCCCAAACCGCTGCAGAAACCGCCCCCGCGAATCGTACCTCAACACAAACTGCGACCCGTACCCGTCCACAACGTAGATGTCGCCATTGGGCGCAATCGCCGTCTCGGTAGGATTAAAGGTCATCCCCGGCTCGTACGCCCCGGCATTCATCGGATGGCTGATGCTGAAAATCTCCTTCCCCGTCAGATCAATCTTCGTGACTCG
>CAMCYN010000129.1 GCA_945883955.1 Akkermansia muciniphila
TCGTGCAAAACCGGAATGCCGTGCTTGAGAGAACTGGCTAGTAAAGCCTGGGTGATTGCCTGTGCCACCAGGGTGGCATGGGCGGTTTCTCCGTCCAGGAGCACTCCAAATGCGGCGACTGCATCCACCCGTCCCGATGCGGCCAACAGCTCGACTGCTAGTGGCAATTCAAAGGAGCCCGGAACGTGATGTGCGATGACTTGCACCTTTGGGCAGATCGCTCGGAGTTCCTCTTGGAAATGTGAGGCAAGTCCTTCGACCCAAAGTGGGTTATAAAGACTGGAAACTACGCCAACCTTCCAGGAGGTGGCGCAGGCTTCGGGTCTGGGCGGTAGTAGGCTGGACATGAATTGAAGAGCGGGTTGCCCGGATTTGGCGGGTTGTTACGGATACGGGAGCGGTGCCTCCCGGCAAAGCAGAAATCTATACTGACACTCACTTAGGAGCGCCTTACCCTGTAGGCATGTTCCGCCGGCTTCTTCTGCTTGGGTTCGTTGTTCGGGGCTTAGTGGCTGCAGGGGGCTTGGTGACTGCATCGGCCGAACAGGCGCCAGAGCCTAAAGCGGCTCCTCCGTCGGTCCCCGTTTTTCCTCCTCCTTCATACCAAATGGTGCTCGAGGAAACATTTCGCGGCCCCCTGTTAAACCGGGAAATCTGGAATACGAGCTTGTTTGTCTTTGGTCGGTGGGGTGACCGCTTCCACAATGATAGTTACTTGAATTATCTAAGCGATGAAGATGTCCTTCTCGAAGGTGGCCGGCTCAGGCTTCGTTCCGATCGCCGTTCTGTCGAGGGAGATAACCCGCCGGGCGTCTACGACTTCAGCTCCGGTATGGTGTCCTCGCATGACAAGTTCGCGTTTACCTACGGATACATTGAAATTCGGGCAAAGTTTCCCGGTGGAAAAGGAGTTTGGCCCGCTTTCTGGCTGATGCCTCAGACCCATCAATGGCCACCCGAGTTTGATGTGGCGGAATATTATGCCGGGCGAGATCTCATGCACATGGGCCTCTGCTACGGAGATTTTCCGGAGATCAATTGGGATAGTGGCGGCAACAACGACGTAGATTTTCAGGGGCAATGGAACACCTTCGGGTTATTGTGGCTGCCAGGGAAAGCCCAATGGATCCAGAATGGAGTCGTAAAGCGCGAAGTCCTTGGAGGTTATGTTCCTGATCATGCGATGTACGTAATTTTGAGTAATGGCGTCAGCAGCCATATCGGCCCGTCGGGCGAGCCGGACCAGTCGACGGTATTTCCTAATTATTTTGAAATAGAGTACTTACGTGTGTGGGTCGACCCTGCATTGAAGACGAAATTCCCGGTTCAGGCTCCGCCGCCAATGCGAACGGGACAACGCTGAAGCCAGCCAGTATTAAACTGGGCCGGTTAGGACTCCCGACAGGGGTTGACACGAAAGACACTTCTATTAATGTAAATGACCGATTTATTCCTAAGCCATGGCCAACACTCCTTCTGCCGCAAAGCGCGCACGTCAAACTGAACGGCGCACCCTCATCAACCGCCGGACGATGACTTCCGTAAAAAATCAGCTGAAAGCGGCTCGTGAAGCTTTGAAGTCTGGGAATAAAGCGACTGCACTGGTTGCGGCTAACAGCTTTGTTTCGACCCTCGATAAGGCTGTCAAAACTGGCGATGTTCATCGTAATACAGCCAACCGGCATAAGAGTTCGATTGGCAAAGCACTCGCTGGTCTGAACTAACTGGCATTTAATGCCTGTCTTCAGGCAATTTCAGAATCAAGGGAGCCAATTCGGCTCCCTTTTCTCTTTTCTGGAGACTTTTTCGTCTGATCTACCCCCGAGCCTCTCGGCCCACAGAACTCCCCAGCGATTGGAGCCTCCCCGTGGTATCTGCCAAAGGGAAGCTCGATCGGTTTCCCAATTACCGGGTTAAGGCCGCTATAATTGCGTCGCCCATTCCAACGGTGTTTGTCTTCAGAGTTCCTTCACTCCAGATGTCGCCGGTGCGATAACCTGCGTCGATTGCCAGTCGAACGGCTGTATCAATGGCGTCGGCCGCCGCGTGCAGTCCCAGAGAGTAACGCAGCAGCATTCCTGCCGACAAAATTTGCGCGATCGGATTAGCGATTCCTTTTCCCGCAATGTCGGGAGCCGTACCTCCGCTCGGTTCAAACAATCCAAACCGGCCTGTCGGCAGTTCTTTGACTCCCAGCGACGCGCTTGGAAGCATTCCCAAAGAGCCTGTAATCATCGCCATTTCATCGGACAGGATGTCGCCGAAGAGATTTTCGGCGAGCACCACATCGAATCCCTGCGGGTTGCGGATAAGCTGCATGGCTGCGTTATCCACATATAGGTGGTTGAGGGTGACGTCCGGATACTGCGCTGCAATCTGTGTAACAACCTTGCGCCACAGTACTCCGTTTTCGAGCACGTTGGCTTTGTCCACGGAGGTGAGCTTTTTGCGACGTTTTGACGCGGCCTGAAACGCCACGTGGGCAATACGTTCAATCTCGCTCTGTCGGTAGACCATAGTGTCTACAGCCACCGCTTCCCCGTTTTCGATGTGGGTGCCTTTGGGTTGCCCAAAGTAGAGACCTCCAGTCAATTCTCTCACACACAGGACATCAAATCCCCCGGTGATCAGCGCTTCTTTAACGGGCGATGCGTGAGTGAGGTTGGGATAGCAGACAGCCGGACGAATGTTTGCAAATAGCTGAAATCGTTTGCGCAAAGGGAGTAATGCCGCTCTCTCTGGCTGGTCATTGGGCGGCAGCGACTCCCACTTCGGACCGCCCACCGATCCAAAGAGGATCGCGTCAGCCTGTTCGCAGATCGCTATAGTCCCTTCCGGCAAAGCCTTCCCATCCACATCGATCGCAATGCCTCCTACCCGTGCTTCGGTCAACTCCAGTGCAAATCCAAACTGAGACTCGACGACGCCCAGCACGCGCCTCGCTTCTGCCATCACTTCCGGCCCAATCCCGTCTCCGGGGAGTACTGCGACTTTAAATGTTTGCATAGAACCGCACACCCTAACGGGTCTCCCTCCGTCGGGAAAATATCGGAATGCACCTGTCCCGGACAAAAACGGCAACCGAACGGCCTGTGGACAAATTCGCTCCCGCCGAAATCGCCTCGCCGCCACAGGCGCAAACCCACGCTAGGCCGAGCTTGGAATAGAATGGATCTCCATGCACTGTATTGCGCTCCTTTGTTTGTTCATTTTATGCGTGTTTACCATGATCTCCTCCGCCTCGTCCTTGAGCGAGGGTACTCCAAGACGGACCGGACTGGAACGGGCACACTCTCGGTGTTTGGAGCGCAGGCACGCTACGATCTCCAGGAAGGATTTCCGCTGCTCACCACTAAAAAGCTACATCTCAAAAGTATTATCCATGAGCTGTTATGGTTTTTGCGCGGTGATACCAATGTACGTTCTCTTCAGGAAGTTGGCGTAACCATCTGGGACGAATGGGCCGATTCCAACGGGGATCTTGGACGCGTGTATGGAGCTCAATGGACCGACTGGCGAACCTCTGACGGGAAATCCATCAACCAAATATCCGATCTCATCGCCCAAATTCGGACTCACCCAGACAGCCGCAGGCTTCTGGTTTCCGCTTGGAATCCTGGCGAATTGCAAATGATGGCGCTGCCTCCGTGTCATACCCTTTTCCAATGCTACGTAGCGGACGGACGTTTGAGCTGCCAACTCTACCAAAGAAGTGCCGATCTGTTCTTGGGCGTTCCCTTTAACCTAGCCTCTTATGCCCTATTAACCCTCATGCTGGCCCAAGTCTGCGGGTTACGGCCCGGCGACTTTATTCACACCTTCGGAGATCTCCATCTCTACTCAAACCATCTCGACCAGGCGCGCCTTCAGTTATCCAGGGAACCCCGTCCTTTACCTCAAATGAGACTAAATCCAGCCATTACCGAAATTGCCGACTTCCGGTTTGAGGATTTTACCCTCGAAGGGTATGACCCTCATCCCGCGATCAAGGCTCCCATAGCCGTTTAACCTTTTGTATTGTGAAGGCGATCGCTGCCATGGCCCGGAACCGTGTTATCGGTGCCGAAGGACGGATTCCCTGGTATCTTCCCGAAGATTTTCAGTGGTTCAAAAAAACCACTCTCGGCGGAACTGTGGTGATGGGCCGGAAGACCTTTGAGAGCCTCCCCAAACTGCTGCCCAATCGGACTCATGTTGTTATCTCGAAAACATCTCAAATAGAGGGTGTTACCGTCCTGCGTTCTCTTGATGAACTTCTTGCGGCTTTTCGCGGACTGCCAGACGTCTGGATCATTGGCGGGGCGGAGCTTTACGCCCAGATGTTGCCCTGGTGTTCGGATCTCTATCTGAGTGTTGTCGATGCAGAAGTGTCGGGGGATGCCTTGTTTCCTCCGTTTGAAGATCGGTTTGAGTGCTTGGGGGTGGTCGAGGAGCGGGTGGGTTTTTCTGTGTTTCATTACCGAAATAAGTCACTCGCTTAGAGCTGATTGATTCGTTCTGAAGGTGACAGGGTTCTGTCGAACCCGTCTGCCTACTTTGAGGCATCCATTGGATGGCGCTCGTGCGACTCAGGTTATGCGCGGTGATGGTAGCCCCCAGAAAGGGGCGCTGGAACGACTTGGAAGTTATTCCAGGGCATCGGCTTGGAGCGGCAATGGAGAGGAGGGTGAGGATGTATTCTTATCGATTAAAAGGGGGAGTGTTACTGCTGGCTGGAATTGAAACAGTCTGGATCAGCCTGTTTCTCGTGGCTGTGGAAAAGGTCCACATGGCCGCCTGGCAGGAATCCGGCGCCGGGCTCATCGGGCAAATGGTGTTACCCTGGATACTGGGCATCACGGCCGAGGCCCTGTGGCGAATGTTGGCCAAGCATCCGATGTCCAATTCGATGCAGTCGGCTTGTACGAGGAGCATGGGCGCGGCTATCGTTCCAGGTCTCTTGTGGCTGAGCTGGTCCAATATGATGGGGCGGCTGCTGTGGTTGGGGGAGATTTGGATACTTTGTCTGCTCATGTTGATTGTCCTCCATTGGGGGCTGACGGACGGGATATTACGCCTGTTTTTCTCCGGACAGCATCACCAGCGGGCCTTGCTTGTGGGCGAGCCATCTCAGGCGGCACGTTTGCAGAGTACACTCCAGGCTCATCGGAATCTTGGAATACTCCCAGTCGGATGGCTCATTAGCCACGGTGATCAGGATGAACCCGTGGGAGTTCCTCACTGGGGTCATGCGGGAGAGCTGGAAACGATCGTGAAGCGCGAAAGTGTTCAGCAGGTCATTCTGGCCGGGATGCCTCCTAATGGCATTTGCCCCAGCGCCCTCGCTTCGACGTGTGAGCGCTTAGGGGTTCGCCTGACTGTGGCCCATGAGCTGGGAGTCGGAATCTCCAAAAGTGTCCAATGGGAAACAAACGGTGATTGGTGTCTGGGGGCGTTTTATCGCGAACCTCTGCAAAGCCCCCTGAACCGGTGTCTGAAGCGCGGCCTCGACCTTTTGGTGGCCATCCCAGCCGTCTTGCTTCTGCTGGTTCCTTTGGCTTGTCTCACGTGGATGATGCAGCGGCTCCAGTCCCGGGGCCCTTTGTTCTGCCGCCAGTGGCGGCATGGGCGGAGTAACCAGGTGTTTCAAATCTGGAAGTTTCGTTCAATGCATCCGCAATCCGGAAATGTCGCTCAGCAGGCCACCCGGACGGACAGCCGAGTTTATTCATTTGGCCGGATCTTACGCCGCCACAGCCTCGATGAACTGCCTCAGTTTCTGAACGTGCTCCTGGGGGAGATGAGTGTTGTGGGGCCGCGTCCCCATTTAACTGAGCATACCGCTGAGTTTTCTATTCAAGGCCGCTACCATATCCGCAGTTTTGTAAAACCTGGCATTACCGGCTTGGCTCAGGTCAACGGTTGCAGGGGAGAGCTGCATCGTCCGGAGGATCTTCGGCGGCGGGTGGACTGGGATATTCGCTATGTCGAGAATTGGTCACTGTTGTTGGATTTTAACGTAATGGTGCGAACGGTCAGCGAAATAGTCCGGCCCTCGGGTGCTGCGTACTGAGTCCAAAGGAGTCCGACTGAGAGGTTCAGCCTTCTCTAGCTCAAGTGGAAAGCGACCATTCAGGTGCGGGGCGGCGATTGCTCTAATGAAAGCCACGAGGGATGAAAAACGGGGAACTGTACTAGAGGAAAATATGGAGGCTATTGAATTAGAAGTATCTATGGCGGAGCCGGGGGTGTTGGGACTCCCGGACTTAGCTCCCCCGATGTTGAAGATTCGACCGACTCGCCCTTGGGCTCTGCTCGAGGCGGCGGAGTTATGGGCTTATCGGGATTTGCTTTGGACTCTGGCATTACGGGATCTAAAGCTGCGCTATCGGCAAACCGCGCTCGGGGTACTCTGGGTTGTTTTTCAGCCTGTGGCTGGAGCCGGAATTTTCTCCATCGTATTCGGCTGGGTGGCGGGGTTGTCCGGATCGGGTCACCCCTACTTTATTTACTCCCTGGCGGGACTGTTGGCCTGGAATACATTTCAGTCCACGCTTTCAAAATCCAGTGTGTCTCTTATATCGCAGGGGGCCCTGGTTTCGAAAGTATATTTTCCAAGGCTATTGCTTCCATTCTCGAGTGTTCTTTCGACGTTAGTGGATTTTGTCATTGGTGTTATTGTGTTTGTTATAATTTCCGGAATGAATGGGTGGCGTCCCGGGTTGTCGATTGTACAAATCCCGTTCTGGATTATGTTGAGCCTCACTTTTGCCATGGGGGGCGGCTTGTTGGCGGCCTCGCTAATGGCGCGGTTTAGGGATATTCAGCATGTGCTTCCGATGCTTATCCCATTTATGATGTATGCGACTCCGGTTGCCTACGGAATCAGCGGCGTGCCCGCTTCGATTCACTGGCTGTTTGAATATAACCCGATGAGCTGGATAGTAGAGGGGGTGAGAGCCTCTTTCCTGGGAACGGAAGGGGTCACTATGTGGGGGGGTATATACTCGGTTGTGGCGAGCCTGGTCGCCTTGTGTGTGGGTTTGCTTAGTTTTAGGAGAATGGAAAGGAGCATTGCTGATGTACTCTAATAAAAGAAAAGCAATAGAGGTTCGCAACCTGTCCAAAATGTACAAGTTGCCATCACATAATCCACGCTGGTGGCAATTTTCTAATGGAGAGCCATTCTGGGCGTTGCGTGGGGTTTCGCTAAAAATCAAACCCGGTGAAATCGTCGGGATTATTGGGCGAAATGGATCCGGGAAAAGTACCCTTTTAAAAGTCCTCACCAGAATTACCCCGCCGACTAGCGGGGAGGCCGACCTTTATGGACGCGTAGGCAGCCTGCTGGAGGTCGGCACCGGATTTCACCCGGAGTTAACCGGTCGTGAGAACATCTACCTCAATGGAGCGATTCTGGGTATGCGCCGCAAGGAGATTACCGCGGAATTTGATGCTATCGTGGCATTTGCAGGGGTGGAAAAGTTTCTTGAGATGCCGGTAAAGCGTTATTCCAGTGGTATGTATGTGCGGCTCGCCTTCGCCGTGGCGGCTCACTTGCGCTCCGAGATTCTGCTGGTCGATGAAGTGCTGGCCGTGGGCGATATTGAATTTCAGAAGCATTGTCTGGGAAAAATCAGAGATGTGGCAATGAGTGGACGCACGGTTGTTTTCGTCAGCCATCAAATCGAATCTGTGTCGGCCCTGTGCAAGCGGGCCATAGTCTTGGACAGTGGAAAGGTCATATTTGATGGCTGTGTCCCGGAGGCTGTGGAGTCTTATATGACCTCCTTTAAGCGGCATACGGCCGCTTTACAGTCCTTTGATCGTCGCCCGGGATCTGGGGAGATTCGATTAGTGGAGGTGGAAGCGATCAAGAGCTTCTTTGAACCGAATGAGCCTAAGCGAATTCGCCTTCTATTAAAGCGCCAGAAACCCACTCCAGGCCCGGTATTTATTTCTGTGGGCATTGTTGATCCTATGGGGACCTTGGTGATTCAGTGTGACTCCAGGCTGACTGCGGATAAGTTTTTGATATCGGATAGCCTGGAGCTCGAGCTTGTAGTTAATGCGCCGTGGCTGAAGCCGGGTTGTTATCGTGTGGATATTTATATCTGTGGCTCTGCGTTGGTTGATAAATGTGATCAGGCTTGTTATTTTGATGTCGCGCCAGTATTGCCGTATCCTATGATTGCGCCTAGTGATGCCACAGACAAAGGGGTTGTTTTTGCGGATTTTGATTTCAATAGAAAGAGTGATGCGGTTCTTGGTTCGGTGCTTTGATGGAGGCAAATCTATAGCTCGCGGTTGTTAGAGTAAAATTCGACCGGATGTTAATGGCGTGAGTCATTGATATAGCCGGATTGATGGAGCGTGTAGAAGGCGGGGGTAGGAGGGTAATCGGGAGTGGCCTCACGCAAGAGGCCCGGAATGATTCAAATGAAATCCTGCAAATAACTATGAGCTCTAAGGCTGCTGTCATTGTTGTTGTCCGGAATGGGATTGAAGACACTCTGGAATGTTTGCGTTCTTTCGCCGCCGATCATTACGCCAACAAGGAGCTGATTCTTGTCGATGACGGATCGTCGGATGGTGCCGTACAGCGGGTACAGGAGGTGTGGCCGGCAGTTCGAATCATTCACACTGTTGGAAAACGCGGTCCAGCGGCTGGCAATAATGCGGGTTTTGCAGGGGCCTCAAAACTTGGCGTAAAATATTCCTTTCTGCATAATCATGATACGACTCTGGAGCGTGTTGCTCTAAGCGGGCTTGTTCAGGCTGGGGAGCAAAACTTAGATGTCTGGGTCTTGGCGCCTGTGAGCCATCGGCATGAAGCACCGGCGAAGATTTGGTTTTCAGGACCCAGCTTGTGTCTCAGTCGTGGTCGGGACGTGGCAATTGTACGCTCGCCGCAAGGAATTCACTAGCCGCCCTATCAGGTTCCTTTGGTGCGATGCTGGTGCGGATTGTGGTGCGGATGGTGGCGGTCGATTTTGTGGGCACCTTTGACGAGCAGTTCTATTTGGCGTGGGACAACGTCGATTGGTGTGTCCGTCTCCGCGCTCTTGGGTGGGGTGCGCTTGTGGTTCCGGGATCCCGGATTTTCTACAAGGGGACCGGATCGATTAGAGGGGAAAATAACGCCGATTTTTATTACGGGGTGAGAAATAGTCTGTTGTTGGCGCACAAACATGCATGCGTCGGCTATTGGAGCGCATTGGCATGTGTGGCCGGCCGGCACCTGGCACGTGCGGTCGCCCATCGCAATTCCAGGGATCGCCATAAGGCATTGGATACCGTGTGGGCGGGGCTCAGAGACCATTGGCGCGGGTTCTATGGTGTCCGAGGGGATGAAGTGAGACGCGCTTGCTGATTTGGAAGTGGAGCGGCTGGGGCTGGGAGATACGTCCAGACCTGCATGCGCCTACGAAGTGGAAGTGGTTAGTAGAGAGTAGTATAGGAGGATTTGGCTGCAGGGTAGAAGGGATCACGATAGACCATTCCATGACCTGCGCGGCCACTAGTCCGGAGGCTCTTAGGGCTCTAAAGCTTTGGGGTGGTGGTGTTGAAAGCTTCGGCCTTTTGGGAGGGTGGAAGGAACTTGTGACGTAACGGTGTGCGGGGAGATCGAATCATCCCAGATCGAGGCACGATATGGATGAC
>CAMCYN010000130.1 GCA_945883955.1 Akkermansia muciniphila
GGTATGGCGCACGGTTCCTTAGGTTTTTCGTCACTATCTCCCGCATGAGCAACTTCGATCGCCGCCGCATCCCCCGAGTCGCCCTCCTCGCCGAGACAACGCGCTCCTACACACGCGAACTTCTCGCCGGCGTGCGGCGCTACATCGCGTCCCATGGTTTTTGGTCGACTTATGGTCACACACCGGGTCGGTTCCGCCACTCCACGCCCTGAGTGCCGTTTGCAGCAGCGCTGGGAGAGTTGGGCGGAGCGGACCGGAGGGTAGGGCAGGTAGCCGGAGCCAAACAGGCGATACTGTTTTTAGAACAATCGAGGCAACGATTGGTGTCCCAAGGCGTCAGTCTTTGAGGGGGATGCCGCGCAGGATGAGAGGATCAAAACGGTAAGGCGACTCGCCGGCGGCCCACGCAATGCCGCGAAGCAGGATCGTGCGGAAGAAGGGGTCGTCGAAGGTCCAATCGAAGTGGCCCAGTGTGGAGGCCACAACGCGGCCTTTCCCGTACTCGTGCGCCCATATGACGGGTTCGGCGCTGACACTTTCGCCCACGGTTTCATAGGAGTTGGCGAGCGCGGTCACCTTGCTGCGGCCGCCTTGCAGGCACCAGTAGCACTCGTCGGCGAGGGTGAACGTGTCCGGCAGTCCATGCATAATCGGGTGCCGTTGTTCCGGCAGCTTCAGGTTGACGACCTTGTGCTTGTATTTGCTGTCCTTTCCTTTGCAAAGACCAAGCATGTCCGCCAGCGCTGGAGAAGCATTCCAGAGCACAAAATGCGACAGCACGAGGCCGCCGCCACGGTTCAGGAACGCTTCGATCTGCTGCTGATGCTTCGCGTCGGCCAAACACTTCGGGTGTTGATACAGCACAATGACATCCGCCGTGGCGAACTGCTCGTCCGTGGGCCATTCCAACGTGCTGAGTGCTTTGACGTGCGGTGAGCCTGAGGCGATCAAGGCACGGTCAGCTTCCGCCTGGGGCCGATACATATTTGTCAACGCCTCCTCATCGGGACCTGCACCGCCCAGCAGCACTTTCCAGCGTTTCGGCAGCACATCGTGAGAATGGGACCTGGGTGGATGATCCTTCACACCTCCGGCGAAAAGAATGGTGATTGGGCGAAGGCTCGCGTCCGCCTTAGGCTTCGGTGCCTTGTCGAGAACGGCCGTCACTTCCGCGCGGCTGCGTAGTTCCGGTGTCGCGACGCCATACGTGTTCTCCGGCTCCGATTGGGCGAATGCGGCGAAACCAGCGGAGGCGGTAAAAATCGCGGCCGAGCAATAGAGAAAGGCGCGGCGGCGGAGGTGGGTTGGGTGGGGGAGGGTTTTCATGATGTTAAGTTCTTGGTTCTTGGTTGGGGGGGCTTTTTGGGTTGAAGGCGGTTGCAGAGCTGATGGGCGCGCTACTTCTCCAGCGGCTTAATGTAGATATTGCGGAACTGGATCGGGCTGCCCTCGCTCTGCAGGCAGATCGCTCCGCTGGACGGTTTGGCGCCGGTGCCCTTGTTCTGCAGTAGGCCATTGACGGTCAGTTGAATCGAGTCGCCATCGCAGACGATGTCGTAGCTGTTCCATTCGCCCGGAGGCTTCTCGTTCGACAGATTCTGTTTCGCGGCTCTTAGGTATGGTTTAACAACCGGGCCGAGCTGCTGACCATTGACGGTCATGGACGAGAGGTTGATCAAATAGAAGTCACCTGCGTTCTCATGCATGACTTGGGCCTCGATGGAGGTTGGCCAGAGGAGGTCGGGGCCTGTCTTGTGCAGCAGCACGCCGCTGTTGGTCGGCTTGCCGTCCCAGCGCCACTCGAAATGCAGTTGATAGTTCGCGTAGTCTTTGCTGGTGCGGAGGTAACCCTTCGGTTTGCCCTCGCAGTGGATCACCCCGTCACGGACTGACCAGACGTTTGCAACGGCTGACCTGTCGTCTTTGCCCTGCTCCTTCCCGGGGCTGAACGGGATCCAACCGTCGAGTGATTCGCCGTCGAACAACATCGTCTTGGCAGCCGGTTCGATTGCGTCCCCAGCCTTTGCTTTAGCTGCGTTCAGCTCCGTAATGACGAAGTCCTTGTAGCGCACGATGGCGTTTGAATTGCCGTGGAGTTGCGTGGCTATGATGCCGGTGGTGGCGATGGCGGGGTCGGTTTCGGTGTAGTCCACGGTCTGCACGCCATTGAGCCAGATTTGAATGTGCGAGCCTTCGGCGCGGATGCGGTAGTCGTTCCACTCGCCGACCGGTTTACGCGCTTTTTCCAGCACTTCCTTTGTCGGCCGGGCCAGAATTGTTTTGCGACGCATATTGTCGTAGAGCGCACCGTCATAACCCATGCCGAGGTCCGCCTGAAAGCCGATGACCTCGTGTGAAGGTGGCGCAATACGTTTCGTGCGGAACTGCACGCCGCCATTCACAAAGCCCTCCGTGCCTTCCAGTTTCCATTTTAGCGTGAGTTCAAAGTCACCGAACTCCTTTGTCGTCGCGAGGTAGTCGTTGTAGGGCTGTTTCTTCTCGAGTGAACCCGCAGTGAAAGCGCCGTCTTCGATACGCCATTGCGCGGTGGTATCGCCCTCCCAACCGGTGAAGGTTTTGCCATCGGAAAGCGGTGTCTGAGCCGAGGCGGCGGAGGTTAGGAGAACGAGGGATAGGAGTAGGTTTTTCATGATGTTAAGGGGGTGGGAAGGGGCGTTCTTGGTTCTTGGGAGGGGCGTTGTTGGTTGATTCTGTTTGGTATGAAGTTATTTCCCCAACTCGCTGACGTAGCGGACGAGGTCGGCAAGTTGTTGCTCGCTGAGTGTGGCGGTCAGCCCATCGGGCATCAGAGTTCCGGCAGTTTGAATCTTGGCGGTGCTGGCTCGTTGGATGGTCTTGACGCTGCCGGTGGCCGGTTCCCGGATATCGATGGTGTCGGTTGTCTCCGTATGTTTGAACCCTGCGACCACGCTCCCATCCTTCATCGTGACGGTGGCGGCTTCGTAGCCCTCCTTGACGTTAAGCGCGGGCCAGATGATTTCAGCGATGATCATGTCGATGGGCATGCTGCGGCTGATGGCGCTGAGGTCCGGCCCGATCTTGCTTTGCAGCACTCCGGGCATGTGGCAGGCGATGCAGCCGGCTTGCTCGAAGACCTGCTTGCCTTCGGCGGCACGGCCGATGGTCTGTGCGGATTTTACGAGGTTGGTGACATACTCCTTCGTATAGACGGGAAGTGTGCTGTTCATACCGGCGAGGCTCGTGAGCAACTGCGGCAGCTTGCGGTCGCTATGGCCGAGCAGATTGAATGCGGCAAGCGTAAGCCGGGCGCTATCGGCGCCGAGCGCATTCGGTGCGGACACGGCCTTGAGGAAAGCGGTGCTGCCGTCTGCGCGAGCGAGCATGGCTTTGAGCAGCGGCGTGGCTTCCTCGCGACTCTTGGCGTGGTTTAGTTTGCCCAGCACAATCCGGGCGGCCTCGTCGGGGCTGCCAGAGATGAGCGCATCGAGCGCGGTGGACTGCAGATCGGGAGACGTCGCGGTGTCGATGATTTGGAGCAGCGTGGGATCGGCGGGGCCGCCAAAGTCTCCGATGGCCGTCAGCGCGGCTTTGCGCAAAGGAAGTGGCGTGGCTTCGTCGGCCGCGAGGGCGCGAATGCGGCCGGCAAACGCGGTGAGCTTCCACGCACCTGCGATGCGCACTGCCTGGGTGCGCACAGCGGCATTCGTTGCCGTAAAGAGCGGTTCGATCAGCGGCGCGGTGTCCTTGGGTTTGGAGCCTCGTAAGGCGGATGAACTCGCGAGAGCTGCGAGCACGGCGGGGTCCTGGCCGCCGCGTTCGAGGATCATTGGGAGATCCGTCGCTGTGGCGACGGTAGCGAGGGCTTTGAGCCACAGGCACTGACGCGCGGCGTCGCCTGCATGACGCTCGATCTGCTGGCGCATGATGGCTCTGTTATTCTCCACTTTCGCATTTTGCAGGGCGAAGATGAGGTGTTCGTCCTTGTCGAAATCGAGTTTTCCAGCGGCGAGAGCTGGCACCCAGATCGGAGCGAGGCCGTTCAGAGTTTTTGGAAGCGCGTGTTGATGGTAAGCATTGAAAGGTTTGTCCAAGGCGCGCAGGGCAACGACGGCCGCACGCGGGTCTTGCACGTAGCTGGCCGCGACGATTGCTTCGAGCCGTACCAGCGCATCTTCATCGGCAATCTGCGGCTCCAGCAACGTGGTGGCCTCGGGCAAGGCTCCATCGCGTGCCCAAGTCGAAAGCGCGCGTGTGGCGTAGGCCCGAATGCGGGCGTCCGGAGAACGCAGCAGCGACTTTAACAACGCCGGGCGCGGCGTTTCGTGGGCCTCATAAAGGGCGAGGGCTTGCAGGCGGCGGTATTCGTCCTTCTCATCGTTCGCCTTTAATTTGGCAACCCATGTGTCGAGTGCCGCGGTTACTTCCTTGCTGTCCCGCTCGAAAAGCAGGCGTTTTGCCTGGTATTTGGCCCAGCGCTCGGGCGAGTCGAGTTGCTCCAGGAGGGCACTGACTGTCGCCTTCACAAGCGGTGCGGGTTTGACCAGAGGGCGGTCCTTGTAAGTCACACGCCAGATGCGGCCATGTTCCTTGTCGCGGTCGGGATGCCGATAGGAGGCGCTGTAATGGCCGATGATGGGGTTGTACCAATCCGCGACATAGAGCGCGCCGTCCGGGCCGCTACGGACCTCCACCGGCCGGAAGACATTGTTCTTCGTCTCGATGATGTTCGGAAGCTGCGTCGAGGAATACACGCCGTCCTCGAGGCGCAGTTCGTGTTGCTCCAGGCGGTTCGCGTAGAAACCGCCGATGATGGCGCGGCCCTGCATCTCGTGAGGAAATTGGCTGCTGCCGAGGAACTCCATGCCGACCTGTTTGCTGCTTGCCTCGCAAACTCTAACGGCTCCCGCTGGCGTGGCCAAGCCCGAGCGCACGAGACCCGGCATGGTGAAGTAGGCACTGGCGTTCGCGCCGCTAATGTGAAAAGGCTGACCGTAGTCTGTGGTGACCACGCCCCAGCAGTTCGCTCCCGCAGTGGACCACTGGAAGAAGGGATCGAGGTGCCCGGTGCGCGGGCGCAGACGCCACACGCCGGAGCGGTTCAGCGTCTCCACGCCATACGGGGTCTCGACGCGGGAGTAGATGTGATGCCCCTGAGTGAACCACAACTCCCCACCAAAACCCCAGTTCAGGCAGTTGATCAATTGGTGCGAGTCCCCCGTGCCGAAGCCACCGAGAACGACGCGCCGGGTGTCCGCCTTGCCGGTGCCTTTGGTGTCGCGGAAATGTAACAACTCGGTGCCTTGCGCGACATAGAGTCCGCCATCGCCCAACTCGATGCCGGTGGGCATGTTCAGACCTTCGACGAACTTGGTGAACTTGTCCGCGCGGCCATCGCTGTCGGTATCCTCGCACACCAACACGTAATCGTTGGGTTTCTCGCCCGGCTTGATCTGCGGATAGCTCACCGTGCAGGCAACCCATAGGCGCCCGCGCTCGTCCCAGCGCATCTGGGTCGGCTTCACGACGCCATCTGCTTCCGAGGCGAAGAGATTGACCTGGAAGCCTTCGAGGATCTTCATGGCCGCGAGTTCTTCGTCCGGCGATTGCGGCTTCACGCTCGTCGGCTCGACGGGGATCGATGAGCGAATGCCAATAGGAGTCACAGGCCGGCCCGCGAGCGCGTTCCATATGTTCTCATCAGCCTGCTGGAGGAGAGGCACGAAGTCCTTCATTTCCTCTGGGAAGAGGTGTTTTTTCTTGTCCTTCCAATCCATGGCAAAGGGCTGGGTCGTGCGGTCGCCCGTGATGAAAGGCCAATTCATTGGCCGCCAGTAATCAAACCAGAGGCGCTCCATCTCGACGACTGCGCTGCGCACGCCTTCGGTTTCCGCCTCGGGCTTCGGTGAAACACCGAGCGCCCTGGCGATCTGAGCCGCCACCACCCCCTGACCATGCTCATTAAGCTGATAGCCGTTGTCCGTGAGAGGCTGCGCCCCGGACGCGAGTTGGGTGAGGTCGATGAAGGTCAAACCGAGTTTGGCAGCGAGACCGCGAATGGCCTCCGCATAAGCCAACACCGCGGCGTTGTTCCTCGTGAGATCCGGCGCGAGCGGCTGAATGCTCTTTTCAAAGCGGAGCGGCGACACCAGTACCACCCGCCGGCCGCCTTCTGTGAACTCCGCGATGAGGCTCTCATACGCCGCGAGGAACGCCGGCAATTTTTCTACGCCCGCAAGCGCTTCCATCTGGCCAAACTGCGCAATCACCGCCGTTGCTCCGACCTCGGTTAGCTGTTGGCGCCAGTCGCGTTGCTGACGCCAACTCTGGCTCGGGTTGAGTTTCTCCGCCGCGCTACCATCGCGCCACTGTTCAAACACCGTGTCGCCTTCCCAGCCGAAATTGCGCACCTTGAGTTTGGCATCAGGCAACGCGGTAAAGAGATGGGTCTGAAGAAATCCATTGAAACGCGTGCGCTCGATGCTCGAGCCACCCGTCAGGGCGATGACGTCCTTGGCGCGCAGCTCGAAGGGGGTGGTTTCGGCATGAAGACTTGTCTGGGTGAGCAGGATGGTTGCTATGAGGGGGAGTTTTTTCATGGGGAGGAGAGTGTGGGGGGATGATCAGGTCAGCGTTTCGATGAAGAAGTGGGCGTAACGGATTCGGCTCTATGGCCACTGAGCCAGGCGATGAGATCCGCGAATTCCTGTTTGGTTAGGGCTTGGTTGAGGCCGACCGGCATCAGCGAGGTTTTCAACCGCTGCCGCGCCTTGATTGTGGATACAGGGATGTCCTTTTGCAGTCCGCCCATGAGACGCAGACTGAGGGTGTCCTCACTTTCCGAGCTGATGTACCCTGAAAGCTCTCCACCTTCCCGAAGCTCCACCACCACGCCTTCGAATCCCAACGCGATGGTTTGGCTCGGTTCCACAATGGCAGCGATGAGCTCTTCCGGTTTGAGTTTGGTGCCGATGGCCGAAAGGTCTGGCCCGAAGTCGATGCCTTCTCGATCAATCACATGGCAGGCAATACAAGCGGCCTTCTGGAAGACGGCTTTTCCACCTGCTGAATCAGCCTTTATGGCGAGTAGTTCCGAAACGGACCACTGGCCCCCGGCCGGTACGTCTTGTTGGCGTGTTTTCTCGGCAAAACTGCGCGTTTGCGGATGAGGCGATAACAACAGGGCGGCGAGGGATGCCGTGCGCAGTTCCGCCGCCAAGGCACCGCTTTGAATGAGCTTCGCCAACTTCTGGCTCCCGAACCGTCCTTTCCCGAGAGCCTCACACGATAGCCGCCGCAGTTCACTGGCCTGGCTGGCATCGGATAGCAAAGCGATGAGCACTTCCGAAGCCTCCGTCGTGTCTGCTGCGCCCAGGGACCCCACCACGGCACGCATGGTGTCGGGGTGGCCGAGCGCGGCGCGGATCCGTTCCATTTCGCCAAAGGCGAGCAGTTGTTTCATGGCTGCGATTCCTGGTTCCTGTCCCGGTGTTTGGATCGCCATTTGGAGCAATTGCGGCGCGAGATCCCTACGGTTGAAACGCTCGACCAGTGTGACAAAGACAGGTTTCCCGATGCTGCCGGGGATCGCTTCATTCACACGGTCTTGCATCTCGGAGTTTCCTTCCAAGGCTTTTGGTTCGAGGCGGCTCAACGCCTCGAAGAAGGTCCAGTCATCACCCTGGACTTTGGAGAGCAAGGCCAGAAGCGTCTCGCGCTTTGCCTCGCCAGTATGAAAATCCAACGCCCGCATGAAGCGCAGACGATCCGGCTCGGAAGTCTGTTTATCCAGGAGTACGCGGACGACGTAGCCGGCCGCTTCCGGTGCCCGTGAACGCCACACGATGTCCCGGCCACCTGCCGTGTTCCACTTGTCTCCAGCCAGAGCGAGCCAGGCCTTGAAGCTGGCGGATTCATTGCCCTGCGCCCCGATCCCCAACGCTTCGAGATTCCAGCGGTCTTTGCCGTTATGCTTCATCGCGAGTGAAGCCCAAAGCTCAGCTGTAGCCTGCTTCGGATGCCTGTGAAGGGCGAGAGCGCACTCGCGGCGGACAAGATGGGAGGCGTCGTCACGTAGCACTTTCACGAGCTGTTCGACGTCTGAGTGATGCTGGGCTGCGATGCGCAGCGAAAGCGCACGCACATTTTCGTCGGTATCCTTTAGCGCCTTGGAGATCGCGTCCTGTGGTTTTCCTGTTGCTGCCAGCAGCCACAGCGCCCGTGCCCGGAGGCGGGGGTTTGCATCCGAGAGCAGGCCGCTTAGGGCACCGGTGCCCTCCGCCCCGAATCCTTTGAGTGCGGTCCAAGCCCGATAGCGGACGGAGTTGTTTGGGCTTCTCAGGGCTTCTACCGCTTCTCGAGGGGTGCCGTAATCGTTTGCGACAGGTCGATACGCATGGCCGGGAGGTGCCAGGCGAAAGATCCGTCCTTTGTCATTCAGAGTGCGATGGCAGCAGTCCACCGGATCGAACCAGTCCGCCATAAACAGCGAGCCGTCCGGAGCAATAGACACGTCTGAAGGACGAAAATCTTCCTTCGATCCACCTTGCGCGAGCGGAGTGATGGAGGCCTCGTAACCGGCGCCATGACCCTGTACCGGGAGTGACCAGACGACCTTTCGCCCCGCCTCAGCGAGAAACAGTTGTCCCTGAAAACGTGTCGGCAGGAGATTGCCTTCGTAAACCGTCATACCGGCTGGTGCCCCGGCGCCTGTGATGAGCAGATTCGGCACGACGCCCGGATCGTTTTGATGCCACATCTGTTGCTGCATCGTTTTCTCCAGGTTGGTGCGAGGCGTCTGGTAACCCATCCCTGTCATCTCATCGGTGTAGCCAAAGTTGCCATGTTCCATGACGTAATTGATCCGACAGGAAGCCGACCCATTGTCGTTGTCTGACTGCCAGAGCGTGCCGAACGAATCGACCGCAACCTCCCAATTGTTACGGAAGTTATGGCCGAGCACCTCGACCTCGCTTCCATCGGTCTCACACCGGATGACCATCCCTTGCCGATAGGGCTTGCCGCTCTGATCCACGGGCAGGCCGAAGATGTCCTTCACGAGCGTGCCGTCTCCCCGTCGCAACTCAGTGTTATTGTTACCGAAATTGAAATACAGACGCCCGTCCGGTCCGAACATCATTCCGTGAATCGCGTGGTCGTGTTGATTGTAAACGCCATCCGCGACTTTGCCCTGAAACAACGTTCGGAATCCGTCCGCCTCGCCGTCGCCGTCCGCATCGGTGAAGACGAGGATGCGGTCTGGAACGGAAACATAGACTTCGGCGCCGAGCACGCAGATTCCATTTGCGCCATCGACGTCATGCCCTTGGAAAAACACCTTCGGCGCCTTGCTGCGCCCATCCTCTCCGGGTTCCAGGATCAGGATGCGGTCGCCTTCGGCGCGATCCTTCTTGCGATAGTTGACCGTCTCCATGACCCAGACCCGTCCGCGCTCGTCCACATCAATGCTGGAGGGACTGAAGATCTGGTCATCCGTCGCAAACAGGCTGAGTTCGAGTCCGTCGCTGACGGTGATCTGCTCTTTGGAGCTGTCCTGACGAATCGTGTCGGATGGTCCAGCCGCGGCTAAGGTTGGAAAGGACTGTAGGGAGGCAAGGATCGTAAGGCAAAGGAGGGGGGCCGAACGGGGGATGTTCAT
>CAMCYN010000131.1 GCA_945883955.1 Akkermansia muciniphila
CCGTTTTGATCGATGGGGGTTGGGGGCAGTGTGCCCCGATTTGAATAATCCCCATCAAAAGGTCCTCTTATCTCCATAAAGGGAGCTGACGCTCCCAAAATTAAGACAACTTACCCTATTAGCGGCTACCCGTGAAATATTGGGGCTAGTGCAAGCGCTCAAGAACTCGCTTTATTTATTAAGAATCAGAACCACGAAGCCTAAGGAATTGCTGATAAATACATGGTATTTTCGCAAGGTCACACGAGCCTCACAGGCAGGGCGCGAGTTCGGATCTCGTGGACCAAGCGCTCGAGGTATTCGGCGAAGGGCAATGTGCCTTCGTTGCCCTTGGCGCGGCTGCGCACGCTGACCGTTTCGGCTCGGCCTCCTTGGCGCAGAGCATGAGCATGTCGGGGACTTTTTCCAGTTCCGGTCGAGCATCGACCAGCCGGCGGCTCTGAGTTCTTTTTGCCGGTCGTCGGCGCCGTCGAAATTCTTGGCCTGCCTAGCCGCCCATGGCTTTGTTCGCCCTGGTTCCGGCTGTGATTATTGCACTCATTTCTTGGTGGTTCCTGACAGCGCCCTCAAAACAGCGTCTCTGTATCCTTCGTCCTTCTCGTGAAACTCAACTGTCCGAGCAGCGAGATCAATGTTCAGGTAGTACTCGGCATAAAACATCGCATAAGCCTCCTCTACGTCCTCTGCGTCCTCTGCGTCCCCTGTCGGCTCGAAGAAAAGCTTGATCTTCGCTGCTCCTTTCTCGAGCGCGGCAGGTACGCCGCCCAAACTAATCGCAGCGAACGTAACCGCGGGAGTCATGCTAGTGGGTTGAAGGCTGCCACCATAAAGCTCTCCAAGTGCGGCGACAAATCGATCACTGGAGTCTCCAAGGCTCTCGAAAGTGACGGTGCCCATGTAATTCGTAAGGCCAGTGTCGCCAAGAGTGCCTTGCTCCCACTGTGCGGGCAGCCGAAAACGAAATCCCACCTCGGCCCCATTATGGGTACCACAAGCAATACAAGTCTGAACCCCGTCTGCACTACGCTCGTGACTCGCTAGGCTAAATGCCAAGTCAACGAACCCGTGTTTCGGAGCACATGAGTTGGTTCGCCTTGCCCCGGCGTGTTTTCTAAATGCCACAGTCAACGCTTGGGCAAGCTCGTCGGACTTTAAGCCAAGTGCGATCCACGATATGTTTATCGGGCTCCCAGTCATTTTCATGTTTGCCGCGTTCAACATTCGTTTGAGGAAGTTACCTCGTGCCATGAATTTCTGGGGGTCTACCACCACGATGGTAATGAATTTGTTTGAGACGTAGAAGTCGACGACCTCACCCCAGAGAATCCTTCCGACTGCAACGGCGCTCGAGTTGTCCACGATGCCTTGGTCGTCAATAATCAAACCGGGGCGGGTGTCGAAGACCTTGAAACAGCTGTAAATCGCGCATAGGCCGAAAAAAGAGCCGCAGGCAATCGCCACCGCTTTGATTATTAACGGGTTGTCTCTGGTTTGGTTATTGGATATCGACCAAATCCATACGCTCACTGCGACAAAAGCCACAGGGCCGAGAAGACCCAGGACAAGCTTGCCCTTGCTCAACGGGATCACCAGCGCTGTCGGCGACTCGGAACCCATGACCGTCCCGTAGAAACGAGGCGGCATTGGCTTGTCGTAGGAACCGGGGATGTCGGTTCCCTCCTGTGGGTCATGGAGAATCAGGTGATGCGTCGCGGCAAGTCCCCGCAGATAGGCAAAAGCCGCAGCGACGGCCTCGTCATCGCCCGATAGGAAGCAAGTTGCGAGGTCGTGGCCATGCTTGCTCTGCAAAAACGCGCGCGCTGAATCTGCGCTCTGCGTGTCTGCGGCAAGCCCACGGCTGTGGCAAAATTGGATGAATTCCTCCTTTGTAAAATCACCGTCATCGAACGCTGACTGGAGGTCGTGGCAATCTGGCCCCTCTGTCTCGGAGTATAGGCACAGGTCGCTCCCGTGTAGCACGGATGCCGCGCGCAGCTCAGTAAAAAGGCAGTCGCGTGTGGTCGAATCGAGAGCCTTCGTTGATTTGAGGGTTAAGTCATAACTCATATTTAAAGGGCGCTCCGGATTCTCAGAGCGTTAGAGCGCTGGCGCCGCGGGAATACGGCCAGGAAACTGGATGTCGGCGACTATGGGGCTGAAGTGACTGATTGGTTTTACAGCGCGAATGGGGTTTGAAAACGTCGAAAAGATGCTCGGGCCGGCAGCGTGATCTTCAATGTGACGCTCTCCGGGAGGCGGAGTTCTGAACGTGATAATGGTTCGGTGGTCTGTTTTGTTCTAGTCATCCGGATGATACTGTCTTTCCAATCTCAAAAACCGTCATGATGCAGACTGCCATCTCAATTCCATCGGAAGCTCCGGTGATGGTCCTCCCGGGAACGGTGCTGTTCCCGAATAGCGTCATGCCGTTGCGCATTTTTGAGCCACGCTACAGGGCCATGCTCGAATTTGGCCTCGAGAATGACCGGGTGTTTTGTATCGCGCTGATGAAACCGGGAATCAGGGAGGCTGTGACGGAAGATCAGTTTTTCCACACGGCATGCCTCGGGCTCATTTCCGCCTCAGTCACACAGGAGGACGGCACTTCGAATCTCATGCTTCAGGGATTGGCGCGCGTGCGATTCAAGGGATTCCGGCAATTCACGCCCTTCCGCATTGCTAGGATCGAGCCGTTGCCGACAGTGGCGAGTGATCCGGAAGACGTGGCGCGGCTTGCACAGAATCTCCGCGATCAACTCTCGACCATCCGTGTGAATGGCTCGCCGCTTCCGGATTCCTTGCTGAAAATTCTCGGAAAAATCACTGGGCCGGATGCTCTCGCAGATGCCGTCGCTTACGCGTTGATCGGCGATGCCTTCAGTCGGCAAGGCATTCTCGAGGAGCAGGAAGTCGAGTCCCGCCTGCACACGATCATGCGACTGCTTCGCGAACAGTTTCCCGCTGGCTAGGCGCGGAGCTGGGCGCCTTGGAGTTTAGGTTCAATGCCTCGTGGCTTGTCCCGAGGCTCTTTACTTTTAACACCGTACCCTCGGGCAATAGTCGTCCGATTCTACCCACCTACCTTCAAGGTCGGGATAACGAATTGGCCGCGATCTTCTGTGTACTAATTATCATCGCTCTCATTTGTAATCTCTTTTAGTCGGTCTTCATTTATGTCCGCCAATAACACTCTTGCCTCTTCTTCCAAGAATAATTGAGCGGTCGCTTTACCAATACTACCAGCTTCGCCTGTTATAATAGCCGCTTTGCCTTCTAACGATTCAGCTCACCGATGGCGGCCCCTGCGTGGTGCCCGAATTGCCAGGCTGCGTGGCGGGGCCGCTATTTGGTGCAGCGCATGGTTCGGCTTCCGGTACCGGACGCATCCGTATCCACTTCTCAAGAGCGGAGACATAAAACCCTGACATCGCCCCAACCAAAATCGCAGTGCCGAGGGGCCTGAACATTGCCAGCGTGGCGAAACCGACAAGCATGGCCAAGTATGCCAAGCAACCATTGACGAGGTTCAAGTTTGGCTGGGCGCAAATGGAACCCAAATAAATGAAGGGCAAGGCAGCCAAGAACCACCAAGAATCACGAAACGCAGCCACAATGGCGGCCACTGCGAGAATCGCAGGTGCGAATATGGCAGGTCGAACCATGTAGTAACGAGGCTTCATACTCATGCATTTCATAGCGATTAAGGATCGAGAGGGCCCACGTCTTTTTCTCGTCGAGATAAGCTGTGGCTCCGGCCGTGAGCATGTGTCCCCAGAAACCTTTTTCGGGTTTGGGCGAACCCAGCTTGGAGTCGCCACTGGGAATCCAGACTGCATAAGCGACTCCCGCATCCCAGCGGGCGCCATGTCAGGAGATCCCAGCGGGCTCCACAAAGAGGTCTCCAACACCGAAGCTGCTGCTCTTTGTCCCGGCGACCTTGAGAGAGGTGTACGTGAACGGGACAAACGTGTCGGCGAGAAAAGAGGTGGTTTTCATAGTGAGATCAGGCCGCTGGGGGGACTTCTCAGATGATTTTTTGAACCAGGTCGGATAGTGCCGTGGTGGCTTCGTCGGCTCTGGGGGACAGCAGACCGGTGCTCCGGGCTCTGAACCGGGAATCAATGCTGGCCAACGCCCTGTGGAGTGTCTCGGCGGAGGTGTATCGTTTACTTGGATCAGTCTCCAGTGATTTGGTGATCACGTTGTCGTACTGAGGGTCCACGCCACTTTTCTCGCTAGGTAACTTATACTTCCCTTGCGGCAGCTCCGAGGTCAGCAGCTGGTATAAGATAACACCTAGAGCGTAAATGTCTGCGAGACTGCCTGCTGACGTGTTGGATGATTCCGCTTCGGGAGGCGTGAAAATCCTCCGGATTCCCCGAGACGACGAGAAACGCTTCATTTTGGCGAAGCCCAAGTCGCTGATTTTCACGGCGCCGTGCTTGGTAATATGTATTCTGGCGGGGGTAAGTTCGCCGTGAACGATGCCGTACTGGTGTGCGTGAGTCAGCGACTCACTGACGCGAAGAGCGATGAGTTGGGCGAGTTGGGGATCCAAAGGTTGCTGGGAACGGATTAGGCTGGTGAGGGGTACGCCATCCAAGGCTTCCGTTACGAGGTACAACAATCCATCCTTGGTGACTCCACTGTCAAAGATGGTGGCAATGCCTGGGTGAGGATGCTTTGCCATTGTTCGTGCTTCTTCCTGAAACCTTTGGGCAAACGCCGCTTCCTGCCGGGAAGCCACATCCGCGGGCAGCAGTTTGATAGAAACAAGCCGGTCTAGTGAACGCTGGCGTGCTGTGTAAACAATCGCGATCCCGTCCTGTTCCTGTAGTTCCAGCAATTCGTACTCAGGCAGCTGCTCTTGAAGCTGACTTGGGATCGGGACGGTTTCGGAGGATGGAACGGCCTCACTCGAAGCGGCGGGAGCTTCGTTGGGACTGGGTTCGGGCTGAAATGAGGGGAAGTCCGAAGCGGAGGCAGGGACGTCGACCTCACTGAGGAGCTCCCACAGGTTTTGGTCCCCAACTCCCTTGAGCGCGCGGATTCCAAGATTTTGGTAATGAAACCGGCCTTGGATCAGCCGGACCGTTGCGTCGTCTAACAGGATTTGCTTGGGCTTGGCGGCTTGTTCCAGCCGGGCGGCTCGGTTCACGGTGTCGCCCCATACATCATAAACAAAACGGTGGTTCCCGATCACGCCGGCCACGACGGAACCCGAGGCAATCCCCACTCGAATTTCCCACGGACGCAGGCGGTGTCGGTTGAGACATTCCAGGCGTTCCCGAATCGCAAGGGCGCACCGGACAAGTCTGAAAGCATGATCCTGGCAGGGGTCCGGCAATCCGGATGCAACCAAGTAGGCGTCCCCGATGCTCTTGATCTTTTCGACTTCGTGGGCTCGCATTTCTTCGTCGAAGATCGCGAAGACCCCGTTGAGTTGCTCGATCATCGCGCGAGCGTCGGTGGTGTGGCACCAGGTGCTGAAGCTAACGATGTCTACGAACAGGATGCTGGCGCTGGGAAAGGTGTCGGCGATGAAAGTTTCCCCATTCTTCAGGCGGTTCGCAATCGACACGGGGAGAAGAACCTCCATCAGGTGGTCAGTGCGGCTCATTTGGGCGTGAAGCAGCGAGTCGTACCGGAGAACGCGCTCGCCGGCATGAAGCCGGCTCAGAAGCTCCCCTTCATGGACGGGCTTTGCCAGAAAGTCGTCTGCGCCCAGTTCCAGCGCTTTGACCAAGTCTTCTTTTGAGGTCTTGGCGGAAATCATGATCGCGTACACGTAGCGATCCTTGATTTCTGACTTAATTTTAGCGCAAAGGGAGACGCCGTCCATGCCGGGCATGATCCAGTCGATAAAGGCCACCCGAAGATCAGGGTCGGCATTGATCTTTTCCCAGCCTTCTAAGCCATCACTTGCGAGGACAGTTTCGTAACCATGGCTCGTGATCAGATCGTGTAATACACTCTGACTAACAGGATCATCCTCGATGATCAGCACCTTGGATTTTTGAACGGCCATGGGTGTACGGATCATTCAAATGATGGACTTACTCGGCCAGAGGGGTCTCTTTGGCCATGGCGCCTTTGAGCTGGTCGACATTCATGACCAAACAATCAAACAAAGTCGCTATTTGCGCGATCGTGAGTTCCTCGTGACATTCCAGCTTTGCGGCGTACTCCGCGACCGACAGGGCCCCCACGTTTCCAGCTGCGCCCTTTACCGTGTGCGCCGTATCTCGGATGAGGGCCGCATTTTCCGTCTGAATGCCCGTTTTGATCGAGTCCATCCAGAGCGGGATTTTTTTCCACCAAATAGCCGTAGCCTTGGCGAGTACGTCGTGCCGGCCCCCCGTGACCAACAGGGCTGCATTGATATCGAAGAGAGGCTTGCTTGGTTGGAAGGAAACCGCAATCGAAGCCGACTGGGGAGCCGGGGGGGTCGCAGGGGAGGCGTTTTTCATGCGAACCAAATTGCGGTACTTTTCAACAGTGGCCTTGATCGCATTAAAGGTCACGGGTTTGGAGAGATAATCATCCATGCCCGCAGCGAGACATTTTTCCCGGTCGCCGCCCATGGCATAGGCAGTCATGGCGATAATAAATGGACGAGGGGTCATCGGCACCTTGCGGATCTCCGTAGCGGCCGTGAAGCCGTCCATTTCCGGCATCTGGCAGTCCATAAAGATGACGTCGTATTGCTTCGTTTTAGCAGCCTCCAGAGCCTCAATCCCGTTGACCACATGCTCCACCGAGCAGTGGAGATCGCCTAGCATGCTGCTCGCGATTTCCGCATTCACTTCGTTGTCCTCGGCGAGCAGAATTTTCAGCGTCGTGGCTCCGTCCGATGTCTGGGAAGCCTGGCTATTCGATGGAGTCTGGAGTGCGGTGTCCGCCTGTTTCTCTTTGGAGATCGGAAGTGATTCAAACCGGTCGAGCGCATCGTTGCTCGGTACGGTATCGATCAGTACCTGGCGGAGTTCCGAGGGGCGGATGGGTTTTTGGAGGAAGGTACTCACCCCCAAGTTTGCAAACTGTCGTTGCTCGTCCTCGGTGAAGATCTTGGAGCTGAGCATCACAATCGGTAAATTTGCGATCTCCGATTCCGCGCGGATGGCTTGAACCAGAAGCAACCCGTCCATGCCGGGCATGAGGTAATCCAGGAGGCCAATGGAGAAGGGGCGTCCCGATTGTTTGGCTTCGCGCAGGAGTTGGAGAGCCTGTTGACCGGAGTCCGCTTCTTGGTGCTCCTTGACGTTCCAGGAATCCATGATTTCGGAAAAGATCTCGCGGCTGACTGGGTGGTCGTCCACGCAGAGGACGCGGAGATCGGTGATGTTCGACTTGGAATCGTACAAGACCCCGGCGTCTCGGACCGGAAGAGTCAGAACGAAGAAGAACGTGCTGCCCTGGCCCAGCGTGCTTTCCACGTCGATGGTGCCGCCCATCAGTTCCACGAGTTGGCGACTGATCGCGAGGCCCAGCCCAGTGCCCCCGAATTTCCGGGAGGTGCTATCTTCGGCTTGCTCAAAATTCCGGAACAGACGCGTGATCGCTTCTTCACTGATGCCGATACCGGTGTCGACGATGCTGATTTTGAAGGTGGCGTTTTCACCGTCTAACTTCACGAGGTCGGCGTTCACCAACACGTGACCTTCGGCGGTGAATTTGATCG
Organism: Akkermansia muciniphila; assembly: GCA_945883955.1. Classification (GTDB taxonomy): domain Bacteria; phylum Verrucomicrobiota; class Verrucomicrobiia; order Chthoniobacterales; family Chthoniobacteraceae; genus Chth-196. The sequence continues at coordinate 7,682 of CAMCYN010000131.1, forward strand.
AGTTTCCGATGAGGTTGGTGAGCACCTGGCGAATCCGCACGCCGTCTCCAAACACATAGGTGGGAGCGTCCGGAGCAAAGCGGATGACCAACTCCAGCCCCTTGTTGAACGCGCTGGGCCCCAGAAGCATCGCGATATCGTCCATTACCCTTCTGAAGTCAAAGGGCGCGGCACTGAGGGCGAGTTTACCTGCCTCCATCTTCGAGATATCGAGGATGTCGTTCAGAATGGTTAGCAAAGATTCGGCGCTGCTGCGGATGGTCTCCACATAATGCTTTTGTTTTGGGGCCAGGTTCATTTTGTCGAGTAACTCCGCCATTCCGATGATGCCGTTCATCGGGGTACGGATCTCGTGGCTCATATTTGCCAAAAAGTCGGCCTTGGAGCGGGCCGCTTCCTCCGCTTTGACCTTGGCGACCTTGAGCTCCCCTTCGATGGCCTTCTGATGGGTAATATCCATCAAAAGCCCTCCCCACTCGATGTTCCCACTTTCGGTGAGCACCGGTCTGGAGGCGGCGTGGAACCACTTGAGTTTTCCCGAAGGGGTTACCATGCGGCCTTCAAAGTCCCAGCGGCTCAGTTCCGAGGCGCTTTTCATCACGCTCTGCTGGAAGCCGCCCAGGTCGTCCGGATGAATGAGCCGTACGATGGGGGTCGCATCGTGGCGGACTTCGGCGGGATCAATCTCCCAAATGTCCCTGGCGCCGGCGCTGGCATAAGGGAAGGACGCGGCTCCTTCCGGGGTCATCACAAAGGTGTAAATCATGCCCGGCGTATTCGCCGCAATGTTCTCGAAGCTGTTCTCGTGCTGCTCGAGCATTTCCTTCAGTTGCACGCTCTCGCTCTTGTCTTCCACAACCACGAGATAACGAGGTTCTTCCCCGGCGTTCATCTGGACCGAGGACACCACAAGGTAAATGACCCTGCCCTGGGCGTTCCGGATTGAAAATCGCCAGTTGTGCAGCCCGCCGGTTGGGAGGCGCGCCCAGCGAGACTCTTCGTTGGAAGAGGGAAGCAAAACCGAGGCGATGGGCTGTTGAATGAGTTCCCCCGTATCCTTGCCCACGATGGCAGCGAAGGCGCGGTTGGTCTGCTGAATGTTCAGGGCTGCATCAACGAGGGCGACTCCTATGGGTAGAGCCTGGAGGAAATCCGGGAGGCCATCCTGAGGGCTGGTGACGAGGGAACTGTGGGTGGGAACCGTGTCCTGCACCTGATTTGGAAGGAGGTAGACGGAGGCGAGATCCTGTCCGGCGACCTGAAGGCGGGCGATGTGGGCTGAGAGCGCCACCTGTTGCCCAGTTTTGGAATGCCACTCTCCCGTCAGGTCGGCTAGAGGGCCTCCCCCAGCTTTGGGCCAGAGCGTGTTTTTCCAGTCATTTGTGCTCCAGAAGCTGGCAAGCAAGGGGATCGATTTCCCCAACAGATCCTCCTGGGTCCAGCCCAAGAGCGTTTTGATCTGTTTGTTGGCGTAGGCAATGTGGCCTTCTCCGTCCACCCACAGGACACCAAAAGGTGCCGCATCCAAGGACGAGGAGGCTGCGACGGCGCGTGGAATGCGCATCCAGGCGGCGGTACTTGTCGGAGACGAAGTGGTGGACATAAGCAGAAGGCTAGGATTTTACAGTTTTGCCCGGATTGAGGCGGATGCCCTGGGGTTTCGGGCGTGCCGCGCAAATCTTTGGAAGACGAGTGTCCATTCCGTACAAAGCGGCTAAGATCAGAAGGATGCAGGCCGCCAACCCGCTCCAGGAAACGGGGTCTGAATGGAGGAAAATGCCGACAATACCCACTATTCCAGCAACCCCAGAGAGCCCCAGCCAGAGGATCGGCATCACGATGGCCATCAATACTTCGACCCGCCAAGCTTGCAGGGTTGCGCTGAACTCCTCGTCGGCACCTCGGCGTAACTGCCAGGAGGTGGC
>CAMCYN010000132.1 GCA_945883955.1 Akkermansia muciniphila
GGATGTTCGTCTGGATGGCGATCCCGTTGATCACGCCGATGATCTCGGCGATCTTGTTCGAGCTCTCGTTGATGCCGCGCATCGTCTCGACCACCTCGCGCACCATCTCGCCGCCCTGCTCGACCAGCTGCGAGGACCCAATCGCGAGCTGGTTCGCCTGGCACGCGTTGTTGGCGTTCTGGCGCACCGTTGTGCCGAGCTCCTCCATCGACGCCGCGGTCTGCTGCAGCGATCTCGCCTGCAGCTCGGTGCGCGACGCCAGGTCCGAATTGCCGCTGGCGATCTCGCTGCTTGCGCCGGCGACGCTGTCTGCGTTGTCGCGCACCTCCTGCACCGTCCGCGCGAGGTGATCACGCATGGTGCGCAGCTCGGCCATCACGCTGTCGGTGTCGCCCCGACGCAGTTCGATTGTCGTCGCGAGGTCGCCTGCGGCCACCGCACTCGCCACTTCCTTGAGCCGCGCCGGCTCGTCTCCGAGTCGGCGCATCACCAGCACCACGTACCCCGAGAACAGCATCAGCCCCAGCCCGACGGCGACCACGGCGCCGACGACGATGTTGCGCGCAGTCGCGCTCTCGCCTGCCACAGCCACCAGAGCGCTGCTCAGGACCGACCCCTGCCGGGCTTTCTCGGCGGCAAGCGGCGCCAGCAGTCGGTTGCGTGTCGGGATGGTCTTGTCCACGAGGAAGGCGAACGCCTCGTCCTTGCGTCCGGCCTGGATCAACCCCACGTTCTCGGTCGCGACTGCGATGAATTTGCGCAGCAGCGCTGGCATTGGCGCAAACGCCTCGCGCTCCTCCTGCGTCACCATCGCGCCACCGAACTCCTCGAGCCTCTCCTCGAGCAGCTTGCGCTTGGCACCGATGTCGGCCAGCGCCACATTCATCTCGTCCGGCGTACGCGAGAGTATCGCATGACGCACCTGCAGCGAGGCGCGCGTCACGTTCAGCTCCAGCTCGGAGATGCGCTGCAGTTGCGGCACGCAGGTGGCGTTGACCGATTCGGTGTGATGTGTCACCTGGGCCATCAATTGCCAGACCATCACGGCGACGTACACCATGGCAGCGACGAGAATGGCGCTCATCGTGAAGAGGCGCATTGCGAGCGTGAAACGACTGCGTTTCACCACTGTCGGACTCCGGTGCACGGGCATGGCCGGGGACTTCCGGACCCTGCAGATCACTTGCGATTCGGGCCACGAAGTGATGGTCGAAATGGCTTTTTTCATACGTGGGGTGGTGAGGGGCCGAATCAGTACTGAGGGTTAATGGAGAATCGCCTTTTGACCCCTTTTGCGGCCTTCGTCCACCGGAAAACGGCCCCATCGCTACAAGCGTTCTGCTACTGAGTCTGATTGCGTTGCGTGGACTGCGCGGCTGGGCGCGAACTTACAGGCCCCGGGCCTTTTTGAGCCCTATTCGATCGCACCCGCTGGCTCGATCACTGCAATGACTCTCATCCGGTTTTGGCAGTGCGGACATTGCAGCGGATCAGCGTGCCACACCTTCAGGATCACATCCCGCCATTATCCTGGATAGCAGTTTTGCAGGCGGGGTGGGGTGGACGCAGGACGCAAAGGCTCGGGTGCGATTCCCCGGTTTGCGGCTATATGATGCTGGGCGCGCACCTTTTTGGAGTACTGAGCGTGATACCCGATCATCTGCGCGCTTTTATCCGGAATATGCTGGGTGATGGCGGCGAGAAAGTCCGTGGGCTTGAAGACCTCGAGGACGGTTCAGGCGGCGAGTTGGGCACCAGGCTTCGGTGTGGGGGGTGCCCGGCGGAAAGGTGGTGGGTGAAATTGCCGCGGGAAGGCTGCTTCTTTTTGGAAAGATAGAATCGTTTCTTGGTGAATCGAAGCGTGATATCCGGGCTTTTTCGAAAGGGATTCAATTTCGACTGGGTCCTTCTATTTCTTATTCCATGCGTTCGGAACATATTCGATGGATTGTTGCTGGTGTCCTGGTGAGCGCGATTGTCGTCCTCGGGGCCGGATTGTTGAGTAGCTCCGAAGAACTTCGGTCCGAAAAGCGAGAGAGCTCGGTGGAGGAAGGCAAACGTGGAGTGAGCAGAGTGCGGGTGGAGACGCTGGAGCGTGAGTTACAGCAGGCCGACAGCAGGATCGGGGTGCTCCAGCAGGAAAATGCTGATTTGAGGCGGCAGGTGTTGCTCGTGAAGGAAACGGTGCCCGGAGCCGGGGGGCGGGAGAGTGCAAAGGCTGAGCTTGAGTCGGGAATAGAGACGCCGTTCAGCAAATCGGTGAAGGTTTTGTTGGGGCGTGCGGTTTCGTTGAACAATCAGCTGGATCGCCGTCCGGGATCGGAAATTCCGGAACTGAAGTATTTGAAGGAAGGCGAGTGGCTGAACGTGGCCGGGGATGCGGATTTGGGAACGGAAGAGGGGGTTCGCAAGGCGCTCGCCGAGCTACGTAGTAAGGCCAAGAACACGTTTGCACCGCTGGCTTCTCAGGCGATGCAACGTTTTATGGAGGCCAACGGCGGTCAGCCCCCGACCAGTCCCTTGCAACTCAAACCGTTTTTTCTCGAGCCGGTGGAAGACGCTGTGTTGTCCCGTTACGAGATGGCGACCAACCAGCAGGGGCTCGGTTCCCAAACCGTGCTGAGTGAAGTGACGCCGCTGGATCCCGACTACGATACCCATGTGAATATCGGCCCCTGGGGCTCAGCCTCGATGCCCGCAAAGCCGTTCACGCCGTAAGTTCATTTGAAATTTGAAGTTGGGTTTAGCGGCACCAAAGGTCGGGGGCGTTCCGGTGCGGATCCGGGGGTGTAGGCGTGGCGTCCTTCTAGACCTTGTCGATGGCCGACTCGGATTGGGGGCAGGATTGAATGACCGGTCGGACCTTCTCTACTGCTTAAACCAGGTTGCCGCGGCTCACCCCAAAGGTGCTCAGGAGCAGAAAGGCGCCGATAGTCCGCGGAACTCGGGCGCGTTCGTGCAGGTCCACCACAGGATTGAGGGTATAGCTGCAGGTAACCCAAGGAATAACGGAATGAAAACGGCCCCGGCCCAGTGTAAGGTGAAAATGATTCCTAAAAGGGCCAGAGCCGCCAGCGCGACACTTCGAATATCGATGGGGCCAGGCAATGCGGAATTTTGCAGCGAGGAGGGATCCGGTGTCGCAAACGAAACGGGGCCGATCAAGGGGCTGTCTGGTGGCGAAGGCTGGTCTGTCATACGACAAGGGACTGGTTTACGTTTTGAAGAACTCTTCCGGCGGCTGGCGCCCACTCTTACATCGTTCCAGACACAAATTCTGACGCTCGACGTTTGGCGTCGTGAAAACGCCTTGTTCGTCGCGAAGCTCTCAATGGGATTAAAAAATCGCATGCCGGTTTTTCTCCTGTTTTTTGAATAAGGTGGCGTTCCTTGCGTGTTAGCTGGACGCCGCTGGGGCGGGGGAATGAGTCGTGGTTTTCGTCTCGGTTTTGGCGTTTCCGAGGTCGAATGTTAGTGGGGCAAGGAATTCATCTGGCATGCCGAAAATTAAGAAAGGAAAGCGTTTGCGAAAGAGGAGCGCAAGCGGTTGAGGCGAATGGAGGCCTTTATTTTTACCTGAGTGTATTCCGTGCCGATTGCACACGCATCCTGGCTTTCGGTTGCGATTTTGGAGTTGGGGACACTCTTCCCACTCGACGTTAGGGCGGATCGACGGGGCTTAAAGCGGAGGCGGGCGGAGTGAAGGTGGCGGCGAAAGGAGTGTGGAGGGCCGGCGAACATGCGGCTCGTAGTTGAGGGGTAGTCCGGGGACAGGAAATCCAGGGACAGGAGAAAGAATGCGGGCCGGGAATGGGAAGTCGGGCGTGGCAAGGGCGTGGAAAATCGCGACGGCGTGGAAAAAACAACATCGAGGCGTCATGAAAACTGGGAAGATTCGAATCGGGGTAATTGGGGCGGGCGGATTTGGTCTTTTTGCCCTGCAACACTTCACGCAGATTCCCGGGGTGGAACTGGTGGGGATGGCCGGGACCCATCGCGAGGCGGCCTTTGCCGTGGCGCAACGGTTTGGAATTCCGGATATTGAGGAGGTGGATGCCCTGCTGGAGCGGCCCGACATTGATCTGGTTTATATTGCTACTCCCCCGTTTTTACATGCCGCACAGGGGTTGCGGGCGTTGCAGGCCGGTAAACATGTCATTTGTGAGAAGCCGCTGGCACTGAATTTGGTCGAGGCGGACGAGATGATTGCGGTGGCCCAGAAAGGGAGTTTGGTGCTGATCGCCAACCTGATGCAGCGCTACAATCCGATGTTTGACACCATCAAGACCCTGATTGAGTCCCGGGCGTTGGGGGAATTTCTGCACGGCTATTTTGAAAACTACGCCAGCGATGAAGGGCTCAAGCCCGAACACTGGTTTTGGGATCCGAACAAAAGCGGTGGGATCTTCATCGAACACGGAGTGCATTTCTTTGATCTGTTCGAGGGATGGTTAGGGCCCGGTCAAGTTGTGTCGGCCCAACGGACGCTCCGCCCCGGATCGGGTTTGGAGGAGCAGGTGCAGTGTGCGGTGCGGTATGGCGGTGGGGCACTGGTGAATTTTTATCACGGATTTACCCAGCCCAATCGACTCGACCGGCAGGAGTTTCGACTGCTATTCGAGCGTGGCGACGTCGTCCTGTCGGGGTGGGTGCCGGTGCAGATGCGTCTGCGGGGGGTGGCCAACGAAAAGGGGACGCGAGATTTGATGGAGATTTTCCACGAGGCGCAGCTGAATGTTACGGAGGTGTATGGGGGCGGGAGCCGGACGGCGCAAGGACGGCACAAGGTGCTGGATATTTACCAGAAGGTGGAGGTCCGGATGGGTAGTCAGGAGAATAAAATGCTGTGCTACGGAGACTTGCTTGAGTCGGCTTTGCGCGATCAGTTGCGCTGGATATACAATCCAGAGCATCCGCGTAAGCTCACGCACCGAAACGGACGGGAGTCGCTGGCGATGGCTCTGGATGCGACCCGGTTGGCGATGGAATCGCGTTAGGTGCGTTGGAATCGGTTGAGGGCTTCGATTGAGGAATAAACCCTGGGTGATGGACCCTGGGGTGAGGCCGATGAGGTGGACCTGGATTAGAGGGCGGGTGGTTGGAGTGGGCTGGTAACGGAGGAGAGAAAGGGCGTCGGCTCCATCCGGGTTTTGATGAAACCCCGGATGACCCAGTGGTGATGGTGAGTGGGAATGACACGATGTCGTTTTGCGTGTGGCTGAGTAAGCGTGAGCGGAATCTCGGTTTATTGGGGCGGTCGGATTACTATCGGCTCCCTACGGATATGGAATGCAGCAAGGCGGTGGGAATACCTGCCGAGCGCGGGAAAACTGGGGCCCGAACCCAAGAAGGGGCCGGAAAAATGAGGGGCGGATGTTACGTTTTGGAGGGTTCGTGGAAAGAGGCAGTGCAAACGTGTTTTAACGAACCACTTCATCGATCCCCCCTCATGACAACTCCCCGCGTTTATCTCCTGCTTGCTGTCGGTAGTTTTCTTTCCAATTTCCCGCTTCTGGTTCAAGCCGGTGAACTAAAACTTGCCCCGGTGTTTAGCGAACACATGGTTTTACAGCGTGAGATGCCGCTACCGGTTTGGGGCGAGGCGACCGCCGGTGAAACGGTCACGGTGGAATTTGCCGGTCAGTCGGTCAAAGCGACAGCAGACACCAAAGGCCGCTGGCAGGTGAAACTGAGCGCGTTGGGGGCGAGTTTTATTCCGCAAGTCCTTACGGTGCGGGCTGCCGGAACGGTAAGTGTCGGGGATGTTCTGGTGGGCGACGTCTGGCTGTGTTCCGGCCAGTCGAATATGGCGATGTCGGTGGGTTCGTCGGCGGATGCCGAGCGGGAAATTGCGGGGGCGACCCATCCCGAGATCCGGCTTTTTAGAGTGCCTGCCAACCCGGCCCGGGAGCCAGTCGTTGATTTTAAAGCTGCCTGGGAGGTGTGTTCGCCTGAGACGGCGGCCGGATTTAGCGCGGTGGGTTACTTTTTTGGTCGCGAGATTCAGCCGGCAGTCGGAGTACCTGTCGGGTTGTTACTCTCTTCGGTAGGAGGAACGCCGGCCGAGGCGTGGACAAGTTTTGAAGCGTTGCAGAAGATGCCGGCCCTTGCCGAAAAGGGCTTAAAAGAATTGGAACAATGGAAATCTCAGCCGGAAGACACCGCTAAATTTCCGGTTCTGCGTGCCGCCTGGGAAAAACAGAACGGGGTCGAGGACCATGAAAACCTTGGGTTTTCCGAAGGCTGGGCGGCGGCTGATCTGGATTTGGCGAGTTGGAAAAAGGTGACGCTCGGGCGTACTTGGGAGCAGTTGGGCTTTAAGACGGGCGGAGTGTTTTGGATCAGAAAGGAGGTGGAGATTCCCGAAAAGGAGGCGAATAAAGCGTTCCGGCTCTCCTTGCTGTGGCTCGATGAGCAGTATGACACCGTCTATTTTAATGGAACCGAGATCGGTCGAGGCGGAGAGGCGCCGCCTGAGTTTTATACGGCACAACGGAATTATCAGGTGCCGGCGAAACTGGTCATGCCCGGACGGAACGTCATCACGGTAAGGGTGGCATCGGCTTCGGCTCAAAAAGGGGTTTTTTGCTGGGGAAAATCGATGGGAATCCCGGGCGTGAATCCGCTCTCGGTGGGGGATGAATGGTGGCTTAAGCAGGAGAGTTCCTTCCCGGAATTGTCCAGAACCGCGCTTGCCGAGCGGCCAAAGCCAAATGCGATTGCCGCGCGTGTAGTCAGTTCGGCCCTCTACAACGGGATGATCGCTCCGTTGCAACCCTTCGGGATTAAAGGGGTGGTGTGGTATCAGGGCGAAAGTAATGCCGGCCGGGCAGGGGAATACCGCGAATTACTCACGCTGATGATCCGGGATTGGCGTGCGCAATGGAAACAGGGCGACTTCCCGTTTTTGATTCAACAACTCGTGAACAATGGTCTGCCCAATCCCGACCCGAACGGCAGGGACAGCTGGCCCTTCCTTCGGGAAGCTCAGCAACAGGTCGCCGAAAGTCTGCCCAACAGCGCCTTTTCGGCCGGGCCGGAACTCGGGGATCCGTTTACCATTCACCCGCTTAATAAACAGGACGTCGGCCGCCGGCTTGCTCTAGTGGCTCTGGACAGGGTTTACGGGAAGCCGGTGGAATCTTCCGGTCCGCGGTTTGTTTCGAGTCGGAGTGAAGGCGGGGCGATCCGGGTAACCTTTAAGCACGCTCAGGGCCTCAATGCCAAAGGGGGCGTTCCCAAAACCTTTGCTGTTGCAGGTGCGGACCGGCGCTTTGTGTGGGCGGAAGCAAAAATTGAGGGCGACGTGGTGGTGGTTCGGAGTCCCGAAGTGCCTGAGCCGGTGGCCGTACGTTACGGTTGGTCGGATAATCCGGACTCCTGTAATGTTTACAACGGGAGTGGACTGCCCCTGGCTCCCTTCCGGACCGATACCTGGTCGCCACCCGGGAAAAAATGAGAGTCGAGCGGTCAGGACGGGGGTAATCCGGCACCGGGTAAATTGGATCCCGACTCCGGGGCGGTGCCGGGTCTGGCCTCTGCGCTTAACCCCGAAGGAACTCGGTTCCGGGCGAGGTTATTCGATGAGATTGGTGCCGTCGGGGCCAAATCCGCGGCTGCGTTGCATCGCGGTCATTTCCGGGGTGTATGTGCCGTCGGGCTCGGAGACCACAAAGGGCGGTTCCTCCGTGATGGGGCCGTCCCAGTCCAGGCGCGCCCAATACAGGGAGAAAAGCGCGGGCCGATCCCGGCGCGGAAATACATCCCGGACGGTGACGATCCGGAACCCGGTGGCGTGAACCAGATCGATACAGCGCGCCTTTTGTTGAAATGGAAAACAGAAGACGAAGTCGCCGCCGGGAGCCAGATGACGCTTGGCGGCCTCGGCGTAATCTCCGACATGGCCGCGTAATTCAAAACGCGCATGAGCCTTTTGGGTGTCGGCGGGTATTGTGCCGCCGTGGCTGGGGAAGTACGGCGGGCTGCCGGTGATAAGCGGGAATTTTTGTACAAGCGGCACTTCGCGGATATCGCCGTGAACGGTCTGCACACGGGCTTCGAGATCGTTACAGGCGACGTTGGCTTGCAGCAGACCGTAACTGGTTTCTTGCGCTTCAATACAGGTCAGTTGCGCTTGGGGACCCAAGCCCCAGAGGACAACCAGTCCGACAGTGCCCACGCCGCTACCGAGATCGAGGCAGGTTTTGGCCGAAGGTGCCTTTTGAAGGGCGTACCAAGCCGTGGTGGCATCATCGATGGAGTGACGGTGACCTTTGACCCGCTGGAAAATCCGGAGCGGACCGGTGAGGCCACTGATGGACACAGGGAAGCCGAGTTCCACTTCAAGAGAAGCTTTCCTGGCGGCAAATCGTTCGTGGTTAGTGATCAAGGGAACCATTTGACTAGGGCCGGAGTGACGGCTTGGGGAGTAAGATTAGGGAAAAATGGCCCGAAATGCCATCGTGCAAAAGGAGGGGTTTAAGGCTGGGGGGGGACAGGCAACTGGGGCCAGTGGGTGCCGAAGCTCCAGTCCTCTCTGAGAATCGTGGTTAATTCAGCTACTGAGCTATGGGTGAGGAGTTGGCGCAGGCGCAAGGCGGCCTCTTCTCGCCCGACGGGTGAAAAGCCGAGAACCTGGCCCAGGCGGGTCACGGGGTGTTGTAGTGCCGGAGTGGGAGCGGAGGTTTTACCGTCTTCAATGAGTTTGAGAACGAGGAGCACGTCTGCCGCTGATAGTTCGTCGACGAGTTCGCAAAAGACTTCCGCCCGGGCCGAATTATCAAAACCACCTGCGCCAAAGGCTGCCAATCCAGCTTCGCGGACCAGTTCCCGAAGCGCTTCCGGCGATAAAGCCAACGGATGAACCTCGGCAGGAGCGGCCTGGCTGCAGGGAGCCTCCGGAGGATGGACCTGAAATTCGATGGTGAGCCGACTTGGGCTTTGGGGGCAGTCGCGGGGCCAATTGTCCGGCAGGAGGCCGGCGGAAAGTTCCAGAGTGAGCGTGACCCGGTTTGCCTCCAGGCGTACCCGCGACGGCAGGGGGCGTGCCTCGCTCAATGCCAGCTCGACTTCTTGTTGCAGCTTGCGAATCCAGTTGCTGAGTCCATCCATGATCGGAGGATATCGGGAGGCCGCCGCGGATGCCACCCCTCGCCGAAGTCTCGCAAGGGGGGCAAAGTCCGGGAAACGCCTTTCCGTTCGGGAGCGCCCCGTCAGAAAGGGGGGAGAAGAGTTTGGGACGGATTCGGTCCGTCGGACGAGATTTTCCTTTTGGCGTCATTTCCTCTGCCCCATTTCTTTACGGTTCGCCCATTGTGGGTCCGAAAACTCCCCTGACCGTACGTATGGATCCCGCCAATCTTCGAGCCATCAGCCTTTTTCATAATCTGTCCAACGACGAAATCGCGGCTTTTGCGGCTATATTGATTCCATGGGAAGTGGGGGCCGGTTGCCAAATCCTGGCCGAGGGCCAGACGGTGACGCACCTGTATCTGATC
>CAMCYN010000133.1 GCA_945883955.1 Akkermansia muciniphila
TACGTCCTCAGGAACCGATGCACGAGATTCCGGTGCGGCGGCCAGCAAGGTCGTACCAAGGAGCGTCAGGGTGAGAGCGGGGGAAGAGGCCATAAAGGCGATATTTAGTGACTCAGGACGAACTCAGAGCATAGCAGGAAATTCCTTTCTACGTATGGGGGGAAAGGCTGCATTGCCGCGCAGCGTTTACCATAAATTCCTTTCGGCGACGGAAAGCGTACGCCTCTTGGGCCTGAAGCAAAATATGCTGCGTGAAAAGAAGCGCCGCTCCGAGACCAAAAAAGGGTCGGAGCGGCGGTAGCCACTACGATTGAGCGACTCGCACCGTGCCGGGAGCGTTCGCTGCGCTGGCGCTCCCGAGGATGACCAGGGCGCTTAGAATCCCGATGAGGCCGCACCCGCCCCAGAGCGCGAGGGGGCCGCATTGATAGAGCTGCGCCCCGAGCGCCGGTCCAATGATCGCGCCTAGGCTATGGGCGAGCTCCATGGCCCCCATATAACGCCCACGCAACGATTCCGGCGCGAGGAGCGCGAGATAAGCGTGGGCGATCGGCGTAGCCACCATTTCACCAATCGTGAAAATCGTCATCGCGAGAAACAAGGAAGCGAAATCGGAGGCAAAAAGGTTCAGAAAAAAACCTCCGCCCAGCAAGAAATAGCCCGCAGCCATCGTTGGCCGGACGGAAAACCGCTGGGACCACCGGGTGAGCGGGAGCTCCGCACAGGTCACAAAAAGCCCATTCCAACCGAGCAGCAGGCCGTAGACCGCCTCCGGCCTCGCCAACCAGCCAAGAAGGCCGAGTGAGATACCGGAATGCGTCACATAGAGTGAATAGGTCGACCCGAACTGCGCGAAGATGAGCGTCGAAAGGAAAGCGGCCAGAAAGAGCGAATGAAAGGCCCGGTCCCGCCGTATGTGGCCCAAGGCCACTGACAATGGGGCCTGCTTGGTCTGCCCTCGCAACCCGTGCGGAAGCGCCAGAATGGCGATCAGGCTATAAATAAACGTCGTGACTGCATCGCCCACGAAAAGCCAGGCGAACGAGTAATTCGCCAACACGCCGCCGAGCGCCGCGCCACAGGCAAAGCCGGCGTTGAGCGCCAGCCGCAGCATGGCATAAGCGCGGAGCCGCAAATCGGGCGGCACTACATCGACCAGCAGCGCGCTGGCCGCCGGATGATAGGTTCCGCCGGCTAGACCGATCAGGATCGTACAAGCAATAACGGCCGGGAACGACGAAGCTGCATAAAGCAGAAGAACACAGCACGCCGAAGCAGCGGAACCGATCGCGATCACGTTGCGGCGACCATAGCGGTCGGTGCACCAGCCGCCGATGGCGCCGCCGAAAAAGCTGCCAATGCCGAATGACCCAACCGCCCAGGCCACCGCGCCAACCGAGTGACCCTGGCGGGTTAGATAAATCGTGAGAAACGGCCAGACGAAGGTCCCAAGCCGGTTAATGAAGGTTCCGGCCGCGAGAATCCAGAACGGCCTGGGCAAAGCGCGCAGGTCGCCAAGCAGCGAACGAGGAGTGGCAGCAGCGGGCGTAGTCATATCGAAAAAAAAGCCCTGCTCACCGATTCGGCGGGCAGGGCTTCGAGAGTGGGAGTTTAGAAAAAGGTAAACTATCAGGTCATCGAACCAAGCGCGCCGAGCGGAGAATGATCCCGGACGAAATTTCGCATCTGGCTACCCGAAACGGCGAGATCCATTGCGCGATCGATCGTCCAGGCGTTGAGCGCCGGGCGATAAATCGAAAAAATGGATACAGCGGATGACATTAAACCCACAAACTCAGGATTGCATTCCGCGGTCAAGCGTCTTCTCAAACAGCTTATTGAGGGCAAAATGAAAACGCTTTTGCGTATGACGGCGCGACTCCGCCGCCGATGCGGAAATCACTTTTGAGGTCTGCCTAGAGTGGAAGGTGGTTTTGCCATGGCGCGTCAAATCTCTGCATTCCTTTCATCGCCCCAACTCTTCCCTCTTGGGCCGGGGCTGACCCCAACGCTCTCTTGCGATTATTTTTTTGTTAATCCGTTGAACCTTTTGTTGCTCCTCGACACTCACCAGCAATGAATCAATCCGCGCATAGAGTTCCCGCCCTGCCCCAGGCGACCCTGGATCTGGGTGAGCTTATCGCGGAACATGGCGAACGGTTGCTGCGCTCTGCGGCGCTCCTCTGCGACGATCTCCACGAGGCGGAAGATTTGGTTCAGGAAACGCTGATTCAGGCCATGCGAGGGTCTGCCCGCTTTCGCGGCGAATGCGCCGTTTATACATGGCTTTACGGAATTCTTCTGAATCTCTGTCGGCGGCACCGCCGGAAACAGCGCCGTCTGATTTACAATGAAGACCGAATGCTCAGCGAGACAGCGCCGTCTCGACCGGTGACCGAACACGACCAAACATATTGCGCCGAAGGCCTTGCCCTCGCGTTGCGCACACTTTCGCAGGAGCACCGCGAAGCCATTATCCTCCGCTACTACGAGGGATTGAAAATCGACGAGATAGCCCGAGTGGCTGGTCTTTCCACCGGCACGGTGAAATCGCGACTGCATTACGCGCTCCGTCAACTCGCTCAGGTCGTGCCGGGTGAATTGAACCTTTTTGGCTCTGCTGACACCCAAACTCATTACTCCGAATGAATTGCAAAACCTTCCATCATTTCGTTTTCGAGTATCTGGACGACACGCTGGATCGGGCCATCAAAGCAAAGGCCGAAGTGCATCTGCAGGGATGCGCGAGCTGTCGTGGCGCGCTCGATCGTGAGCAGGCGGCAGGCAGATCGCTTCGCGCTGCGCTTCAGCGAAGCACCGCATCTCTGTCCCTCAACCCAGGGCTACACGATCGCGTGCAGCGAGCCATTGCCCCAAAAGAGAAGCGCCCCACGTGATGTGGTGGCTGGCTGCGTCTCCTCACCCTTTCGCTGCAACCTGCTCGAGTTGCATGCGGGCTGCTTCTGTTTATCTCGTTGGGGTTCGCTTTCCAACACTGGAGCGATCAGGCGCGGCAGAAGAGCGTAGCATCCCGTTCGGACATCATCACTTGGAATGTCCAAATGCCGCTGCCTTCCGAGAATCCTACAGTCGTCGTAGTAGATACCCCTTCAATTCAGGTTTTCCGGCTCCGCGAAGACAATGTGGAGACCGCACCTAGCTTCGCTTTCGTCACTTTCAGCGAGTCGCGCCCATAACCTATTTCCGTTCTGATTCTCTTTAGCTCCCAAAAAACAAAATCCATGAAAAAACACATCGCCCGGCACCTCATTGCTGCAACGTTTGCAAGCAGCCTTGCTCTCGCCGAGCTTGCTCCGAATCTTCCCCACAAGATCGCCATCGCTTCAGAGGCGAAGAAAACGTTCAGAGCCAGCGACAGAATCGACATTGAGGAGGTCACTGGCACCGCCCCGGATTTTCGTGTCGGTGAGACCTACCGGGTGAAGGGAGTCTGTCGTCAAACCACCCTTTCCAACGGAGAACTTTATCTCGGCAATACTTCCACTGGCTCCAACGCAATCACCGCCGCTCAGGGTTCAACGAACCACGTTAAACTGGCCCAGGGCGCTACGTCGTTCGATTTTATCTTCACACTCCATCGGCCTGGTCGGCTGCATGTGACCATGTACGACCTCGATAATCACAGCTTAACAGATAACGCCTACGCTGGACTTTTTCTCGGCCCTGTGACCGGTCAGGCGCCCGACGCAGCGGCAGGGAAAAAAGAGGGCACCCCCGCTTCGGGGGATAGCTATCATAAGGCCAACGAGGCCATCCTTGCGTATCTCGGTCAACCGGTTCCGCCGCCAGCGGAATTGGACAATAAATTCAGCGCGAAAGGCTTGCTCGCCGCATTCACCGGCCTCTGCGAAAAGGAAGGCTATCCGATAAAAGAGCTCATGGTGGACGATCGCGAGTTTCCGTTCCTCGTGTTTGGACGCATTGCGGGCAAGAAGGATATCAACGGATTCACCAAAGAACTCGGGCCGATGGAACCGTATGTCTATGGGGGTTCTGTAATCGGGCGGACTGAAACGGGGGAAAACTTTTTCAGTGTGAACCTGACGCCCTCCTCGAACTACCCCGCCAATGCGGCACAGGCATGCAGGCGCCGATTGATGATTCGAATGGAAATGCTCGCGGCGCAGGTAAGAAAGTAGTCACGTCGCGGCTAGGACTGCCTCCGCAGCCATCGCCACAGCCATGGTGAGGTACTGATAGATGGCATGAGGTTTTTGAGTCATGCGAGATGCCGCGTTCTTTAGAGCGACGATTTTCTCCACATCCTCCCGATCCCTCCTGCGAAGCGAATAACTTGGGTTCGCTGCGCGCGCGAAATTTTACTGGCCGTCAGGTCGACTGCGCGACACCTCAGCCGGTGCAGAAGATGACCGACAACGAACTATTTCTGTTCGTGGTAAAACAGCGGAAGCTCACGAACAAAGTGATGACCCGTTATTAAGCGGGCGCCTTCGGATTCCAACGGAGGACGAAGAGCGGGCACGCGCGATGAGTCGCCAGCGCCAGCAAGTCCTTTTACGTACGTATGGGGGAGGGGCTGCATTGCCGCGCGGCGTTAGTGCGTCCTGTCAAGCGGGGCGCTTTTGCGCAGGGAGACAGTCCCAGCGTCATAAAGTAATCAGCAAACAATACGTGCCTTGCATTGCGCTGATGTCAGCGACGTTGATGAAAAAGAGACAGACTCATTCTGAGCCCCAGCCCGCGAGACCACAGGCCTCGCGGGAGGGTGGATCGGATCGCCGAAGCTAAACAGGCGGGGCACATAGGCCGCCCGGAAGTCGCATCTTCCTGCGGAACTGACACCGCCCAGTAAGCGCGTTTTAGAAGCGGACGACGGGATGTTTAACGCCATTAAAGTCCAGGTCGAAGGTTCGCCAGCGTTACTAGAACCGGAGAGGCCGTCGGGGGTTATCAAGGCTGCGGTTGGTGTGTAAAAAGGCGTCCCTGAACAGGGGAGCCCCGAACCGTTCCTCAGAGGCGCCTCGTACGGGAAACCTGCATGCCGGGATCTGCGAGGGGCTGTCGGGTAACCGGCAACTCTACCTCAATAGCGCTCATGCGAATGCCTTGCGGTATTTGACGAACCCAACTTTTGCACTGCTGACATACCCTTGCCGCTCGAAAAACTTATGCGCCTCTACGCGATGCGACGCGCTGAGCATCATGATTTTTGAGCATTCAGCAGCTTTGCAGTGAACTTCAACTGCACGCATGAGAGCCGCCCCAATACCCACAGAACGGGCGCCTTGATCAACGATGATGTTTTCAACGACCGCGAAAGGCTGCTTATGGAACATGACGTCGGCGCACAGCGACAATAGGACCGTGCCTTTGACGACACCGTCCTGTTCCGCCACCAAAACGAAATGACTCTCGGACCCTGCTAGCGTTTGAAGGTGATCGGGGGAAATACTCACGGCAGGATTTGACACCAACTGCCGATAGAGGCTGCTGATAGAAACCGCATCACTTGCCGATGCACGCCGAACCTTGATGAGGTTGCGATCCACGAATTCCTCATGGTCTAACATATATCAGACCACATTTTGTGCAGTATCAGTCTCATTGTGTGCTGCTTGCACGATTCTCGTGATAAACCATTCAACTGTGGCAGAAAGGGTGTGGGTACCTGACTCATCGTGGAGTTCGACATTCACGGAAATCAGCCCGCGACCTTTGCCCGACAATCCGGCGCGGAGTTCGTCCAATGCACCGTCGGTGACAGTGGCCGCCGAGGTGGTGACGCCATTTGCCGGTTTACGGAACTTTGCCTCCAATCGGCGCACGACCGGCACAATGCCATCCGCTCCGCCGAGCGAACGCAGCAGAAATTCCCCGCTACTCGCCTCCGCCAAGGCCAGCAAGGCGCTCGCGTGGACGGTGCCAAGATGGTTCAGATATTGCCCGCCCGCAGGGAGTCGCAGCAAATGCGCATCATCGGCGGCGGCTTGTAGATTCAGCAGTTTGTTAAACGGAAGCTCGGTAACGGTGTTCATACGTTTTTAACCCTTTCGACGATCGCAAAGCAGCGTACGGGAAATGTGCCGAAGCCCTTCAGCTTCGGCGGAACCGCGAAGAACTGGAAGCCCGTCTCCGGCACCTGCGACAGACCTGTCATGTGCTCGACGATGGGGATTTCGCTGCCGAGCAGGATGCTGTGCGAGGGGCGAGCTTTACCCTGCGTGTCGTCGATGTTGTAGGAATCGATGCCAACGAGCTTCACGCCGCTCTGCTTCAGAAAAAGGGCGGCATCCGCTGTGAGAAATGGGTGCTCCTCGAAATAACCATCCGTGCGCCAGTGGCGATCCCAGCCGGTGTGGAGGAGTACCGCGCGGCCAGCGACTTCGTGACCTTCGAAGCACTCGCGCGTGATTTCTCTCCCCTCGCAACGCACGACGATCCCATCCAGCCCGGCGAGCGATGTGAGTGGCAGCTCGGACAAATCCTTCCCGTCTGCATAACGATGGAACGGGCTGTCGAGATACGTCCCCGTGTTCGCCACCATGTCGATGCGTCCGATGTGAAACTCCGTGCCCTCCGCGTAGAGCTCGCGCGAGGCCTCCCGACTGAGGTAATCGCAAATCAAAGGGGCAGGCAAACCACGATAGGTAATCATGCCGTGCTCGATGGTGTGGCTGAGATCGATGGGGCTCATGATGCAAGTATTCGGGATCGCTTCATACAGACATAAGGATGCGGGGCGAAGCCGTGTTTTTCATAGAAGGGCATCGCATTCTTGGTGATGAGCAGCTGATTAGTGCGCGCAAGCGACGGATGCGCCATAAGCGTCTCAAGCATCCATGTGCCCAGCCTTTGTTGCTGATAATCAGGCGACACGATGAAATCGCAGATGTAGGAGTTCACCGAGTGATCGGAGATGGCCCGAACGAAGCCAATGGTCTTACCGGCCGAGGTCAGCACCAAACAAGTGGAGTGCGTCAGCGACTCCGCAACTTGCTCCACGGTTCGTTGCGCCGCCCAGTAGGTGCCCTGCAGCAACGTAGCGATGGCGGGCATATCGAATCTGTGCGGTTCATCAGTTAAAATGAAATCCTCGCGGGTGATGGTCATGGATTGTTGATGGTGACCTCCGTTTTAATGGAGTTGGCTATGAAGCACTCGTCGTGTGCTTGATGGTGCAGGCGTTTTTGTTCGCTGGCCGTAGGGTGCCTTTCGCCGCGCCATTCGATGCGCGGATGGAGCCTCACTCGGCTGATCCACAGCTTGCCTTGCTCGTTCTTCGTCATCTCACCCACGGCTTGGTCTTCATAGCTTGAAGCCTCAAAGCCCGCATCAATCGCGACATGCAGAAACCAGAGCATGTGACAGCTCGCCACTGATGCGACAAACGCCTCCTCGGGATCGACAGCGGCTGCATTCGACCACGGTGCAGGTACGATGTGGGGCGAGGGCGATCCGGGCACGATGGCACCACCATCAAAGTGGATCGTGTGCTCACGCGAATAGCAGCGCTTGAGAAAATCGGGGCCAGTGTTCTGCCAGCGAATGGTGGCGGTGTGGGTGCTCATGCAGAGTAAAAATCAGGACTGAACACTGCGGATGTGCTCAGCGAGACGAGAAAGATCTTCGTCGTTGGCCCGACGGCCATCGTGGGAGGAAATGTATCCTTCATAGCGATCAAAAAACCGATCTACGGAGGAGGAGATCGGGCGGAAAGAGCTGTCGTTGCCCGTGCCATGCATGGGAAACAACTTTGCGTGGACGTGATCCACGCCATAACCCTCGAAGATGAACCCTGTACGAGCCACCCCAACCAAGGCACGGTCGAGCAACAGACCGACCTGGCGGGCCGCGAGTGTCAAATCGGCCAGCACCTTGTCAGGAAGATTAAACGCGTAGCTCGGATGGTGGGCCTTGGGGATGACCACGGAAAACCCCTGGGTGTTGGGGTAGATCGAAAGGAATGCGAGATGAGCGTCATCCTCCCAAATGATGTGCGCCGGAGCTTGGCCATGTACGATTTGACAGAAGATACAGGTTGGAACGAAATCAGGATTCATCGGGGTGAAGGCGGCTTCATGGGGATTTGCATGGGCATCAGATCAAGACGAGGCTGCCAGCCCAAATGCCGCCAGAAGGACTGACCATCATGATTGGAGGCGTAAACCATAATGGTCGCCCGCAACAGTCCGATAACCCCAAATTGAGATACGGTGCGATCTACTAGTGAGCGAGCGAGGCCATGCCCGCGATACTCCGTGGCGACAGCCAGATGATAGACGTAACCGCGCCGACCATCGTGACCACCGAGTACGGCACCGACGAGTCTTCCATCCAAACAGGCGACCGAGCTGAGCCTGGATTGCGTTCCAGAAACGAAACCAGCATCTCGGGAGTTTCCTCGTTCGTCAGGCCAACGCCCTCGGTGTGTTGCCAGAGATCAAGAGCTGCGGGTATGTCGGCGGCAACCATGGCTCTGATGGGCAGGAGCTTTTCAAATCCTGCGAATTCCCCTTTGCGAATCATCGCAGTGCCTGTGCGGCGATAACCAAGAGCGATTGCAAGGCGGGGACGTCTTGCAGGGAAGCAGATCGAATGACGAGGGCTGAGTCGGTCATGGGTTCAACACATCAGTTCAAGATTGATCATGATAATCGCCTGCTCCGTTCAGCAGCACGCTTTTACGGCCAGTCCGGTGGTTTTGCGGAGGATTAAAGGTTCATCATTCCGACCAGCCTTCAACGGCCACGAATTGCGCGGTGGCGGGCCCTTCTCGGAGCACCTTGGTCTGCTTGTATTCCTCTGGATAATAGAAAGCCCGTGCTTCTGTGAACGAGGGGAACTCGATGATTACAACGCGTGAGGTTCCGGCTCACCTTCGAGCGTCTCAGTTTCACCACCACGAGACAAACTCCCCAGCCCGTCGCTTTATTCGCCTCCGGGTCACGCTGCCGTAATCCGCAGAAAGTTTCCCTGCGGGTGCCTGGCATGAGGCCACCCACAGACCGCGAATTGCGCTGATCACCGAACTCTCGCTTTCAGAGTAATCGTGCCAACGGGGTGAACTTGTCCCGATTCGATCGGACACCCTTTTGCAAAGCGAGAGAGGGTTGGAGAACCTACCAAGGCAAAGTCCGATCACGGCCTGGCGCGCCAAAGACACGCCAGGCCCTGGATTAGGAGCTAAAATGCAACGCGCATTCCTAACGAAACGCTTCGACCAGCAAGGGGAAGCACTTCCTTAAGAAACGAGGAATGTTCTCGAGCCGTCGCATCGGTGAGATTGGTCCCGCGCAAGTACACGTCACACTTGGTTGCTCGGACGACAAACGAATAGCTCACGTTCGCATTTAAGAAGGTGTACCCGGGAGTAGTCGTTTCAAACGCGGATACTCGAGTTTGCCCGCTGACCCGTTGGGCCTCCACACGCCCGCCAAAACGCGGCCCCTCATAAACAAGCGCCGTTCCGTAACGCAGCGCCGGAATCCG
>CAMCYN010000134.1 GCA_945883955.1 Akkermansia muciniphila
TCGTTAAGGGGGTCTCCCCTTTTTGGACAATCGCTCCGCTGTGATTGTAAACCGTCACTTTGGCTCCCGCCGGACTACTATTGATTGTCACAGGCCGCTGGGACTTGCTGACAATACTCGCACAACTGCATAGCGCGAACAGGGAAAGACATGAGACTGATTTATTCAGGAAGCCATTCATAGTTTATGAGGTGTATTAAATATTGAAAAACGAAACAGGGTTCGTAACCGAACCCTGTAAAATGGCCAGCATAAACAGGGCCATCAGCGACGCTTGCCGACTCATAAAACCCGGCCTGCCTGCCATAACCATTCCAGCTCTTTCCGTGGTTGGCGAATCGCCCCCCAGGGTATCCCCTAGGCCAATCTCGTCCGGAAACCGCCCATCCCAGATTGGCATTCAGGACATCGTGCCGAGTCCATTCCGGAACCGTTAGAATCGGGATATACAGCCGCAAAGACCGCAGTATGCGAAAGAGATATGAGGGGAAGGATATGAATAAAAATATCGATGGGAAAGTGGTGGTGATCACGGGAGCTAGTAGCGGGATTGGGGAGGCTACCGCCCGGCATCTCGCCTCGCTAGGGGCCAAACTGGTGCTCGGCGCACGCCGAGAATCCCGTCTGGCACAAGTGGCCAGGGAGATCGCTCAGGCCGGAGGGCGGGCGATCACGGAGGTAACGGATGTCACCAAGCGCCAGGACTCCGAAAAACTGCTCCAAACGGCGCTGGACCAGTTCGGGCGAGTGGATGTGTGGATCAATAATGCGGGGATCATGGCCCTGGCACCCATGGACAAAATAAAGGTGTCGGAGTGGGAGCGTATGATTGATGTGAACGTCAAAGGGGTGCTTTACGGCATCGCCTGCGCTCTCCCCCAAATGCGACTGCAACAATCGGGACACATCATTAATGTCGCATCCGTGGCGGGGTTGAAGGTGTTCAGCCCGATCGGAGCAGTGTATAGCGCCACGAAATTTGCCGTCCTAGCAATTTCCGAAGGGTTACGAGCGGAGGCGGGACCGCACTTACGGGTCACGGCGATTTGTCCCGGGGCCGTAGAGACGGAGTTAGCTGCCGGCAGTTCCGATGCCGGGGCTTCCCAAACCGTCCAGGAGTTTTACCGTACCCATCAAATCCCTGCGGATTCCGTGGCCCGGGCCATTGCGTATGCCATCGAGCAGCCTGCGGAGGTGGACGTGAACGAAATCGTGATCCGCCCAACCACCCAGGAGTTTTAGCCTTCCTGCCAGATCCGAGGAGGGTACGAGAGGACGTTCATGGTTCATGGTTTATGGCTTGGGATAAGCGACCTCGCCGCCGGGGGGACGGCTCAAAACGAGTACCACAAGAACTGTTTTTGATGCGCAACTGGCATCTCCCGTAAGAGAGTCGGCCGTATGGCGCAGATTCGCAGTTTTGAGCCGATTCAGGATGAGCAGGCCCAAGTCCTCATTCTAGGCAGTATGCCCGGACAAGCTTCGCTCAAAGCCTCCCAATATTACGCCCATCCCCAAAATGCCTTTTGGCGGATCATGGGCCGACTTCTGGATTTTGAAGCCACGGCATCTTACGACCTCAAAATCCAGAAACTCAAAACCGCCCGGATCGCACTTTGGGACGTGCTGGGATCCTGCACCCGAGCCGGAAGCCTTGATTCGAAAATCCAAAGCGCCACGGAAGTGCCCAACGACTTCCCCGCCTTTTTCCACAAACACAAAGACCTCACCCACTTGTTTTTTAACGGAGCCAAGGCGGAGACCAGCTTCCATCGGCACGTCCTAATGACGAGTGAGCCCGGTTCTTTGCATCTCACACGGCTTCCATCCACCAGTCCGGCCCACGCCAGCATGTCGTTTGAACGTAAACTACACTTTTGGCGGGCGGTGTTAAACCGGAACGAACCATCCCAACGGCCCCTGTGAAAATGCGAAAAGAAGGAACCCATTCTTTCAGCAGAGTTAATCTACCGTCGTAGCTGCTGCTATTTTACCGCAACTTTAAAGCAACACGGCACTGGGGCTCGAAAACCGTTCTGTGCATTGGGCCCGTATCGTGACCGAACGCCGACAGGAGTGGAAGTGGACGGGCCTTGGGGCTGTTTTTCGCTTACAGCCCGCATCCTAACCGGATCGGAACGCTCTGGCGGTTCCTCAAAAACCGGTCTTTATCCCCCAGCCTCTCTGAATACTCACGCCCTTTTGGGCTAGGTCGCCTCCATCCCGTAACTGACTGGAGCAAAACCCCGAGTTTCCTTGTGCTGCGCTATTAACGCGGAGCGAACGGAGCCACTGCAACATGAGCCTTATTGTTATCCCCCCCAAACATGTGGGCAGACACAGCAACCCAATTTCCTAGACTGGTTTTTGAAAGCAGATCCCTGCTCGGCCTGCTTAGCTGCCCTCCTTCCTCCCCCTATGAAATCAACGATTGCGCTCCTCGCGGCCGGCACCATTACCTCAATCCAATCCGGAGCGGTAGCCGCCAACAAAATAGACTTCATCCGTGAGGTACAACCCATCCTCGCGGAGCACTGTACTCATTGCCATGGGAGCGACGAAGAATCCCGAAAGGGAAAGCTCCGAATTGATGACCGGGAGGCCGCACTCAAAGGCGGCAAATCCGATGGCGCAGCCATTGTTCCGGGAAAACCGGATTCAAGTGCCATGATCGCCCGAATCCTCGCTCACGATAAGGATGAGATTATGCCTCCTCCCAAGGAGAAAAAACCCCTCAATGCGGCTCAGATCGACACCTTAAAACGCTGGATCGCCGAAGGCGCAGAATACGCCAAACACTGGTCCTTCGAAGCACCCCAAAAAGCAGCCATCCCCGTAGGTCAGCATCCCGTAGACAGCCTCGTCCGGGCCAAACTTCAGAGCGTGAATCTGCAACCCGCGCCTCCGGCAGACGCCGCTACTCTTTGCCGTCGACTCCATCTGGATATTGTGGGCCTTCCGCCTTCCCCGCACGAAGTCGCGGAATTCGAGAAGGCCTGCGCCAAAGATGCCAAGGCTGCAATATCGTCGACGATCCGAACTTTAATGGGCTCTCCCCATTTTGGCGAAAAATGGGCCCGTCATTGGCTGGATGCAGCGCGTTACTCCGACAGTAACGGTTATGAAAAGGATCTACCACGCGAGCAATGGGCCTGGCGTGATTGGGTCATTGGAGCGCTAAACACGGATCTCCCATACGACCAGTTTCTCGTCGAACAACTCGCCGGCGACCTGCTTCCAAACGCGACACAAGATCAGATCGTAGCGACCGGTTTCCTGCGAAACAGCATGACCAACGAAGAAGGCGCGATTGTTCCCGAACAATTCCGCATGGACGAAATGTTTGACCGCATGGATTGCATTGGAAAAGCCACCCTCGGCCTTTCGCTCCAATGCGCCCAGTGTCACACGCACAAATTCGATCCGATTTCTCACAGCGAATATTACGGAATCTTCGCCTTTTTTAATAACACTTACGAAGCGCAGTCGTGGGTCTACACAAAGGAACAACAAGGGAAATTAAAGAGCATCCAGACGGCTGTTCAAAAGGCCGAAGAAGAACTCAAAACACTCCACCCCAAATTTCAGGAGGAGATCGCCGCCTGGGAGGATTCAGTAAAAGCCAAAGAGGTGGAATGGATCCCGCAAGCTTCGTCCGAAATGGAAAGTACCTCGGGACTCAACCACCCGACCCAAAGTGCGGATCTCTCCATCCTGACACTCGGACACCCCTCCACCAACGGCGACATATACGCCATTTTTGAGCCGAATCTCCAAGGGACCACCGGCCTCCGGCTCGAGGCACTCACCCATCGTGATCTGCCGTTTGAGGGACCCGGCCGCAGCAAATACGGGTCTTGGGCCATCACCGAGATGATTACTTCCTACCAGCTCCCTAACACCGACAAGTGGGAGCGGCTGAATCTTTGTAACGCGAGCGCTGACTACTCCGAACCGTCCTTGCCGCTCGAAGACGAATGGAAAGCGTCTTTCGATAAAGAGCATAAGCGGATACGTGGCCCCGTAGAATATCTCATCGACGGAAAGGGAGACACAGGTTGGCGGGCTGATCGCGGGCCACTCCTGCGGAATCAGGAAAGTGTCGCCGTGGTTCAATTTGAAAAGCCGCTGGATCTGCCAGCCGGAACGAAACTCAAAGTCCTGCTTCGTTTTAATCACAGTGGCGACGACAACGGCCGGCACAACACCATGCTCGGTCGTTGCCGCATCAGCACCACAAACGCTCCCGATCCCAAGGCGCAACCGGTCGATTACCGGGCCGTTCTTGCGATAAAAACGCCGGTGGAGCAACGCACCGAAGTACAGAAAGCCGCCCTTTTCAGCGCCTGGAGAAAGACGCTCAAAGATGCCAAAGAAACCAATACACGCATCGCCGCGGAATGGGCCAAAGCGCCCACGCCGTTAACCTCGGTACTGCATCTTGCGGAACGCGAAAAATCCGACACCCGCCTAACACACCTTCTGGATCGGGGCGGTTGGGATAAACCCAAACAGGTTATCGCGGCCCACCCGCTTTTGACTTTGAATCCATTCGAGGCAACGACGAACCCCGACCGTCTGGCCTTTGCAAAATGGTTAACAGACCGACGCTCCCCGCTGACAGCCCGGGTCGCAGTGAACCGGATCTGGCAGTCCATCTTTGGCAGCGGGCTTTGTGAAACATCCGAGGATTTCGGGACTCGGGCCGCAACCCCCGAACAACGCGAACTGCTCGATTATCTCGCCGTCGATTTCATGGATCATGGCTGGAGCCAGAAACACGTGATCGAAACTATTCTAAACAGCGACACCTATCAGCAGTCTTCGAAGTCCACGCCCGAAGCGCAAGAGCGCGATCCCAGTAACCGTTACCTCGCACGTGGGCCGCGTTTTCGCCTGGAAGCGGAAGTTATCCGGGATAACGCGCTCGCTGTTGCCGGACTGATACATTCGAAAATTGGTGGCCCGAGTATTTTTCCACCCGTCCCGCAAAGTGTCTTGGACTTCAA
Organism: Akkermansia muciniphila; assembly: GCA_945883955.1. Classification (GTDB taxonomy): domain Bacteria; phylum Verrucomicrobiota; class Verrucomicrobiia; order Chthoniobacterales; family Chthoniobacteraceae; genus Chth-196. The sequence continues at coordinate 5,010 of CAMCYN010000134.1, forward strand.
TTATACGAAACCCACTTACTGGACTCCCCCGGAGGGGCCGGAACGCTATCGCCGCGCCCTGTATAGCTTCCGGAAACGATCCATGCCGGATCCCGTGATGAGCAGCTTCGATGCTCCGAATGGAGATCTCGCCTGCGCTCGGCGGCCGCGCTCAAACACTCCGCTTTCCGCGCTAACGAGTCTGAACGAAACCATTTTTGTGGAAGCCGCTCAGGCTCTGGCGCAACGGATTCTTCGGGAAGGCGGCGACTCCGATCAATCCAGAGCGAACTACGCCTATCAACTTTGCATGGCGCGCAACATCAAACCGCCAGAGCTGAAGGCGGTACTCAAACTTCTTGAGGAAAACCGCACCCGACTGCGGCAGGGGCAATTGAAGGCTGGGCAGATCGCATTCTCCCCTTTCACGAAACCCCAGGATATTCCAGCGAACGCAACGCCTAACGACATTGCCGAATGGACCATCGTGAGCCGCGTTTTGCTGAACCTGGACGAAACCATCACCAAGTCTTAACGGTCCAAAACTCAAAACCGCCAAAGCCCAGAGGCCTTTGTTATGAATTTTTCCTCCCACACAACCTCGCCAACCCCCGCTTTCAGACGTGCGTTAACCCGCCGTTGGTTCCTGGGTGAATGCGGCATCGGTGTCGCTGGTATCGCCCTCAACTCGCTACTCTCCCGCGAAGCCTCCGCCGCAGCCACGGTCAACCAACTCAAACAGCCGCACTTTCCCGCCAAAGCAAAACGCGTGATTTATATGTTCCAGGCCGGCGCCCCAAGCCAACTGGAACTCTTTGACCCCAAACCAGAGCTCACCGAACGCGACGGCAAACTGCCACCGCCCGAATTGTTAAAAGGTTACCGCGCCGCCTTTATCAAACCCAACTCCGCGTTACTCGGACCCAAATACCAATTCGCCAAACATGGGCAGAGCGGTATGGATTTCAGCGAACTGCTGCCTCACACCGCACAACTCGCTGACGACCTTTGTATGATCCGGTCCATGCAAACGGACGCCGTAAATCATGCGCCCGCGCAGATCCTCATGAACACGGGCTCCCAGCAATTCGGACGCCCTAGTTTCGGCGCGTGGTCGCTCTACGGACTGGGCACCGAAGGCGAAGATCTGCCGGGGTACGTCGTCCTCACGAGCGCCAAAGGGACTAGCGGCGGCGCCAGTAACTACGGCTCGGGGTTTTTACCGACTCCTTACAGTGGCGTCCCATTTCGAAGCGCTGGGGATCCCGTCTTATATCTCTCCAACCCCAAAGGAATCGACGCACAAGTCCAGCGCTCCTCGCTGGATGCGTTGAGCGAGCTAAACCAGTTCTCGGTCCAGGAAGCCGGCGATCCTGCCATCGCCGCCCGTATCCAAAGCTACGAGATGGCGTATCGATTACAGACGAGCGCGCCTGAGCTCATGGATTTAAGTAGCGAACCCAAACACATCCTGGAGATGTACGGCATTAAAGACGTGAAGGAGGCTACTTACGCGAGGAATTGTCTGCTCGCCCGACGGCTCATCGAACGCGGGGTGCGTTTTGTGCAACTCTTTCACGAAGCCTGGGATCAACACGGGGACCTTACCAAGAAGATCAAAAAAAATTGCGAAGACACCGATCAGGCGAGCGCGGCGCTGGTGAAAGACCTCAAACAACGCGGCCTTTTAGAAGACACACTGGTGGTCTGGGGAGGAGAATTCGGACGGACTCCGATGGTCCAGGGCGGCAACGACGGGCGGGATCATCACAACCGTTGTTTTACGATGTGGCTAACGGGCGGTGGTTTGAAAAAGGGCCACATTCACGGCGAAAGCGATGAACTCGGCTTCAACGTCACCCGGGATCCGGTTCATGTACACGATCTGAATGCGACGCTGCTTCATCTCTTGGGGTTTGATCACGAACGCCTCACCTACCGGTTTCAAGGACGTGACTACCGGCTCACCGACGTACACGGGACCCTCGTAAAAGGGATTCTGGCGTAAGAAGAGGCGGTGTCCCTCTGGATGGCGGAACCTCTTCTAACCCCGAGCCCCGTCCGCCATCCACAGAGTGACTGCAGCTCCTAAAGCTGCACCCGGAACGATTCGCCCACCTGCAAAGAGCGCACGAACGCCACGAGCAAGGAGATCACCCATTGCACGTCCCGCAGATCGGCCACCTCGATTACTGAATGCATGTAGCGTAGCGGCAACGACACCAGGGCGGTCGGGATTCCCTCACGCACTTCGAAAATAACGTCCGCATCGGTCCCGGTGAAACGCGAGGCGCTCTCATGTTGAATGGGGATGTCCTGTTCGCCCGCCACCGTCATGAGGCGCCGGATCACTTCCGGATGATTACAGGCTCCGTGAGTGAGGCTGGGGCCCTTGGCGAGCTCCACTTCGCCGTGTTCGTCGGCAGAAATGCCGGGGGTGTCCGTCGAATGAGTCACATCCAGAACAATACATACCTGCGGCCGCAGCCGGTAAGCCGCCATCCGGGCACCATGCCCGCCAATTTCCTCCTGCACCGCATTGAGCGCGAGGACATTGGCCGCAGGCCGGTTGGCATGTAATTGCCGCATGACTTCCGCTAGGATAAATCCACCGATCCGGTTGTCCAACGCACGGCCCGCGATGCGATGTTCCCCTAGACGCTCCGCTCCATCCGCATAAACCGCCGGATGCCCCACCCGGATCCCCAGCTCCGCCACTTCCTCCGGCGACGCCGCTCCGACGTCCACAAACAATTCATGGATCTTGGGAACCTTCTCGTCCCCGCCGCCTTTGCGCAAATGAATGGCCGTGTTCCCGACTAACCCGCGAACCGGCCCTTTATCGCCCAAAACCTGGAGGCGCCGCCCCCGGGCTGTCGCAGTGTCCGATCCCCCGATGCGATCCATCCGGAGAAAGCCTTCCTTGGTGATGTGTTTGACAATAAAGCCGATCTCATCGGCGTGAGCGGCCAGCATCACCCGGGGACCTTTCCCATCGAGTTCCGCCCAGGCTGTACCATAGGCGTCGGAATCAACCGAATCAGCAAACGGACGAACATAATTGATCCAGCAACGCTGGCCGGGGGCTTCGAATCCGGTGGGGCTGGGCTGGTGGAGAAGTTCGAGCAGGAAAGCAATTGCAGAAGAGTCCATGGAACCAAGCCAACCCGTCCCGCCGTATTTATCCATGGTTTTCTGTGATGTACCCGAAAATCAGCATTTCCCCTCGGCCCGTGTGTTGTTCGTTTCTGAGCGCCAGCCGGAATCAACCAGACCCCGGCTTTGGGCAACTGCCACATCTCCGGCTTTCCCTGTCGCGGCCTCTACCGCTACACTGCCGCAATGTTCACCGAATGGCTCACCGACCCCTTTGCTCTTGGCGTTTACGCGGGACTCGTTCCAGCCGTGGTCTTCCGATTTAAACTCTTCCTGGCCCAGCGCGACATCAAACGCTCCGAGGCCCAACAGTTTGCGCAACTTAAAACCCTCACTGACGCCTTCCAGAAGCTGCAGTCCGAAATCACTGCCACCGGCACTGACAACGAAAACCTGCGCGTCAAAGTGCAGTCCCTGCTGCAGTCACCCGACCGCCAGAAGGTGCGTCAGCTCGAAGTGCTGATTCGCGCCGAGCAACGGCTCACCGTTACCGCACCCGGATTTGCACCGGCCTGGCAGACCGCCAAAAACGAAGCCCTCGCCCAGCTCGAAGAAGAAGAACGCGGTAAAAACGCCCCCAAACAAGTCTTCTCACAACTCGTTAGCAGCGGCTCCTCGTTAATTTCGCGTTTGCGGAATGCCACGTCCGACACGCCCCAGCAACCCTCTCCGGCTCCGAATTCCACCCACTCCTGATCGCGCTTTCGCGTTAAACAAAAAGGCGTGCCCCCGTTTCCGGAAGGCACGCCCTTTTTAAATCAGCCGATTACTTCAGGCTGTTCACCGCTTCGACCACCGTCGCAGCGGTCATCCCGAACTTCTTCATGACAACGTCACCCGGAGCGCTGATCCCGAAACGTTCGAGGCCGATCACGACGCCATCCAGTCCGACATAACGGAACCAGGCGTCTTTGACTCCCGCTTCGATCGCCACACGACGGCGGCAGGACGAAGGTAATACCGATTCCCGGTATTCCGCCGACTGGCCGTTAAAGATTTCCATACAGGGAATCGAGACCACACGAACGCCGTCGCCCAGAGTCTTGGCAGCGTCGATGGCGTGCTGCAATTCGCTGCCACAGGAGAGCAGGATGGTTTTCAGGGCACCAACTTCCTGGTGCACAATGTAGCCGCCCTTGAGCACACCTTCACGGCGGACCTGCGCGGACACTTCGTTCTGCATCGGCAACGCCTGACGCGAAAGCGCCAACAAGGTCGGACCATCGGTCCGGGAGAAAGCCGAGGCGAACGCTCCGGCGGTTTCCTCAGGATCCGCAGG
>CAMCYN010000135.1 GCA_945883955.1 Akkermansia muciniphila
GAAAATGACGCCAATGTTGCCGCCCTCGGCGAAGCCCTCCATGGCGCGGGCCGGGACTGTGACCCCGTATTCTATATCACCATTGGCAGCGGCGTCGGCGGAGGGCTCGTACACGAAGGCCGAATCCTGCACGGGTTTACCGGCGGCGAAGCCGAAGTGGGCCATCTCTGGCTCGATACGAAAGGCTTACGCCCAGAAGACTGCTGCTCTGGCTGGGCGCTGGACCGGATTATCCGCGGGGCCACCATCGACTCGCCAGACTCGGACCTGGCTCGTCGAGTCGCCGCCGATCCGGGTCACGAAACCCGCCACCTTGGAGGGGCTCTGGCAGCCGGCGATCGCCTCGCGGAACGGATTCTGGACGAAACGACCGAACACCTCGCTCAAGCCCTCTCCCATGTAACGCACCTCTGCCACCCCGAGGTCCTGATCCTCGGCGGCGGCGTCTCCCTTTTAGGCGAACCGTTCCGTGCGGCCGTAGCCCGGCACCATCAGCGGATGGTGATGGACGCCTTCCAGCCCGGTCCGCGGATTGTCCTCGCCGCCCTACGCGAAGACTCTGTGCCCGTGGGCGCCCTGGCCCTCGCCTCCCAACGTCTGCAAACCCACTCCAACCTCACCTAGAACCACGGCATGCAAAACTGGCTTCAAAATTACATCAGCGCCCAACACAAGGCCCTCGACTCCGTACCGCTCGATGCCGTGGAACGTCTCACGCAAACCGTCCGCTCCGCATGGCTGCGTGATGCGCAAATTTTCGCCATCGGCAATGGCGGCAGTGCGGCTAACGCCTCCCATTTTGCCACCGATCTCGGCAAAGGCTCCTCGGACAAACTCCCCCAGCGTTTCCGGATCCTTTCCCTGACGGACAATACAGCCTGGATCACCGCCCTCGGAAACGATTACGGGTACGAAGACTCGTTCAAACGCCAGCTCGAGAACTACGCCCGCCCGGGAGACGTCCTCCTTGCCGCAAGTGTCAGCGGAAACTCCCCCAACCTGGTTCGCGCGTTCGAATGGGCCAATGAACTCGGGTTGGAAACCGCCGCTATCGTCGGCGCAAACCGCGGGAAACTCGCCGAAATTGCAGGCCAGGCCATCGTCATCGACGACGGACACTATGGCAGGGTCGAAGACGTGCAGATGCACATCCTGCACATGGTTTGTTACGCCTTTATGGAAATTCCCGAGTTGGCAAAAAGATAACCCCGCCCCCGACCGGGGAGCCTTTGAGACGTCAATCCAGCCCCCCCCGGCGAAGATCAGCCCAGTTTGAATGCCCTCACCGGCACGCGGCGAGGAGAGCCCATTTTCGAGAACCAACCAAACGAAGATTCGCAGTGGGTTGCGGCCCTGTGGCAAAGTTGGAGCGAAGTTCCCTCCCGCCATGCGCTCCGCCCCGTCCTCCGGCTATCCAGAGCCAGCGCCCGCCCACCGTTCATTTCGAGCACACACCATCGGCCTGCTGGCCGCGATCCTGTGGCTCGGGTCCTGCCTGTCGGTTCGGGCAGAACTGCCCGGCCGATACCGGATCCGCGGCTGGCAGGTCGAACACGGGCTGCCGCAGAACCACATCACAGCCATTGCGCAGACTCCGGACGGCTTTCTGTGGTTAGGCACACCCAACGGCCTTGTGCGTTTTGACGGACTGCATTTTGAAATTTTCGATGGCATCAAAGTCCCCGAACTTCGCTCCGCCCACGTTCGGAGTCTGTTCGTCAATTCGGGCGGCAGACTTTGGATAGGTACCGAAGAAGGCGGGGTGGTGCGACTCGAAGCCGGCCAGTTTAAAGAGTTCAAATTACCGGCTGATCAGCCCGCAAACGCCCTGGTCGCATTTGCCGAGGAAGCAAGCGGCACCCTCTGGCTGATGTCCGAAGACGGAACCATAAACAGGATATCTCAGGGTAATATTTCGCCCGGACCTGTCCAGTGGCGTACGGAGGGGACCGCTCCGTATAAACTTTTTCAGACGCCGGAAAAGCAGGCCTGGGTCTCCAACCGACTCAATCTTTATCAGTTACAGGATAAAAATCCCGTCCCGGTACTGGAGGGAGCCTTTGCCCAGTATCAGTTTTTGACACCCAGCCGGAACGGCGGTTGGTGGATTGCCATGGGGGGCAGGGTTCGACTCTGGCGAAACGAACAATGGATCGAGGAAAGGGGTGCCCCCGCCTGGGACCGTCACAGCTCCCTCTGTTGTCTCGAAGACACACAAGGCCGACTCTGGATAGGGTCCGCCGGTCAGGGACTGTTTCGCTACGATGCCGACGGGGATGTCGAACAGTTCAGCACGCGGGAAGGGCTCGCAAGCGACGGGATCCAGGCCCTGTGCGAGGACGGGGAAGGCAACATCTGGGTGGGCACAAACGGAGGCGGTCTCAACCGTTTACACCGCGGGCTTTTCCAGGTCTACGGACAGGAACACGGACTGGCGTCGTCTTCGATTAGTTGTGTAGCCCAGAGCGGAGAAGGCGAGGTTTGGATCGGCTCCGCCGACTCGGGCTTGAGCCGAATCAAAGACGGTCAGATCCGTTGCTTTGGTCGTAAAGAAGGGCTCGAGTCGTTGCAAATCCGGAGCCTGTTAAGCGACACAAAAGGAGAGCTTTGGGTGGGCACCGCGTCGGGTAAATGCTTCCGCCGACAAGGAGCCGGGTTTGTCCCCCTGCCCGACTCGGATATCGGTACCGGCCCGATCCAGTGTCTGTTTGAAGACCGCCAGAAACGCATCTGGCTCGGGCACCGGAACTCCAACGGTATCGGGAAGCTGGCCGGGGACCGGATCATTCCGTTCCCGCTCCCGGAGCATCCCGGAGTGGTTTCCATTACCTGTATGGCGGAGGATTCGGCAGGTTTCCTTTTGGTGGGCACCGAAAGCCACGGACTTTTTTCGATGGGCCCGGGGATGGGACGCCGCTGGACGAGCCGGGAGGGACTGCCGGGCGAGCCCATTCGATGCTTGCTTCCCCAACCGGATGGATCGGTGTGGATTGGGACTGCCGGCGCGGGACTGGTTCGCCTGAAAGCTGGCCGGTTTGTCACCTGCGGCAAAAGGGAGGGACTGCCTGACCTTTTCATCGAGCACATTCAGGACGACACAAGGGGCTACCTCTGGATGAGTTCCAACCAGGGAGTTTTCCGGGTCAACCAGAAGCAAATCAACGAGTTCGCCGAAGGCCTGCAAAGCCACGTGAGCTGTCTCACCTTTGGGATTTCTGACGGCCTGCCAGCCCTGCGCAATTCGAGTTCCCCTCAATCACCCGGAGCGAGAACCCGCGATGGACGCCTCTGGTTCCCCACCCAGAAAGGGTTGGCCGTGCTTGATCCCGCCCAACTCGAACAGGGCCAGTTGCCACCGCCGGTCTTTCTGCAGGAAACCCGCATCGACGGGGAAGTCCGCAATCGAAATCAGGCGGGCCGCAGGCATCAAGGATCCCTGCGGATCTCCCCGGGCGGCCACCGCTACGAATTCCGATACACGGGCATTCATTTCCGGACCCCCGAACGGGTCCGGTTCCGATATCGGATGGAAGGACTGGAGACGGAGTGGGTGGAAGCCAGAAGCGAACGCACAGCACACTACAGTTCATTACCGGCTGGAAATTATCGGTTTCAGGTCCAGGCCGCCCTCCGTAACGGGGCGTGGAATCCGGAGGGCAGCACGGTAACGCTCACCGTAGAACCCGAACTGTGGGAACGGCCGTGGATCCTCGCTATCGGCGCGATCAGCGCCGCCGCGGCGCTAGCCGGACTGGTGCGCGCGCTCACCAGACGACGCTGGCGGATACGACTGCGCGAACTGGAGTTCCATCAAAAGGTGGAGACGGAACGCAACCGGATCGCCCAGGACATCCACGATGATCTCGGGGCGGGATTAACCCAGATCGGATGGCTGGGCGAAATGAGTTCGCGTCTGGCCGACGACCCGGAGGTGGTGCGCCAGCAAAGCCGCAAGATAGTCGCCACGGCTCGCGAAATGGTGACTTCGCTGGACGAAATCGTCTGGGCGGTTCGCCCACAGAATGACTCGCTGCGGAGCCTGGTGGAATATTTGGGCCGACGGGTGGATGAACTGTTTGAATCCAGCGCCATTCGCGTGTGGTTTACCGCCCCGACCGGGCTACCGGAGCTGATGGTGCTGGCCGATGTCCGCCATCATTTCTTTCTCATCTGCAAGGAGATCCTCCATAATGCGCTCAAACATTCCGGAGGCACCGAGGTGCGTATCCACCTGGAGTTCCGCGAACCGAGCACCCTGCACATTTCCATCGAGGACAACGGCACCGGATTTGATCCGGCGAAAGCCCAGGGCGCAGGGAACGGTCTGGGAAACATGCGCGAACGCGCCGAAAGGGTTGGAGCAAGTCTGTTGTTGTGTTCGACGCCAGGGACAGGCTGCCGAGTCGAGATCACAATTCCGCTCACATCCACCGGACCCATCGCATAACATCCCCCAGTATGCCCGCCTCCCCCGACTCCAACGTGCGTGTAGCCATCGTCGAAGACAGCGCCCGGTTACGGGAAAGCCTGACGGCCCTTCTGGGGGCGCATGCCGGATTTGAAGTCGTTTGCACCTGTCGGGATGCCGAAACGGCGCTGACCCAGATTCCCTCTCTAAAGCCGGATATTGTGCTCATGGACATCGGTCTGCCGCGTATGTCCGGTATTGAATGTGTGCGCCAGCTCAAGGGCCTTATGCCGACGCTGCCCGTGCTGATGCTCACCGTTTACGACGAAAGCCCGTTTTTATTTAACTCCCTCAAGGCCGGGGCAAACGGCTACCTGCTCAAACGCACAGCGGCGGAGAAGCTGGTGGAATCCATTCATGAAGCCCGGCTCGGCGGCGTACCAATGACGCGCCAGATGGCCGGGAAGGTGGCCGAATACTTCCAGCAAATTGGCACCTTTGCCGCCGAGGTCGCTTCGTTAACGCGGAGGGAACGCGAAACCCTGAGCCTGCTGGCGGAAGGATTTCTTTATAAAGAAATTGCCGACAAACTCGGGATCAGTCTCGAAACCGTGCGCGAACACATCCGCAATGTTTACACCAAGCTGCATGTAAACTCGCGGACGGAAGCGGTGGTAAAATTCCTGCAGCAGTAGTTCAGCCTACAGGCCCGGCTGCCACTACTGGTCCAACCCGGCAAACATCGCTTCGAGGTCCGAATGTCCCCCGGGCACCGCCAGCAACAGCAGGTAACGCCCCGCGGATTGCCAGCGCACACTCCACCCCGATCCGCTCAACTGGCCCGGAATCGCCCCGCTGCCATCGGCGGCAAAGGCAGCAGCATCAACGATAAACAATACAGCCTTAGGGTTTTCTGAAACAAGTTGCGCCAACTCCGCGCCTCGCCACTGCGCCACTCGTCCCCCCACGAGCTTCAGTTTGTCCAGCGGTGCCGGGATGTGGACCGACTCCATGCCGTGAAGGTAAAGCCAGTCGCCCAATTTGGCTGGGGTGCCGTCCAGCGGCTCAAACTCGGCGGAATTGGAGTGGCCATTATACTCCAGAAGCCGGACGGCCTGTTCATGGGCGAGGTTGCTATCGGCATTACGCCAGCGTTCGAGAAAAACAAACGCCACGATAAACAATACGCCGAAAACCACAGCCGCCACGCCAATCGCCCGCTCGCTCCTTCCGGTGCGTACCACCTTCCGGGGCGGCCAGGTTGTTACCAAAGCCGAGTATTCCTCGGGAGTCGGGCGCATTGCCACGACGCCATCGCGTAAAACCATCTCGTCGAGACCCGCCACCTGCCGCACTTCAAACAAGTCCGCCAGTAACTGCCGCAACTCCCTGGGCCGTTGGTTTAAGACCTGAGCGATCTCGGATATTTCAAGGTGACTGATGGCCCGCAAGGCCAGAGCCGCCCGTTCCTTGACCGTAAGCGCCTCGAAAAACGGTATCAGTTCCGGGGCCAGATCCCCCTGGGGTATTTGTAAGGGGAGCCGTTTGCGCAAACGATCCCACAGCCAGCGAGCCGTCCAGATCCAGCGGGACCGCTCGGCCCGGAACTGAGCGGCACGGGTTCCCGATTCTTCGAGGGCCTCAGCCACACAGCCGAGGGCCTCACTCCGCTTGCCGGTAAGCAAGAGAGCAAAGCGGAACAGGTCCTCGACAGCCTCATTTTCCAACACTTCCATTGATTCCAATCTAAACCCCAAAAGGGACTCTTCCGCAACTACACGACCTCTCTAGAATCTGCTTTGCCTGTTCGCCCTCCGTCCACGAAGGTATGGGGCCGCTTTTTACCTTCCGCTTTTGATGCTCCAGACACATTCCCAATCCTCCGGGCTAGAAGCACTCCGGGCTGATTTTCCCATCCTCCACCAGCAAGTCCACGGTCACCCCCTGATCTACCTGGACAACGCCGCTTCCACCCAAAAACCGCGCTCTGTCATTGCCTCTCTCGTCCACCACTACGAGCACGACAACGCTAACGTCCACCGCGGCTTACACGAACTAAGCAGCCGGGCCACCGCCGCCTACGAAGGCGCACGCGCCAAGGTCGCCCGCTTCCTTAACGCTCCCAGCCCGGATTGCATCGTTTTTACCCGTGGAACCACCGAGGCCGTCAACTTGGTGTCCCACGCCTGGGGCGGTGCTTTTCTCAAACCCGGCGACATCATCCTGCTCACCGAAATGGAGCACCACAGCAACCTGGTTCCCTGGCAAATGATCGCCAAACAAACCGGCGCCCAGCTGCGGTTTATTCCCGTAACGCCCGAAGGTGTTCTGGATCTGAGCAACCTGGAGCGGCTGTTGACTACCGAAGTCCGCATTCTCTCCTTCACTCACATTTCCAACTTCTTGGGCACCATCAACCCAGCCGCCGAACTCTGCGCCAAAGCCCGCGCCGTGGGTGCCATTAGTTTCGTCGACGCCGCCCAGAGCGCTGGCCACCTGCCTGTGGACGTCCAGACGATTGGATGCGATTTCCTCGCCTTCTCCGGCCACAAGATGTGCGCCCCTACCGGGATCGGAGCGCTGTACGGACGGAAGGAGGTTTTGGCCAAAACGCCGCCCTGGCAGGGGGGAGGAGAGATGATTCTCTCGGTGCAATACGAATCCTGCACCTACAAGCCGGCTCCGGCGCGGTTTGAGGCCGGCACACCGAATATCGCGGGTGCGGTAGGACTGGGGGCCGCCATCGATTATCTCGAAACGGTGGGTCGCGCGAATATCCAGGCACATGACGAAGCGCTGGCCCGGGAAGCCTACATCCGGATTGGAGAAATCGCCGGATTCCGCTCGCTGGGACCGCAGGGGCCCCGGGGTGGCTTGGTAAGCTTTGCCCATGAGTCGATCCACCCCCATGACCTGACGGCTTTCTGCGACCAGAAAGGACTCGCGGTGCGGGGCGGGCACCATTGCAACCAGCCGCTCACCCGTAAATTCGGGCTCCCGAGTACGACGCGGGCCAGCTTTTATCTCTACAACACTTCGGCAGAACTCGAGCGCATGCTTGTCATTCTCCACGAAGCCAACAGTTTCTTTGCATGAACTCCGAGTTTGAAGAGCTTTATCAGCAGGTTATTCTGGATCACTCCAAACGCCCCAGAAACTTCGGCCTGCTCGAGGACAATGCCGTCCACGTTGACGGCGACAATCCCTCCTGCGGCGACGAGATTCATCTTCACGTCCGGTTCGGTCCGGACGGTGAGGTGCAGGACATTAAATTTACCGGCGTCGGTTGCGCCATCAGCCAGGCGTCGGCATCGATGATGACGCTCAAATTGAAGGGCAAAACCCGCGTGGAAGCCGCAGAGATGCTAGGGGCCTTCACCGAAGTTGTCACCGAGGGCCAAAAGGAGCCCCCGAAGATGTTGGGCGACCTGCGGCTGCTGGGCGGAGTACGCAAGTTTCCCCAGCGGGTCAAATGCGCCATGCTGGCCTGGCGCGCCTTTGAACAGGCCATGGATGCGACCCCGACTTCCCTCGGCACGGTTTCCACTGAAGAAACCACTCCCCACTGTTCGGAATCCTGAGACGGCTTCCTTTCCCGCCCGGCTTCTAGTAGACTTGCCCCGCTTCTGGAAACTGACCTAATTTGGCCGCTAAGAGGCCGTCCCCCCCCCACCTCCATGCACTTTTCCAAACCTCTGCGCCTCCCTCTCTCGACGCGACATCGCACGGATGGGTTCACTTTGGCCGAGGTCGCCCTCTCCCTGGCCATCTTCTCTTTTGCGCTATTGAGTATGCTCGGGCTGCTCTCGGTCGGACTGAAAACTTCACGCAAAGCCAACTTGCAAACGGCCGCCTCCAATCTGCTTTCCTCGATTGCCGCAGACATCCAGGCGTCGCTTGTGAATACCTCAGAGGACGAGAACACCACCACCTTTACCAGCCCGTCGCTGGCCCTCGTCGCCACTCGCACCAAAGGTGCCGACGCTACCAGTGACACCCTCACAGTGGCCCCCGATAGCATGATCCTGACCGATGCCGGCACCGACGGAGCGGCCATGTCCCCCGTCCAACAAGGTGCCCTCAAGCTGTTCAAGGTCACATTCACAGCATCGGCTCAGAACGCTTCCGCTGTCAGGATTAAGATCGCCTGGCCAGCCACCACTCCGGTGACCGCCAGACCGGAAGGGGCCATTGAATCCCTCGTACCTCTCCCAGTTCGTTAACATGAACACCCCCCGAACTGTCCGTCCTTTCACCGCCTCTTCCCGCGGAAACTCCTCGGGGTTTACCCTGCTCGAGCTGATGGTGGCCGTAGCAGTACTTGCCATTCTTTGCTCCCTGGTGCTCCAACTCATGAGTTCGACCACCCGCCTCACCGGGAACTCCCGCCAGGCCACAGACTGCGATACCGAGGCGCGCTACGCGCTCAACCAGATTGCCTCCGATCTGGCTCACCACATCCAGCGTCAGGATGTCGACGCCTATCTGGACAAAGTGGCAGGCAATGACCGCTTTTTTTTCTTCGCCGAAGCTCCCGGCTACTCCCCGGAGTTGGAAGCGGACAAACGCAGCAACATCTCACTGGTCGGCTATCGCGTCCGGCAGGATAGCAAAAACTTTTTACTCCAACGCTACGCAAGAGCGCTTCCGTGGCAAACCACAGCCGCCAATACCGCGATGCCTTACGTGTTGATGGACAGCACTTCAGGATTGCCCGTGGATGCAACCACTTTGACCGGAGCGTTTCCCAAAATCGCGACCGCCGAGGATGCTTCGGAAGAGAACTTCTACCATACCCTCGCCGAGAATCTGGTCCGCCTGGAGTTCTGCCTAATCAAAAAGGCCGACACTTCTCAAGTCCCCCCCCTCCCGGCCGCCCTCCTCAAGGACAGCGAAATAACCGACGAATTACGGCGCTTCGGCTTTAGCCGCATCTCCTCCGTGGTGGTCACATTGGCGATTGTGGACCCGCAAAAC
>CAMCYN010000136.1 GCA_945883955.1 Akkermansia muciniphila
TCAGGATTGCTTCGAACGCATCAGTTAGCGACGCAGCCGAACTGAGCATCAACCATGGGCTCACCGAATCTCGCAAAGAACGCGCGTGCTTTCTCGCTGCGTCTTCCCGCGGGAAGCGTTCCCATGCAGCTGTAAGCTGCTTCCGAAGATCCTGCATGACTCGTAGCTCTCCATCAATTGCCTGATCTGAATTGGCAAGGGATGCGAGGGCGACAAGGTAGTAGTTCACCGCATCTTGAAAGACGCAGTGATGGTGCGTAAGCGGACAGGTTGATTGATCCTGAGAGTCCCGCGTTCCAGCAATACTTACCTGCTTAAAACGACCATCTGGTTGCTGGCTCTCTACGCTGGAGACTCGGCCTTGGTAAATTCGGTTCATAGTGTTGGGTGGAAAATGTGCTATGCGCCCACACGGCGGACTCTGGTGCAAAGCTGGTGCGAAATACGGATTCTATACATAGGAAAAGCTGGAATCTAACAGGGTGGGTATGACATCCGCGGGGGTACCCTATGATTATTTCCAAGAAACACAGGGCTAGGTAACACCCTCCAGCATATGTTTTAATGATTATTAGCCCTGTATATGGTCCTATCAGGCCTGCTTAGTTTTCAGGCGGGTGGCTCCAGCGGAGCAGGGGAGGGGGGCTAACCCTCGAATTACACAAACGCTCGTTTATGCAACGAAAGCGGTACGCCTCCGTCTCCAGAGTGGCAAGCGTTGCGAAACTGACAGGGATTGCACGCTGGGTGCACTGATATGAAAACCCACCGAACCCAAACGATCCGCGTAGATGGCAACGCTGTAGTTTTCGGAAAGGTCCTCTACGATGCCGATGAACTTACCGGCTGAATTCACCAGAGGTGGCGCGTTTCGTCCCCCGACTCAAGACTACCACAGCACTCCCCGGTGGCGGCACCGGAACTGGCCGGGGGTTTGGGCGTAGGTTTCTTTGAAGGCGGCCTGGAGGTAGTGGCTGTGGGCGAAGCCGGTCTGTTCGGCGATGACTTCAATGGTGAGATCGGTCTCGCGCAGCAGGCGTTCGACTTCGCGGAACCGAATGCGGTTGATCTCTTGTTTCGGGGAGCGTTTCAGCGCGGCTTTCATGCGGCGATCGAGAGTGCTGCGCGAGGCATTGAGCTTGCCGCAGAGGTCATCGACGTTGATGCCGGTCAGGGCGTTCTCCCGGATCAGACGCGCGGCGCTGGCCACGAGCGGGTCGGTGATGACCAGTTCGTCAGAGGAGGCTCGAACGACGATACCTTTGGGCGCGATGAGGGTCTCGCGCCGGCGCGGCGACTTGCCTTGCATGAGTTGATCGAGCAGTTCGGCGGCCGTGTAACCGACGTTGTGACCGTCGAAACGAACGCTGGTCAGCGCCGGCGTGGCAAAGGCGCAAAGCGTTTCTTCATTCTCCGCTCCAACCACAGCGACCTCCTCTGGCACGGCAATGCCGGCGCGCTGGCAGGCGTCGAGCAGACGCACGCCAAGCTGATCGTTGGCGGCGAAAATACCAATGGGCTTGGGCAACTCAGCCAGCCAGGCGATGAGCCGGTTCTGGCTGTGCTCCCAATCATCCACGCTGTCGGAGGAGTTCTCTGGCAGCTGTGCGCACTGACAACCATAGCCCTCGACGGTGCCGGCGAAATTACGCACCCGCTCGATGAAAAAACGCTCGGTTTGCAGGCTGTACGCGGCGAACTGCCGATACCCCCGCTCAAGGAAATGCTCCGCCACCGCATGGCCGATGCCGGCGTTGTCCATGCCCACAAAACGGTGTCCGCCCGAGAGGTTGGTGGCGCGAAGTTCCACGGTGGGCAGCCCGGTGGCGGCGATCAAATCGGCCATCTCCTGCGTGAAGGTGCGTGTGAGAATACCGTCGCCGTTCCAGTGACGCAGCCAGGCGGGGGGCGAGGAGTCGAGGGCACGGAGTTCGAGAAAGGTGGACCATGGCCCGTGCGCCGCGATGTAGTGCCGCACTCCGGCGAGAAGTTCGCGTGTGTAGGTCCGCGTCGTCTCGACGAGTACGGCGACACGGGGGATGCTGCGGCGTTTGCGAGCGTTCATGAAGGGGAGTGAGAGTGAAGAAAAACCTGAGGTTTTGTGCACCATATCCGCATTGTGGCAAATAGTCGATGTGGCAGGATGGCCCCCGTGAATCGACGCGCTTTCATCACCACCAGTTTTGCTGCTGCAGGAACGATCGGTCTCAGTGCAGCTCAGTCATTCCACCAAACCCAGACTCCATCCTCAGTTATGAATAAACCCAAAGTCCTTGTCGTCATCGGCGATGCCACAGAAACCGTGGACACGCTTTATCCCTTCTACCGCATCATTGAAGCGGGCTTTCAGCCTGTGGTCGCTGCACCGGAGAAGCGCAAATATCAGATGGTGATGCACGAGAATAAACCCGGCTGGACGATCACCAAGGAGTGGGAAGGCTACACGATCGATGCCGACATCGCCTTCAAGGACATTAAGCCCGAGGAATACGCCGGTATCTTCTTCAGCGGTGGTCGTGCTCCGGAATACATTCGCGAAGACGAGGATCTGCTGCGTATCACGCGCTGGTTCTGGGAAAACAAGACGCCGATGGCCAGCGTGTGCCATGGCGTGGAGATCCCCGCTCGAGCAGGCATCGTGAAGGGTCTGCGTATGGCGACGGTGGCGAAGTGTAAGTTCGACCTCGAAGTCTGTGGCGGCATTTACGTGAACGAACCCTGCGTGATTGATCGGCACATGTTCAGCGGTCGCACCTATCATGACAGCGGCCATTTCGTGGGACCGTGGATCAAGGCCATGGAGGCCGCGCGCGGAAAGTAACGAAAGCGGTATTCGATCAGAGTCCTTTTCCCACTGTGCTTCCGCTACGAAGGCATATTTTGCGACTCTTTGGGTTCTCTCGCTGGGTGGGAGCGTGGCGGCTGCAACGGAGGAGCGGGTGGTCTTCAATCGTGATGTCCGGCCCATTCTTTCGGATACCTGTTTTCATTGTCATGGCTTCGATCCGAAATCGCGGAAGGCGGGCTTGCGGCTCGATTTGCGCGAGCAGGCTATCAAGAAAACAGACAATGGGATCATTCCGATAGTGCCTGGAAATCCTGCCGGCAGTGCCTTCATCGAACGTGTCTTTTCATCGGACCCGGAAGATGTGATGCCGCCGGTAAAGGCGCACAAATAACTGACTGCGTTGCAGAAATAGACTCTGAGGCGTTCGGCCGCTCAGGGGGCGGTGTATGAGCCGCATTGCGCCTATGCACCGTTGGCGAAACCGGCGGTGCCGCAAAACGGGAATACGAATCCGGTGGATGCTTTCATTCGTGAAAAGGTGGCATCACGCCGCATCAATCCATCGCTGGAGGTTCCGAGAGCGAAACTGTTGCGCCGCCCTTTGGGGAACGTATGGCGGTGTGGTGGCTCGATATTGCGCGGTTTTCCGACACGGTGGGATACCACGGCGACCAGAACCAGCGGATATTCCCGTATCGCGATTACGTCATCGAGTCGTTCAAGACAAACAAGCGCTTCGATCAGTTTATGATCTAAAAGCATTGCGAAGATCGGCTTCCGAATCCAACGGCGGAGCAAATCGCGCGACTTCCATGACGGACGCGCGTGGACCATGGTGACCAAGGCCACAACGCCGCTGACAGTCCGGGTTCTACCGTGCGGCAACTGGATCGATGAAAGTGGGCCTGTGGTGCAACCCTCTACGCCATCCTTCGCTCCGGGCCGGCTGGAAAGCGTCGAGCAGAAGCGGCTTACCCGTCTGGACCTCGGGAAGTATATCGTTTCAGATGCGAACCCGCTCAAAGCGCGAGCGGTGATGAACCGGCTGTGGGCACAGTTCTTTGGCACGAGACTCAGTGCCACACTGGATGACCTCGGTTCGCTAGGCCAACTCCCCTCGCATCCGGAGCTGCTCGATTTCATCGCTGCCGAGTTCCGGGAAGGCGGTTGGGATTTCAAACACATGATTCGGCTTCTCGTGACCAGTGCCACTGAGGTGGACCCCGTTGTTCGGCCAACCGATTACTGGCGTCTCAAAATTCGCGCCGGCTCGAGGCCGAGGTGTTCATCGCCGGCCTTCTCAATATCAGCGATTTCGGCGGCCCAAGCGTACAGCGCTATCAGCCAGGGATTTACTGCGAGTCCCTGACCGCGCCCGAACGCGTGTATCTGAACAGTCTTGGCCCGGAACAATGGCGCCGTGGCGTCTACATGCATTTGCAGCGCACCTTACTGCTTCGAATGTTGGCGAACTTCGACGCCCCTGCACGCGATGAGTGCGCCGCCCAGCGTGACAGGGAGGATGCGTTTTATAGCGGTTTCGAGAAAACAGGGGGGTATTTGGCGCACGTACAAAGCCGGCATCGATCCACTAGCACTGGAGGACAAATGCCGGTTGTCGCGCAATAAGGAGTAGACGAGTGGGGCAGCAATTCTACGGTTCCACTCGCACGCTCAGGGACGTAAGCGTGGCGGCACTCTTCGTGGTAAACGAAAATTCGTTCACTCCACGACGCAGCAATTTCGCGAGTTGAGGAGAAGAGGAAGACACCGTCAGGTGCGACTCGCCCTTCTCAAGCGGACTGGCCGACACCGCAGTGAAAGATGCTTTATTGCGGTCCAATTGAACGTCCTCGAGCCTCTGGCCATTGATCAGAATGCCGGGGGCGGCAAGCTCCCCTGAACTTTTGAAAGCTAGCTCCAGCCTGAGCCCCTTGGCTTGATCCGGAGCCTCGGTCAGGAGCAAAACTGCGCCGGCAGATGACTCTCCTTGAATGGGAAGCGGCAAGGCAGTTTGCGTCACAGTGCCGTTGTTACTGTCTCTGCAAGCATCCACAAAAAATTCCTTTGGCTGGTGGGCGAGCCGCGCAGGATCAGACAGATCGGAGAGTAACGGATATTCAGCGATGTTGTAATAGTTGAATAAATACAGGCCATCGGCGCCCCTCGCCCAGAGAGTTGCGGCGGCGGCACGCAGCGTTTCCGGCGTTCCCCACCGCGCAAAGCCACGAGACATACGCTCGATGACTCCATAAACTGGCACGTGGTGCCGGTGTGCCAGCGCCACCCACTGGTCCAGTTCGTTCGTACCAAATATGTAGCCATTCCCCGCAATCACGGCGTCGATCCATCCGGCGCTGAGCCAGGCGCCGACATCTAGCCCGAGCTCTTTTGCTCTCGCGGGGGCGTCAGGAACACGTGTTACGAGGCGCACTGGATGCCCTTGCGCTTCTGCAGCCGAATCGAGGATGGCGCGTACCTCGCTCACGAATTCCGTCATCACGCTAATGTTCACTTCACCAGCCCGGAAAAACAGCGGATAGCGCAGCCAGTCCAGCTCCACTCCATCGAGATCATAACGTCTGCACGCCTCACGCAACACATCGAGATAGTGGGCCCGCACATCCGCCTTCGCGTAATCATAGAGAAGGCCCTGGCGGTTCACCTCGTTCGAGGCCGGCACACTACGGAGGAACTCTGGTTTCGTTTGAACCTTCGCCCACCATTCATTCGGACCGGGTTTGGTTTTGTCTTCCAGCCAGGGAAGGAAAGCCTTCTGCCACTCGCTCTCAGTCGGCGGGTGAAGAAACCAATGCCGGTGCGCCTTGGTAAAGTCATCCCACAGATGCGCCCAGTTCCAAACGGAGTGATGCATATCGTTCATGCGCATCGAGAAGAAGAACGTCCTGCCCTCCTTCCTCCAAAACCCCACGATGGGCTGCATCGGGTCGTCTCCGAGCGCGGCTATGTGATCCCGCCGGAGTTCCCAGATCGGTGCGCCGAAGTTTCCGCAATATGCGAGTCCAGTCGCGGCCGTCTTTGCGAGCGGTCCGATGCGATACCCGAGGTAATCTTCCAGCGAAGCGATGCCTTTCAAAGGCACCGGATCTCCCGCAGGAACCCACAGCGCACTATGATGCTCCGGGTAGGCTGGAAACTTTAGGTCATCGCTGTCGTTGTTGAACAGGATGCGCGGCAGCCCGCGCTCTCCAAGCAGATCTCGAGATGAATCAGCGGCGTGCAGCCCAGCCAGCGGCGTGAACAGCAAGACCGCGAGAATCGGGAGGGTGGCTTTTACCATGAGGGGTTCCGTTGAGGGTGAGAAAGCAGGCCGGTTGCGAGTGGCGGCATCGCTTCGAGTGAAACTCCAAAAAGATCCGCCCATACCGCAGTACCAACCATTGGGGGTCTATTGAGTGGGTTCTGCGTTCCAGACTTTGAGTTCGTCGTAAAAGCCATCTTTCCCGCCAACACCAAATTCCAGTTTTGACTTTGTCTCATGGCCAATCCCCGATGATTTGAGAAACGCCACGGGCTTCTCATCGATGCTCACTCGCATCGCGTCTCTCACGGTTTCAACTCTCAGGTTGTACCACCTTTCAGTTTCTAAATTGAGGGGGAAATTCGCGCTCCGCCCGTTCAAAAGTTTCGCACGCTCCTCCTTTTTCGAAGGGTCTTTGGCCATCTCTCGGATGTCATTCCGATCTCCGCCATCGCGCTGGTCGACAATGGTCACGCCATTGGGACGGACTTGCACGAGGCAGATGTGCCCGTAATGCGAGCCCGTGTAATTCCGGTCGTCGAACTCCACACTCATCATGGCGTTTCCTCCGAAACGGATCTTCACTTCAACCACACTATCTTTCGTCGGAATATCGAGGCCATGAACCGCCGCGTGTTTTCTCACCCCAGGTTTTCCATCCGCAGCCTGGATATCGGCATCCCGGGTCTGAGAACCTTTGAGTGAACCGTTCTCGACTACAAAGGTGGGAACCACGGAGTGCCAGACTTTCGCTGGTTGGGTTCCCTCAAAGTCATCTGCGAATAATAACTCCTTCTTTTTCCCGATAGGATCGGCGGGAATAGGGGCAAGATCCGCAGCGAATACACTCCCCGCAAGCAGGAGAGTCACAGTTATCAAGGCACGCATCGTAATTTGGTTTTTGGGGGGAAGAACTGAATTAAGGAGCGACCCTCTACGAATTCTCCGTGTTAGAAGAAAACCGAGGTAAGGGGAGCTGGAACCTCGAATCGCTCAGAAATGAGTGTTTATTTTAATCAAGATCAGGGACGTACGTTAACTTTCCATTCAGGGCATGGCGCAGTGTCCGGGATGGCCACTTTCAAAGGCTGCAGCGGGGGGTTACGGTTCCACACGCACGCTCAGGGACGTAAGCGTGGCGCTGCCGGCTGAAGTGAAACTGAATGCGTTGGCGCCGCGCTTGAGCGCTTCCTTCAACGCGGCAGAGTTCATTGTGAAACTGATGTTCGCTTTGCCGCGTGCGGATTTTAACTCGCGGAGAGGACGACCGTTGAGCGTGATCTCCGGTGTCTCGAGCTCGCCCTCGGTTTTGAACACAATCTCCAGGCTGGTGGCCTTTGCCTCTGCAGGATCATCCGCAATGACCAGATGCACGGTTGCGGGAGTGCCAGGCTTCAAGGTCAATGGCAGCGGACCGCCGCCCTCCGTCAGGTTATTGAATCCGCCGGATTCGAGGAAATACTCTTTCGGCAATCGCGCCAGCCCCGCACGGTCGGCGAACTCGTCGAGCTGCGGCATCTCTTCGTTGAGATAAAAATTGAAGAAATAGAGACCATCGGCGCCCTTGCTCCAGAGTGTGGCGACGGCTGCCCGCAATGTTTCGGGGCTGCCATAGCGAGCAACGTGATTTCGATTCTGCCTCTCCAGCGAGCCGTATACGGGCACGCCATACCCGTGTGCGAGGGCCACCCACCGCTCCAGAGGGCACGAGGAGAAGCTTGTTCCGGGACCTACGATGACGGCGTCCAACCAGCCCGCTTTCAGCCACGCCTCCACATCCAGACCGGCAGCGAGCGCCTGCTCCGGAGTCACGGGCACCCGGGCAACCAACCGCAGGGAATGCCCGTGGCGTTTGCCTGCCTCATCCAGAACCGCCCGCGTCTCGCGAACGAAGTCCGTCATTGTCGCCACATTCACTTCGCCTTTCCGGAAGAGGTCGGGATACCGCAGCCAGTCAAATTCGACGCCGTCCAGATCATAGCGACGGCAGGCTTCGCGCAACGTTTCGATGTAATGCGCCCGCACCTCCGCACGTGCATAGTCGAAGGCCAGCGATGAGGGGCTAATGGCAGGTTTCTTGGCCTTTCCTTCGATCCATGGGAGTAACTCTGTCTCCCACACCTTATCTGTGGGCGGCTTGAGAAACAAATGCCGGTGCGTCAGGGTGAAATCATCCCAGAGGTGAGGCCAGTTGAGCCATCCATAGTGTGTGTCGTTCATGCGCACCGAGAAGAAGAATTTGCGCCCACCTTGTTTCCAGAACTGGAGGATCGGCTGGAGCGGATCATCGCCGAGCGCCGCGATGTGGTCGCGCTTCAGTTCCCAGACAGGCACGCCGAAGTTCCCGCAATAGGCCAGTCCCTGAGTTTTCGTTTTAGCCAGCGCTCCGATGCGCAGCGCGAGATAGTCCTCGAGTGACGTGATTTTCGGCAGCGGCAGGTATTTCCCCTCCGGCACCCAGACACCTTCGGCATGATGCTCCGGGTAGGCTGGAAACTTCAGGTCATCGCTGTCGTTGTTGAACAGGATGCGCGGCAGACCTCGCTCTCTAAGCAGGTCTGGCGATGCATCAGCGGCGTGCAGCGCGGCCAGCGGCATGAGCAGCAGACCCGCAAGGACCGGGAGGGTGGCTTTTATCGCAGGTTTGAAAGTCGTTTTCATTTCGAGGTCTGGTTCAAATTGGAAGGCTCACGAACTACTTCAGGATCCATTGGGCTATCACAGCGAGGTGATCTGAGCCGTCTAAGATCACGATCTCCAGGAAAGGGATTACTCCACCCGCAAACTTTGAACCGGAATGACCGCCAGCTCATTCGCTCCATGGCTCTTGTGGGTGTAGCCGATGAACAATTTGCCGTCGTGCTCCACAGCGTAGGGATAGCTGAAATCAGCACGAGGATCGGAGACGCCGGGGCCTTCGGGAAAGACGGAGCGGCGGATGACGAACACTTTGCTGAACACAGACTCTCCCGGCCTGCTGACGGCGATGGTCACTGGGGAACGGTTTGCGCCCGTGTCCACAGTGGTGGTGCAGACGAGGTAACGCTGGCCGGTGCTCAAGATGCCCGCGTACGGTTTGCTGGTAGCCATCGGTAAATTGGACGGCGCAGAGGGCGTCCAAGTACGGCCATTATCCTCACTGGCAGCCACCAGTGCGACCGACTTTGCCCCGTATCGCGAGATGTTGAGGATGCGCTTTCCATCCACAATCACCGTGGATTCGCCCCAGATCGCGCCAAGGTCTGGTGCCGCAGGAATGACCACTAGGTCCCAGCGCATAAAGTCCTCCCCATGGCTGATGGCCACGGCCGGAAGGTTGGTTTTACG
>CAMCYN010000137.1 GCA_945883955.1 Akkermansia muciniphila
CAGGGCAAATACCAGCAAGCGTTGCCACTTTATGAACGCGCTCTGGAGATTTGGGAGGACACTCTCGGACGCGAACACCCCGACATCGCTGGAGTCTTGAACAATCTGGCCTTGCTCTACGCAAACCAGCGTCAGTTCACACAGGCCGAACATCTTCACAAACGTGCCCTTTCCATTCAGGAAAACACCCTCGGGATGGAACACCCCGATATTACCGGCAGCCTCAATAATCTGGCCAACCTCTACCACATGGAAGGGGCCTATGACCGCGCCGAACCACTCCTGAAGCGTTCCCTCGCCATCCGCGAAAAAGCCTTTGGCTCCCGCCATCCAGATGTCGCCACAGGCCTCAATAACCTCGCCGCCCTCTATCACGCCGAGGGCCTTTATCCTCAGGCCGAACAACTCTACAGCCGGTCCTTAACCATTCTCGAAAAGGCGCTTGGACAGGAGCATCCCACCGTCGCGCAATGCCTCAACAACCTGGGACTGCTCTACACCACACAAGCCAGGTACGAAAAAGCCGAGCCCCAATTCGATCGCGCACGAGCCATCCAGGAAACCGCCCTCGGGCCCAACCACGTCGATGTCGCCGCCACCCTTGATAATCTGGCAATGCTTTACCGGGCCACAAACCGCCGGAAAGAAGCCAGAGATCTGGAGAAAAAATCAGCGACCATCCGTGCGCTCGGACGATAGAGCGCTTCAGACACCGCCCCCTCAATCGGTGTGTTCAGACCGGCGGGCAAGCAGTCCGCGCCACTTCGACAACAAACGCCTCAAGCCATCGTCGAGGTTGAGCGCCTCCATCTGATCCGGAGTAAACCAGCGTAACTCCACACTCTCCTCGCTGGTTTGATAAACCGCACCCTCGGGCGCAATAAACACATAGCGCACATCATAATGCCAGTGCACAGGCTCGCCCCCTTTGGCGGGAATCTCGTGAATGTCCAAATCAAACGGGCGCGCCGAGGCTAAAATCAGCCCCTCAATCCCGCTCTCTTCCAAGGTCTCCCGACGGGCCACCTGGAGCACATCTTCGTTTCCGTCGCAATGTCCCCCAAACTGCAGCCAGCGATCCAGCTTGCGATGGTGATGCAAAAGCGCCTGCTGCCCGTCGGCACTCACCACAAGCGAGCTTCCTGTGAAATGTCCGGGAAAGCAGCTCCGCGAAAAACAGTCCAGCCCGCTATCCAGAAGCTCCAGCATCCTCCTCCGGCTCTCCTGCTCCCCGGGCCGTTGATCGAGATCCATCCCAGCAAGTTGTTCGCGAAATTCCAGACGATTCATTCATAACCTCTTAGCACAAAGCCCAGATTTGAACACGACGACGCTAAGCGGACCGACTATTTATGCAGGGTCCTCTCAAATTAGCCTCTGTGATCGGGATCCGTTAGGAGACCATTTAGGCGCCTCTCATCCCTATGAAATTATCACGCGCCCTCCCCGTTCTGATCGGCCTGATCTTTGCCAGTCCTCTCCTGGCCGAGAAACCAAAGCTCGTCGTAGCCATCCTCGTGGACCAACTCCGTTATGATTACATGGAGCGGTTCCACGACCAATTTTCCGAAGGTGGCTTTCGCCTGTTAACCGACCGCGGCGCCTTCATGACCTTCGCGCGCTATGACTATGCGCCCACCCTGACTGGCCCCGGGCACGCCACTTTCCTGAGCGGTTCCACCCCAGCCATCCACGGCATTATCGGCAACGACTGGTTTGATAAGGCCACCGGCAAACCCATGTACTGCTGCAAAGACTCCACCGTTGAGGGAGTCGGCGCCGCGGGTGCCGCTGGACAAATGTCGCCCCGCAATTTTATCGGCGCCACTCTCGCCGACCAAATGCGACTGCAATATCAGTCCAAGGTCATCGGCATTTCGCTAAAGGATCGTGGCGCAATCCTTCCCGCAGGAAAGAAACCCTCGGGAGCTTACTGGTTTGAATCGGCGAGCGGCAATTTCATCACGAGCACCTACTACCGGCCCGAGCTTCCGGCCTGGGTGATAAAGTTTAACTCCGAGGAACACCCTAAATCCTTCGTCGGCAAGGCCTGGGATCGCCTCCTCGATGCCAGCGCTTACGAACGTGAAGACCTCGCACCGGGGGAAGGTGCGTTCCAGGGAGAAAAAAGCCCCACCTTTCCCCATCGCATCGAGATGTCGCCCAAGGCCGGGTATGAAAACATTTCCTCTTCTCCATTCGGCAACGAACTCCTCCTCCAGTTTGCGAAAGCGGCCATTGATGGCGAACGACTTGGACAAGGCCCACAACCCGATCTACTGACCGTATCCTTCTCATGCGTAGATTATGTGGGCCATCGTTTCGGCCCGTACTCGCAGGAAGTCCAGGATATCACTCTGCGTCTCGACAAACAGCTGGCTGAATTATTCGCCTACCTCGATCAAAAGGTTGGCCTCGCCAACACCACGATCGTACTCACCGCGGATCATGGCGTCGCACCCACACCTGAGTTCGCCGAGCATCAGGGCCTTGACGGGCAGCGCGTCGATGAGATCGCCCTGATGGGGGACCTTCTCGAAAAGATCAACGCTCGCTTCGGGGAAGGAAACTACCTGCTCCAGCGCAAACTCTTCAACGGGCACCTCTACTTTAATCACACGACCCTGCGCGACAAACAGATCGCTTCCGACATCCTGGCAAGCTTCATCCGGGAATGGGCTCTGGCTACCGGAAAATTTCACGCCTGTTACAGCCGCGAAGAACTCCTCGCCGGACAAGCTCCTGGCTTGGTGGGCCGCCTGACCATCAACGGATACAATGGCGAACGCAGCGGGGATGTCGTTCTTGTCTACAAACCGTATACTCTTCCAGGCGGCAACAAGACGGGAACCACCCACGGCTCCCCGTTCTCCTACGACACCCATATTCCCGTGCTCTTTCACGGCCCGCAATTTCGTCCGGGCCGCTACGCTGACGAGTTCTACATCACGGATATTGTGCCCACACTCTCCTCGGCGCTCCATCTGGATGTGCCCCCGGGTTGTATGGGCAAACCTTTCGTCAAGGTACTCACGGCCCCCTGACAAAGAGTCCCAACAGGGCCTCGCGTTATTTCAGCGCGAGAGCCCCTTCGGCACAAAGGTCCGCCTGACCAAAGACAGATAGCTCGTGGTGCCCGAGGCCCTGGGCAATCGCCATCCAGAGCCGGTTATGCGCGACTTTGTCCAATGAAAGAGAGCGCCCCATCTTGAAATCCGCACCCCCGCCCACCATCACAATGGGAATATTGTCGAGCGTGTGGGAGTTGCCTTTACCGAGTTCGTTTGTCCACACCAGCAGGGTGTTATCCAACATGGAACCCTCCCCGAATGGCTCGGGTGTTTCGGAAAGCCGCTTGGCGAGGTAGGCAAACTCGCCCGCAAACCACTGATTGATTTTAAGCAGCTTCGCGAACGAGTCCTTGTTGCCATCAGGATCGTGCGAGAGGCCGTGATGCCCTTCCTCCACTCCGAGCCAGCGCATTTGGGCCGACCCGACGCTCCGCATATACTGGAGCGTGGCAACACGGGTCATATCGTTGGCGAGTGCGTTCACCAAAAGATTGATCTGCATCCGACTCACTTTGGGTGTGTTATCATTCACGAGCTCAATCCCGGGATCGAGTGCGGGCATGGGATGCGCGATCGATTTATCCACCGGCGCCTTGAGCTCCAGTTCCAGATTCCGAACCAGGGCCACATGTTGCTCGAGCATCTGCTTGTCTTGGGTGCTCAGTTTTGTGGAAACCCGCCGTAGATCCTCTTTCACATCCTCCAAAATGCTCACCAGGCTGTCCTTGTCTTTCATCTCCCCGTACAGCTTCCCAAACATCCGGTAGGGATCGTCAATCGGCGCCACAGGCTGGTTGGGCCCAAGATAACACATACGAGTCCAGGGATCGGCGCGGTTGGGGACCGCCACACCAAACTCCAGCGAACCAAACCTCGTCCGGGTTTCAGGACGGCTCTGGAAATGATTTTTGATTTCCTGATCAATCGAAATCCCGCTGGCCCACCCCGCCGGTGCACCACCTCCGCCCATGATATTCCCGGGTAGCAAATGACTGGCGGTGAGCAGGCAACTCATCCCTCGCATGTGCTGGTCGCCATCCCCTTTGATCTTATTAAAGACCCCCTTGAGAATCAGCGTCTGTTTCTTAAACGGCTCCAACGGTTGAAGAATCGACTTAAACTGAAAGTCTTCCCCTTCGGCATCGGGCCAAAACTCCGTAGGCAACGTGCCATTGGGAGAAAACATGATGACAAGCCGCTGACGCCGCGGCGCCACGGAGGCTCCGGTGAGACTCGGTAACGTCGAGAGAAACGGTAACGTCGCAGCGGAGACACCCAAGTTGCGCAAAAACTGGCGGCGGTTGAGCGGGTTCATAAGAGAAGGGGTTGAAAAGTTGAAGGGCCTACCGGGACTCAGATGCTTGTTCGGCAGATTGAGCCACCTTTGGTCCATTCGGCGAGAGACCTTCCTTCGCCTTGGTTAGGACTATCTCGACCAGCAACTTGCGGATATTGAAATCACCGGAGGCAAACCCACTTCTGAGTCCCTCAAGCGTTTCGGCGCCAAAAGCTCCGGGAGGCTGCTTGATGGTGTAATGAAATAACTGCCGCACAAAAGACTCGTGCGCGTGCCGGCTTGCGACCGCGTGCGCCGCCACATCCGCCGGTCCCGCCAGGCGCAACGACGCCCCCTCTTCGGTATCGAAATCCACCACTGAGTCTACCGGTTTACGGTTGTCCTCAGTACGCCAACGCCCCACGGAATCGAAGTGTTCCAGCGTGAATCCCAGGGGATTAATCACGGAATGACAACCCGAGCAGGACGCACCTTTAGTAACCGTCGAAACTTTCTCCCGCATGGTTAACGACGGATCGAATTTGGCATCCTCAAAGGCTGCGGCAACCGAGGGACTCTTAAGATTCACCCCCACAATACTCCGGCTCAAAAAGACTCCCCGATGGATCGGCGACGTCGTCCGACTGTAAGCCAACGCAGACAGGAGGTACGGATGGGTGAGTACGCCGGAGCGTTGTCCCACCCCGAACGACACTTTCTGGAAGCCTTCCCCAGCAACTTCCTTTCCATAAAAACGAGCCAACCGCTCGTTCAGCCACAGATGATCCGCCTGTAACAGTTGACGATAATCCGAACGCCCCTCCCACACCACCTCGTCCAAAAAGCGCATGAGAGAATGCCGCAAATCGGAACGAATCTTCTCATCAAAGTCCGGAAATAGCGCCGCATCTTTGGATGCATGCTCGGCGCGCTCCATGTCCAGCCACTGCTCGAAAAAACCATTCAACTTCGCCTTCGTGCGTGGATCGCCCAACATCCGCTGCGCCTCTTTGGCCAATTGCTCGGGGGTATGCAAGCGCCCCTCAACGGCGGCCTTCCAAAGCGTTGCATCCGGGATGGAATCCCAAAGTGACAAAGCAAGGCGCGAAGCTGTCGTAAAATCATCCACCTTCTCGCCCCGGGACAGCTCCGGGTACAAAAACCGGGGCGATTTGAGCGTCAATAAAACCACACGCTTCACCGCCAGCGCCGGCGTCGCGGCCGCCTCAAACTGTCGCTCCACAATCGCCCCCTTCTGCTCCTCGGTAAGCGGGCGGCGAAAGGCTGTTTCCACAAAGCGCCGACAAAAATCCTTCAGCTTCTCCACTCGATCCGGCGCGCCAGCTTTGGTGCCGGCCAGGGCATCGAGATCAGCATCGATGTGGTCGGCCACCTCGAGCGCAATACTCGTCGTGGCCTGATCCCACTCCTTGGAAATGGTGGTGCCACGTTCATAGCCATCACTCCGGTCGTCCGCCGGTATCCTCGTGTTTACGACCATGTTGGGACGCGCCTCAAAAGGCACGAGCTGGGATTCCGGCATCAGCTCCAAAGTGCCGTGCGGCGGTTTCCACCAAAGCTCAATCGAGGCACTCTTGTCCTTAAATTTAACCAGATTCACCATCAACCGGTACGTGCGGCCTCCCAACAGAAAGATACTCTTTTTCTCCTCCCTCACTTCGGGCCCGGTACTCACCCACGCGTCGATGATGGGATCTTTGATATCATTCACAAAGAGCTTCACTCCGTTCTCGGACTTCAACACAAACTCATAAAGTCCTGTCTCCGTCGTCACCAGAGATCCATGCCAGTCGGCCGAAAACTTCTCCGGAATCATCTTCTCCGGATTGGGAGCCTCACCACCAAACGAGACAGCCAGACGGGATTCGACTTTGTCCAGGCGCTCCCGCTTTTCCGCCGCCTTTTCGAGCTCCCTTTTTTTCTCGCCGTTTTTCTCCTCCGCGATTCGCGCCAGTTCCTCCGGTGTCGGCTTTAGAAATCCTGAATACACCGCCCGGAGTCCACGTTCGGCTGCTGGTGCCCTGTCAAATCCAGGCCGAAACCGGCCCACCAAATCGGCCACGGAGTTTTGATACTGGGCAACGGTCAGCCGCGAAAGACTCTCCTGCACCGGCCTGATTTTGGCCTGGGCCGTCGGCGAATAAAACGCGTTATAAATGTACGCCGCCACTGCGGCCGCATCCTCACCGACGCACGTGCCTTCCTTTCCTTCTGGCATCGTCTTGGAAATCAAACGGGCCAGCGACGAAATCGTACGATTCCCAGCCAGAGCATCGTCGTATTTTCCAGCCACCCCCTCCCCGCTTTTCCCGTGGCAATCCGCACACTTTTCGCGATAAACCGCCGCCCCACGCCCGGTATCCGACACCCCAACTTCTTGGGCCGAAACTGGAACAACACACAGCGCCAAACCACCCAGTATCCCCCTTCCCAGTAAGGCCGACGTTGCTAGGGAGCGTAGAAGTGGGGTGAACAAAACCATAGCGCACCCTGACGACCCAAAATCCCAGCGTTTATTAGAACAGGCAAAAGCGGACAGGGCCGGCAAGTCTTCCTGATGAAAAACTGCCAGCCCCCTAGTCCGCTTCAGCCTGCCAACACTTACGGTTTGGGCGGTTCGCGTAATGCCGCAGTATCTGCGGTCAACTCAGCGGCACTCGGCGCAGGCAACGTGACTTTTCCCGTGGCCGCCCACTCCGTGCCCCGCGCCAATGTCACTTGGAAACCCAGGCCCGTCATTGAAACGGCGCTGTGCCCCAGGGTGGTGTGAAAAACACGTCCTTTCCCGTAATCCGTCACCATGAGCATCGGCTCATTTTCTCCCGTCCCTTTGGTCTCCGGCGCCGAAAATGCCGTCGCCAGAACGGTCATATTTTTGGCAGGCCCACGCAACTTGGCATAAAGCTCGTCTGCGGCATGTTTCCATTTCACCGGCAGTCCCTTGAGAATTGGGTGCTCGCCCTGACGCGTTTCAACCACGAACTCATGCTGCACGCCGTGGGTCCCACCTGCCCCTGGCATCTCATCTCGCACAATTTGCCCGTCCCGGTAGCGAACCATAGGGCCGGACCTTTCATTCCGCCCACCCCAACCGCCCACCCCAATCATTTCATTGTATTCCGCCCATTCCGAGAAGGCGTTGTCCGCAGCATGCACCGCAACGAATCCACCGCCCCGGCTCACGTACTCCACAAACTCCTTCCGAACCTCGTCCGGCCACATCTCGCCATTATAGTTCGATACCACGACGTCGTAGCCCGAAAATTTCGGGTGCCAGGATTTCCAAAGGGCCTCTTTTTGGGAATCAAACGCAGCCTTCTCCTGTTGGAATTTTACCTTTGCCGCTTCAAACGCGGCGATCTGCTCGGGTTTAGCATCCTTGGGAACCTTTGGTGCCTTTGGACCAGACTCGGGCGAGGTAGATACATCGACGGTAAAACGCTCACTCTTTTCGAGCGCCCACTTCATCACCGGAGTCGTGCTCTTCCAGTCGTGGTTGTTTTGACCGTCCAGAATGAGAACCTTTAATTTGTCGGCAGCCAGTAGCGCACTCGGGCTCAGAGTTAGAAGCACCACGCCGGAAAGGAGAATGCGGGAAAATTTCACAGTATTGGGGGAGTTTAATTTTGATTACTACGGTACAAAGTTGGCGGCTAAGCCTGCGTTTGCCCAGCCTTCGGCTCAACCGAATGCCATTATCTTCTCACACAATACCCAGCCGGACGCGCAACCTTAGTTCCAATAGTGCCATGAACCCCGCCCCTGATTGCTGGCTCCTCTACGTGCTCCGTTGTAACGACGGATCCTTGTACTGCGGCATCACCAACAACTTCGCGCGTCGCCTGGAACAGCACAACGCCGGTACGGGGGCGAAATATACCAGCGGGCGGCGTCCAGTGGAACTTGCTCGCCTGTGGCCCATGGAAAACCGGTCCACCGCGCTCAAGGCGGAAGCCGATTTCAAAAAGCTGTCCCGCAAAGCGAAGTTCCAACGCCTGGCCCCGCCGCTCTGAGCTTCGAGCGCACAGTTGCGATCCGTCTTCGCCCGGAACAATCTGTGGGTGTGTCTGCATCCACCCCCTCTCAAACCGCCGGTTCCACTTCTCTTTGCGACTGGATTCCCAAGGATGGTGCGCTCGATAACGACACTTTGCTCGGACGATTTCTCGAAGGACTAGAGAGCAGGAAACTTCAGCTTTATCCCGCCCAGGAGAACGCCATCCTGGAACTCTTTGACGAGAAAAACGTCATCCTCAACACTCCGACCGGTTCCGGAAAATCGCTGGTTGCAACAGCCCTCCACTTCAAAGCTTTAGCGCAAGGAAAACGCTCCATTTACACCTGCCCGATCAAGGCTTTGGTGAACGAAAAGTGGCTCGCATTGTGTCGCGAGTTCGGCCCCAACAATGTCGGCCTCAGCACCGGCGACGCCACCGTCAACCGCGACGCCCCAATCTTGTGTTGTACGGCAGAAATCCTCGCAAACATTGCCCTGCGCGAAGGCTCGGACGCAAACGTCGCCGACGTCATCATGGACGAGTTTCACTACTACTCGGATCCCGAACGCGGCGTGGCCTGGCAGATTCCTCTTCTGACCCTTCCCCAGTCCAGGTTTCTGCTGATGTCAGCAACCCTAGGAGACACCAGCTTTTTTGAGTCCGCCCTCACCCAATTAAACAGCCGCCAAACCGTCACAGTGCAATCGGGCACCCGACCCGTTCCCCTGGAATTTACATACTCGGAAGTCCCTCTCGCCAGCAGCCTCGAAGGACTTGTGAACTCGGGGCGGAGCCCCGTTTACGTGGTCCACTTCACTCAACTTGAAGCGGCTCAAAGCGCGCAGGATTTCACGAGTATCAATTTCTGCACAAAGGATGAAAAAGCCGCTATTGCCGAGGCACTTCAGGACTTCAAGTTTAGCAGCCCCTACGGACCGGACCTTCGCAAATGGCTTCGCCATGGCATCGG
>CAMCYN010000138.1 GCA_945883955.1 Akkermansia muciniphila
GTCTGGAACATCTCGACGACGTTCATCAGGGAGACGGCCTGAAGCGTGCCTCCGGCCGGGGTGAACTGCACACCATGCAGCACCGCACCGCCGCCCAAAAGCAGGGCCGAGAGGGTCAGGGCGATGAAGGCGTGCATCCGGAACTTGGCCACCATCAGGACCAAAAATCCGATGACACCGAGGGTCAGCAGCACCAGAAACGAATTATCTACGGGCATGGGAACTAGGGGGATAGGAGAGGGAGAGGTTAGACGGTGGCCTTGGTGGCCCCGGTGGAAATGCCGCCGTCCACGAGCAAAGTCTGGCCCGTGATGTAACGGCTGCCTTCCGAAGCGAGGAACACCACCGGGGCGTCCAGATCATTCGGGCTGCCCGGACGTTTGAGCGGGATCCGGTCGCACAGGTACCGCACCCATTCCTCGTTTTGGTAGAGAACCCGGTTCTGGGCGGTCTCAAACCAGCCTGGAGCGAGGCAGTTGACGGTGACGCCGTGTTTACCCCAGTCATCGGCCAGACTCATGGTGAGCTGTTTGACCCCGCCTCGGCTGGCGCCGTACGGAGCCAGACCGGCATATCCGGCCACACAAGTCACCGACCCGATGTTAATGATCCGGCCGTAGGCGCGTTCAATCATCCCCCGGGCCACAGCCTGGGCGGTGAAAAAGGTGCCGCGCAGGTTGGTTTCCAAAATAAGGTTCCAGTCGTCCCAGCTCACCTCGAGGGCGGGTTTACGCACGTTGCAGCCCGCATTGTTGACGAGGATATCGATTTTGCCGAAGGCCCCTTCCACTTCCGCCACCGCTTTCTGGATCGAGGCGTGATCCCGCACGTCCAGATCCGTGGCAAAGGTACGGCGGCCCAACGCCTCGATTTCGCGCTGAAACGGCGCGAGCGTCTCCTTGTTGCGACTGGTCATGGCGATATCAGCGCCTGCCCGGGCCAGAGCCCGCGCAAAATACTGGCCGAGACCGCGGCTCGTGCCGGTGACCAGAGCGACTTTTCCTGTCAGATCGAAGAGTTCCATACTTTTAAAAGAGAGCAACGCGTCCGGGCTTAGGGATGCAGCACAACCTTCATCAGGTTGGCTTCATGATTATAGAGGCGTTCAAACCACTGGGGCCCTTCTTCGATCGAGGCAAACGCACTCAGCATCGGGTCAACCTGGATGGCACCCGAATCGAGCAGATCGATACAGGCCGGGATTTCTCCGGCCGAAGCGCACGACCCCTGGATCCGGATCTGGCGCGTCACCACCGACTGGAGCGGAAATTCAATCTTGGGGGCGAGATTGCCCACCAGCGTGACCGTTCCGCCTTTGCGGGTCGATTCGATGGCCGAACCCACCGTGACGGCTGTACCCACACACTCAAAGGCTACGTCCGCACCCCGGCCCCCGGTGATTTCGCGGATGGCTTGGATTGCGTCGTCCTTTTTGGCGTTCACCGTGTGGGTGGCGCCCAGGGATTTGGCGGTGGCCAGTCGGCCATCATCCACGTCCACGGCGATGATGCGGCGTGCGCCGGCGAGTTTGGCCGCCTGAAGGGTGAGGAGTCCGATCATGCCGGCGCCGACGACGGTGACGGTGTCATTGAGGGCGATCGGGGTGATGGCCACGGCATGAACGCCGACCGAGATGGCCTCGATCATGGCCGCCTTCTGGAAAGAGAGCGAATCGGGCAGCGGATACAGGATCCGGGTGGGGACAGTGACAAATTCGGCAAAGGCACCGGCCCGGCGGTAATCGCCGCAGGAAACGCCGAGGACCTGACGGTTGTCACAGAGGTTTACCTGGCCGCGATGACAGTAAAAACAGTGCCCGCAGGAGACGGTGGAATCAAAAGTGACCCGCTGCCCGGTCTGGAATCCGGTGACGTGGGCGCCGATGTCGGCCACAATACCCGCCGCTTCGTGGCCCATAACCAGCGGGGGAATCCGGCGACCGGTACTGCCGTCGTAGCCGTGTACGTCGCTGCCGCATATGCCGCAGGCTTCGACGCGGATGAGGACTTCACCGGGGCCGGGATCGGGCTTGGGAAGGTCCTGGAGTTCGAGTTTACGATAATCGGTAAGAACAAGGGCTTTCATAAGGGGAAACGTCGGGGTCAGAAGTGCGGGTGAGAATGGCGGGTGCCTTGGGGAATGCCAAGCGTTGTACGGTTGGGTACTTGGCTTCCGGGGCGCGACTGTTCCAGAATGAGGCCATGAGAGTTCTCCCTGTGATTTTTGCTGTCGCGACCCTGACCGTATCGGCAATGGCCGCTCCTGTGACGGTGTACGTGGGTACTTATACGAATCCGGGCGGCAGCGCCGGGATTTACCGGACCAGTCTGGATACCGAGACCGGGGCGCTGACCGAACCCGTACTCGCGGCCGAGGCGACGAGTCCTTCATTTCTCGCGTTGACGCCTGATGGAAAGACACTTTTGGCGGTGGCCGAGGGCGCCAAAGGTGTGTTGCTGTCGTATGCCGTAAAACCCGACGGATCGCTTGAATTTATCAACCGTCAGCCGGCTGGCGACGGCCCCTGCCATCTGGAGGTGAGTCCCAAGGGGGATTACGTGGCCGTGGCCAATTATGGCGGCGGAAGTGTGGTTGTTTTTCCGCTGAACGCCAAAGGGGAGCTGGGGCCCGCCAGCGATACACGGCAGCACACCGGCTCCAGTGTGAACCCGGCCCGTCAGGAGAAGCCGCATGCTCACGGAATTCATTTCTTTCCGACGGGGAACCGTTTTATGGCGCCCGATCTCGGCACGGATCGTGTGGAAATCTACGAAATCGATAAGGACGGGCGTCTTCAGGGGGGCGGGCCCAGAGGAATTGTCGTGCCGCCCGGAAGTGGTCCCCGGCATTGCGCCATCTCCAAATCGGGGGATACGGCTTGGGTGGTGAATGAGTTGAGCTGCACGGTGAATCAGCTGCGCAGCACTTCGCGATGGACCTGGCAGGTGGGTCCGTCGGTTTCGACGCTGCCGGAAGGTTGGAAGGGGGAAAATAGCTGCGCGGAAATCCTGCTGCATCCCGGGGGCAAATTCCTCGTGGCTACCAACCGCGGTCATAACAGCATCGCCCGGTTTGAAATCGAAAGTAACGGAGGGATGCAGTTTCTCGGCACGACTCCGACTTTCGGCGAAATACCGCGCGGGGCGTCGTTTTCGCCCGATGGCCGTCAGTTGCTGGTCGCCAACCAGAAGACCGGCAACCTGGTGCCATTCTCGGTCCATGCTGGCACCGGCCAACTCGAGCAGAGCGGGGCGCCAGTGAATGTTTCGAAGGCGGTTTGTGTGCTGTTTGCACCTGCAAAATAACCGCCTTTTAGAAAACACTTATGGGTTTTGTTCAGCCGTTGTCGTTCACCCCAATCTACCAGCAACGGGTCTGGGGCGGCCGCGCTTTGGCTGGGACCCTCGGCCGACGTATTCCCGACGGCGTTCCCATCGGCGAATCCTGGGATCTGGTGGATCGTCCCGACGCGCAGAGTGTCGTGGACACCGGCTCCTGTGCAGGCATGACCCTTCACCAGCTCTGGACTGAACACCGGGCGGACGTGTTCGGAGACAATCTGCCGGAGTCCGAACGCTTCCCGATGTTGTTCAAAATATTGGATGCAAGCGCCCTGCTTTCTTTGCAGGTGCATCCGCCCGAAAAACAGGTGGCAGAGTTTGGCGGCGAATCCAAAACCGAAGCCTGGGTGTTCCTGGAGGCCAAACCGGAGGCGGAGGTCTATGTCGGCTTCCGCAACGGGGTCACCCGCGCAGAGTTTGAGTCCACGCTGACAACTGGCCGGATCGAGCCGCTTCTGCACCGGCTTCAGGTCAAAGCCGGCGATACGATTTTTGTGCCCAGTGGCCGCTGTCATGCCATCGGGGCCGGATGTCTCATTGCCGAAGTCCAGCAGAACAGCGACACCACCTACCGCGCCTTCGACTGGAACCGCGTCGGATTGGACGGCAAACCTCGCGACCTGCATCAGGCCGAATCGCTGGCCTGCATCAACTTTGACGATCACGAGCCCGGCTTGACCCTGCCGGACGGCGAATCTGTGGTTTCCTGCCCCTTTTTCCGGGTAGCCCGCTGGCAACTCGAGGCGCCGCGCCTGGACCTGGAAGGCGCCGCCTTTTTTCTCGTCACCCAAGGGGCGGTGGAATGCGGCGGCCGCACTTTCCAGCGCGGCACCACCTTTCTTTTGCCCAAAGAGGCCCGCACGCTTCCTCTGAGCCCGTTGTTTCCCGATACGGAACTACTGCGGGCCACGCTGCGCTGAGTCCGCTGCGCCTCGGGAGGCCGTTGGTTGTCGATAACGGCCAAGGTTCTGCCTGTTTGCGGGTGTTTTTCAGGTTAGGTTTTTTGTGATCTCTTCCTATGAAACAATTCCTGTTCCCCGCTCTCTCCGTATTGGTGGCCACCGCTTCCTTTGCTGCTGAAAACACACTGACACCCGAAGAAAAGACGGCCGGCTGGCAGTTGCTTTTTGACGGCAAAGATCCCGCCCAAAACTGGCGTTCTTTCAAAAAAGACACCTTTCCAACGGCCTGGGTCGTGGAAGGAGACGCCTTGTTCCGCAAAGAGAAAGGCGGCGACATCGTTTCCAAGGAACAGTTCGAGAATTTCGAGCTCCTGATGGACTGGAAAATCTCTCCAGGCGGCAACAGCGGCGTGATGTTCCGTGTGCAGGAAACGGAGAACACCCCTTGGAAAACGGGCCCCGAAATTCAGATTCTCGACAACGTAGGCGGCCACGATCCGAACAAGGCCGGCTGGATGTACGCGCTTTATCCCGCCTCGGTGGACGCCACCAAACCCGTGGGTGAATGGAATCAGCTGCGTTTTGTGACCAAAAACGGCAAGTGCGAGCACTGGATGAACGGCGTCAAATACGTCGAATACGAGATCGGTTCGGACGACTGGAACGAGAAGGTGGCCAAAACCAAATTT
Source organism: Akkermansia muciniphila (assembly GCA_945883955.1). Taxonomy (GTDB): domain Bacteria; phylum Verrucomicrobiota; class Verrucomicrobiia; order Chthoniobacterales; family Chthoniobacteraceae; genus Chth-196. The sequence continues at coordinate 4,933 of CAMCYN010000138.1, forward strand.
GCGGCGATGCCCGGCTTCGGCAAAACGCCCAAGGGCCACCTCTGTTTGCAGGATCACGGTGACCTGGTCTGGTTCCGCAATATCAAGATCCGTCCCCTCTAACGAAATCCGGGAGGGCGAGCTCCCGCCGAGACTCGCCCTCCGTCGATTTTACCGACGCCGCGCATATTTACCGGAGCCGCGCCTAGTGAGCCTGGGGACTCTTGGCTTTGGGCGGTTCGGTGTATTGGAGCACCTGTCCGTCGGTCAGAAGCCGTTCTTTCAACGCGGGATACGGCACGTCCTGCACCGCCAGACCTTTCTCAATGGCCAGCGAGGCCGCAGTGGCCGCCGTTTGGCCCAGGATCATAAACACCGGCTCCATCCGGATGCTGCCATAAGCGATATGGGAACTGCTCACACAGACTGGAGCGAAGAGGTTTGTGACCTCGCCGCGTTTGGGCACTAGCGAGCCGTAGGCAATCGCGTAAGGGGTGATGTGGACCCCGATATCGCCTTCATTTTGCACGAATCCTTCGGGCGTGATGTACCGGGCGATGTTATGCGAATCGATCGTGTAACTGCCCATCCCGACGGAATCCGGCGTCGGGCTATACTTTTGGAGTTCGTTCTGGGTCATCACGAACTGGCCGATCATGCGCCGGGCTTCGCGCACATAGATCTGATGTGGCCAGCCGCCATTATCCAGGAACTCGTCCTTGGGCAGACCGTAACTGGCGGCTTTCTCGCGCACCTCCGCCGGAACACGCGGATCAGTGGCCAGAAAATAGAGCAGCCCCTGCTGGTAGGTGCGGTGTTCGGCCAGGATCTCCTCGCGCCGTTCATAGGAAGCCTCGGGGTAATCGTAGTTCATCCCGATATTATCGAAACTAAATGGCCCGTGATTGTTGGTGTCCGTCTTGTGATTGGGCACCGGATCAAACTTGTGGAACGTTTCACGCCAGCCCGCCTCAAACACCCGCAGCAATAGTTCGTACTGGCCCGCATCGTACCCGGCCGGTTTGGGAAACGGGATCCGGTTCTCAGCCACATCCGTCACGCAGAAGCGGTAACAGTAGGCCTGGACCCGTTTGTCTTCGGCACCGTATATCCCCGGAGATTCGGTGCTGATCCGTGGCAATACGCCGCTGCCTGGATCCCCCGGAATCCGGTACGGACTGATCCGATCCTTGAGTGCCCCGAAGTGATGTTTGTGGTGCAAAACACCCACCTGGACCCCATTCCAGCATTCGCCGTACTGGCTCGTCGCTTCCCGGCCCACATGATAACTGACGCCTGCGGCCGCCAGCAAATCCCCCTCGTACGTGGCGTCGATGAACATCTTGCCGCCGAATTTCTTGCCCGACAGCATCGTGATTTCGCGGATCCTGTCCCCGTGTTTGGAAACGCCTCCTTTGCGGTCCAGCCATTCGTCGCGGTGTACTGAAATGCCATACTCGCGCACGTAAGCTTCAAAAACGTTCTCTGCGACGCTGGGTTCAAAAATCCACATCGTCCGTTGTTCCTTGTCGATGGCCGGGCTGCCCTGGCCCTTGTTCCCGTAGTCCTCGGGCTTCTGCCATTTCCACACTTCGGGCTTTTGGTACTCCTTCCAGATCCGGTGATAAAAATCCCGGGCCAGTCCGCCGATGACCGCTTTGTTGCCGGTATCGGTAAAACCCAGGCCGCTACTGGACAGTCCGCCGAGATGTTTGTCCGGGCCGACAATCACGACGGAATGACCCATCTTTTTGGCCTGCACGGCCGCGATGACTCCGGCCGAGGTGGCCCCGTAGATAACAACATCGGTGTCCGCTGCGTTTGCTTGCAGACAGATCACGCTAAGGGAGAGGAGGAGGGAACGTGAATTCATGACCCGGAGAGCCTATGCCGGGGGGAGCGAAATGTTGATTTCTTTCCAGCACAAGCGGCCGGGATGGAAGCGCGGTCTGTGTGTCTGGCCGATGTTGGATATCGCGTCTGCGTCTCCGTGGCGCTTACACTTGGCTCTTGGCGGTGTCGTAGAACACCAGCCTTTCGAAAGGCCGGTTCGATATGCGTACTGAACAAACTTTCCTGAGTCTCCTGGTGACGTTGCTTCTGTTGTCGGTCGTTTTCTTTGTCGTCGAACGGCTCGCAGCCCGGGGCCGCAACCGCAGGCAACCGGTTTTCCGCAAGGGTTGGGCGACCGATGTCGTTTACTGGTTTGCCACGGCGCTGCTCACCAAACCTTTCCTGCGTGTGATCCTGATTTTGCCGCTGGCTCTGCCGGTGATGGCAAAGCTCATCTCGATCGAGACTTTGAAGCTCGGGGCTTACTCGGGGTACGGTCCTCTGAGCCGGCAACCGATCTGGCTGCAGGCCATTCAGATCTACGTGCTGGTGGATTTTTTCGCTTACTGGACCCATCGCCTGTTTCATCGCGGCCGTTGGTGGCCGTTTCATGCCGTCCATCACAGTTCGGAGGATCTGGACTGGCTGGGCAGTTTGCGGGTGCATCCGGTCAACGATCTCATCAACAAACTCGCCCAGGCCTCGCCGGTGTTGCTTCTGGGATATAATCCGGCCGTCACACTGAGCACCGCTCCGGTGTTCACCCTTTTTGCGATCTTCCTGCATGCCAACGTCAACTGGGACTTCGGTTTTCTGCGCGGCGTGATTGCCTCGCCGGTGTTTCATCGGTGGCATCACTCGAAGGATCGCGAGGCGTGGGACAAGAATTTCGCCGGTCTATTGCCCGTCTGGGATATTCTGTTTGGTACTTATTATATGCCTCCGGGGCGTTATCCGGAAAACTTTGGGATCTGCGAACCGATGCCCGAGAGTTATTTGGGCCAGCTCTGGGAGCCGTTTGCGTGGTTACGCCGGCGAGGCCGCAAGGTGGATCCGCAATAATCGGGGCGGCTCGTTACCTGCCGTCTGGCGGATGTTCCGCCAATGCCCCGAGAGTTCCTGGATTATCACCGGCATCTTTGTGGCGAGATTGCTCTGCTCTGCGCGATCCGTTTTCAGGGTGCGGAGTTCCCAAGCGCCGTCTTTGGCCGCGCCGCAGTTCCTTCGGCGTGTTAATTGGCCAATTGCGAGGAGTAACAGGGCGGAAGGAACGTGCTGGTAATTTTCATTACCGGCATTGGATCCGACTGTACGCTGTGGGAAGCATGATCGACTCCGAACGATTGAGGGCGATGCGGTTATTTCAGCTATGAAACCTTATTTTGGACGAAAGGCTTGTCTCGCGACTCCGTGCCCGGCTGGGGAATGACCGGCCAACGGACTGGGCTATCGTGCGAGGAATGTGATACCCCTACCGAAATGATACTTTCCGAGATTTTCACCTGCACCAAGTGTGCCAATCGGCAAGAGCGCCCCCGGCTTGACGGCCGTCAGACGGCTCCGGAGGGGCGTTGTCCCTGCTGCAATCCATGAGCGGGCCAGCCCGGTTTTCTTTCCTAAGGCCATGAATCATCCCCGAGTGGTTGTAACCGGAATGGGTGCCGTGACTCCTCTGGGTCACACGGTTTCGTCGTTTTGGGATGGGTTGATCCGTGGGCGCAGCGGAATAGATTTCGTCTCGGCTTTTGATGCCTCGGGATTGACATCCAAAATCGCAGGCGAGGTGAAAGACTTCGATCCCGCCTCTTCCTTTACTCATAGCAAGGACGTACGACACGCTGACCGCTACAGTCAGTTTGCGGTGGCAGCCGCGCGAGAAGCTCTCGTGGAAGCTTGTTTGAGTGAAGGCGGCTTCGATGCGTGTCGCGTCGGAGTAGTGATTGGTTCGTCCAACGGCGGGATCACGACAGTCGCAGAGCAGTTTGGCGTATTAGCCGAAGCGGGGGCGCGACGGCTCTCTCCCTTTTTCATTCCCATGTCTCGTAACAACATGGCGGCTGCTCTCGTCGCACGGGAATGGGGATTCGAAGGGCCGAGCTTTTCAGTCGGAGCCGCCTGCAGCACGGCCAGTCAATCTATCGGCGAAGCGTGTCGGCTCATTTGCGCAGGAGAGGCGCATGTGGTGCTGGCAGGCGGCAGCGAGGCTCCGATCTGCGAGCTTATCATGGGCGGATTCTGCGCGATGCGTGCGCTAAGCGCGCGGACCGGCACTCCACACGAGGCGTCTCGACCATTTGATCGCGAGCGCGACGGTTTCGTTATCGCGGAAGGCGCAGGTGTCCTAGTCTTGGAGGCGGAATCCCATGCGCGAAGACGCGGGGCGACAATTCTGGCTGAAATGGCAGGGCATGGAATGACCACCGATGCCCATCACATTACATCTCCCCGACCGGATGGACACGCAGGTATTCGGGCGATGAGCTCGGCTCTTGCGAATGCGCGTTGTCTGCCCGAAGAGATTTCATACGTCATGGCGCATGGCACCGGAACAGTGGCCGGAGA